>NZ_JAULUC010000030.1:0-69216 GCF_052851275.1 Burkholderia sp. SR8
CCTCCAGAGACAAAGCACGAAGTGAGAAAAATCCCGAGGGTCCAGGGTGGGGCGACCGCGGCGTCGGGATCGTCGTCGCGGCTGGGCGCCCGCGCTGTCGCACGCGTCCGTCGGCGCGTGCGTCGCGGGCGAATGCTCCAAGCTTAGTCAATCGATCCGGCACGCGAAGGCCCGTTCGGGAAAGTCTCAGGTCGCGTCGACCAAATCGATCCACATCGAAGAAAGATGCTATTCGTGCAACAACCGCGTTTCCAGTCCCTTAGAATGCCGTCAGTGTTCTATGGGTGGAACAATCATGGATGACCTGAACGACCTTTACTATTTCGTGAAGGTGGTCGAGCACGGCGGATTCACGCAGGCGGGGCGCGCGCTGGACGTCCCGAAATCGACGCTGAGCCGGCGTGTCGCGGCGCTCGAAGCGCAATACGACGTGCGGCTGCTGCAGCGGACCACACGCCATTTCACGGTCACCGAAACCGGCCGCGAATTCTACGAGCGCTGCCTCGCGGTGCTGGTCGAAGCCGACGCGGCACGCGAGGTGATCGAGCGGCGGCACGCGGAGCCGCGCGGGATCGTGCGCGTCAGCTGCCCGACCGCGCTGCTCGAATATCGCGTGAGCGAGCTCGTCGCGCGCTTCATGGCGATTCATCCGGCGGTGCACGTGCATCTCGAGGCGACGAACCGCCGCGTCGACCTGTTGAGCGAAGGCTTCGACCTCGCGCTGCGCGTGCGCTTCCCGCCGCTCGAGGACAGCGGCCTCGTGATGCGGATTCTCGGCGACAGCCCGCAGCGCCTCGTGGCCGCGCCGCAGTGGCTGCGCGGGCGCGCGGTGCCGACCGAGCCGGCGGAGCTGGCCGGCGAGCCGAGCCTCGACTGGGGGCCGGCGCGGCATCACGTGTGGCAGCTCGTCGGGCCGAACGGCGAGCAGGCGCAACTGCGCCACCATCCGCGCTACGTCACCGACGACATGCACGCGCTGCGCGATGCGGCGGTGCACGGCGTCGGCATCGTGCAGCTGCCGTGCATGGTCGTCGACGACGACCTGCGCGACGGCACGCTGATCGACGTGCTGCCGGGATGGGCGCCGAAGGGCGGCGTGGTCCACGCGGTGTTCCCGTCGCGGCGCGGACTGCTGCCGCGCGTGCGGTTGCTGATCGATTTCCTGGCCGAACATATCCGCCGGGACTGACCGCGGCGGCACACCGCAACCGTCAGACGAAACGGTACGCGCCGATGCGGCCCCGACCGCGCGTAAGCCCTTATTCATGTGGATATACGGGGCCGCACGGATTGGTGTTAAATGTGTCTGGGTGCGCGTTGGGGTGCGCACGAAAGGGGACGCCACCGGGGTTGCGTAAACCCGGGGCGAGAAGCGGCACGAAGGATCGCTAACGAATCGGGCGCACCAGACCCGGTCGAACTGACGGCAGGATTCAGCTTGAATACCGAACCGCAAAGTGCTCGCTACAGCCTCGGGCTTGCAGCGGAAGTGCTCGCGTCCGAGCAAAGCGTGCTGAGACTGATCACGCGCAACACACCGCTGCCGGAGCTGCTCGTGGAAGTGTGCCGGCGTGCCGAGGCGTTGCTCGGCGACGGCGCATCGTGCACGATCCTGCTGCTCGACGCGGACGGCGTGCACGTGCATGTCGGCGCCGCGCCGTCGCTGCCCGCGCAGTACAGCGCAGCGATCGAAGGCGCGCCGATCGGGCCGGCCGCCGGCTCGTGCGGCACCGCGATGCACGAGCGCCGGATGATCGCCGTCGAGGACATCGAAACCGATCCGCTGTGGGCCGATTTCCGCTCGTTCGCGCTACCGCTCGGCCTGCGTGCATGCTGGTCGGTGCCGCTTCTGGACGACGCCGGCACCGTGCTCGGCGCGTTCGCGGTGTATCACCGTACGCCGCGCCGCCCGAGCGATGCCGAAACCGACCTGCTGCGCGACATCGGCAACAGCGTCGGTCTCGCCGTGCACCAGGACGGGATCGCGCGGCAACTCGTGCGCAGCGAAGAACATCACCGCCTCGTCGTCAACAGCCTGAACGAAGGGATACTCGTCGTGTCGCGCGACGGCGTGGTGATCGCGAGCAATCCGAGCGCGAACCGGATGATGCGCGCGAAGGGCGAACTCGTCGGCCGGCGGCTGTCGACGGTGATCCTGTACAAGCTGTACGAGGACGGCACGCCGATCGCGCCGGACCAGTGGCCGAGCCGGCGCGCGCTCGCCACGGCGACGCCGCTGCTCGACTACACGGTCGGCTTCGGCCTGGCCGACGGCGACATCATCTGGGTGCGCGGCAACGCGGTGCCGATCGTGAAGCCGGGCGAGACGCAGCCCGAATCGGTGCTCGTGTCGTTCCACGACATCGGCCCGGTGCGCGAAGCGCAGCAGCAACTGCGCTACCTGGCGACGCGCGATGCGCTGACGGGGCTCTACAACCGGCGCTGGCTCTCCGATCGCATGCGCCAGCTGTTCGGTGCGCGCGACGCGGCAGACGGGCCCGCACGCGTCGCGATCCTGTTCATCGATCTCGTCGGTTTCAAGAAGGTCAACGACACGGCCGGCCACGACGCGGGCGACGCGCTGCTGCGCAGCGTCGCCGCGCGGCTCGTCGCATGCGGCGGCGGCCGGCACGCGCTCACGCGCGTCGGCGGCGACGAGTTCGTGATCCTCGTCGACCATTGCGACGACCCCGAAGCGTTGTCCGCGCTCGCGCGCGAAGTGATCGACACGATCGCGAAGCCGTTCGCGATCGCGAACAACGAGTACTGGCTCGGCGTGTCGATCGGGATCAGCGTCGCGCCGCGCGACGGCGACGACGCGGTCACGCTGATGCGCAATGCCGACTCCGCGATGTACGACGCGAAGCAGCGCGGCCGCAATCACTTCACGTTCTTCACCGCGCAGCTGAACCTGCGCCTGCAGCGCCGCTTCGCGATCGAGCAGTCGCTGCGCCGCGCGATCGCGTCGGATGCGCTGCGGCTCGCGTACCAGCCGGTCGTCGATGCGCGCAGCGGCCGCACGGTCGGCGCCGAAGCGCTGCTGCGCTGGACGAGTCCCGAGCTCGGGCCGATGTCGCCGGCCGAATTCATTCCGGTCGCGGAAGATACCGGGCTCATCGTCGCGATCGGCCAGTGGGTGCTCGAAACCGCGTGCCGGCAGGCCGCCGAATGGCGCCGCACGATCGCGCCCGACCTGATGGTGGCGGTCAACCTGTCGCCGCGGCAGTTCCACGAAGGGCTCGTCGAATCGGTGTACGACTGCCTCGCGCAGACGCAGCTCGATCCGGGCGCGCTCGAACTGGAGATTACCGAAGGCGTGCTGATGAACGACACGAACACCGTCATGCCGATGCTCGAAGCGCTCACGGACATGAACGTGCGGATTTCGGTCGACGACTTCGGCACCGGCTATTCGTCGCTCGCGTACCTGAAGCGTTTTCCGCTGCACAACCTGAAGGTCGACCGGTCGTTCGTGTCCGGCGTGCCCGATCACCGCGACTCGGTCGCGATCACGCAGGCGGTCGTCGCGATGGCGCATTCGCTCGGGATGAAGGTCACCGCGGAAGGCGTCGAGACGCAGGCGCAATCGTGGTTCCTGCAGCAGATCGGCTGCGACATGCAGCAGGGCTACCTGTTCGGCCGGCCGCTCGATCCGGCCGACTACGCGCGCCGGCTCGTCACCGTGTAGGCGTTCACGCGAAACCGCCGCCGCCCGGCGGACCCGCGGGCGCGGCCGGCGCATCGATCTCGACGCGATTCTTGCCGTCGTGCTTCGCGCGATACAGCGCGCGATCGGCCGCCTCGATCAGCGACGTGGTCGGCAGGCCGGCGCCCGGCACGACGCTCGCGCCGCCGATGCTGATCGTCACGTAGCGGCCCGTCGACGAGTGCGCGTGTTCGAGCCGCAACGCCTCGACCGCGAGGCGGATCTTCTCGCCGAGCAGCCGCGCGGCCCCCGGCGACGTCGCCGGCATCACGACCGCGAATTCCTCGCCGCCGAAGCGCGCGGCCAGATCGCCGGACTGCCCGAGGCATCGCTCGATGGTCGCCGCGACCTGCTTGAGCACCGCGTCGCCGGACACGTGCCCGTACGTGTCGTTGTACAGCTTGAAGTTGTCGACGTCGATCATCAGCAGCGACAGTTCGCTGCGCTCGCGCGTGCCGCGGCGCCATTCGGCGGCCAGGTATTCGTCGAGATAGCGGCGGTTCGACAGCCCGGTCAGGCCGTCCGAATGCGTGAGGCGCCGCAGTTCGAGATTGGCCTCGAGCAGTTGCTGCTGCGACTGCCGCAGCGCGCGATAGGCCTCGTCGCGCTGCAGCAGGTTCATGTACGAGCGCGAGTGATAGCGGATCCGCGCGACCAGTTCGATGCGGTCGGGCAGCTTCACCAGGTAGTCGTTCGCGCCGGCCGCGAACGCGGCGCTCTTGATCACCGGTTCTTCCTGCGTCGACAGCACGATGATCGGCACGTCGCGCGTCGCCGGATTCGCGCGGTAAGCCTTCACGAGGCTCAGGCCGTCGGTGCCCGGCATCACGAGATCCTGCAGGACCACGGTCGGCCGCGTTTCGATCGCGGTCGCGAGCGCATCGTCCGAGCGCGGACAGTAGTGGAAGTCGATGCCTTCCTCGTCGACGAGCGCGCGCCGGACGGCCTCCGCGACGATCGTCTGGTCGTCGACCAGCAGGACCATCGCGGGGGCGGCGGCGTGCGGCGTCGGCGCGGCGTACGCGCTGTCGAACGCCGGGTGCAGGCCGCCGCGCGGGCGGGTGAGGTCGCTGTTCATGATCGATGCCGGGGCGCGCCGTGGCCGCGTCGGGTATGACGGAGGTTCATCGCGCGTCAGATCCGTGCGAGCGCCGCCAGTTCGCCCGCGATGCGCTCGAGCGGCAGGATCGCGCGCGCCGCGCCGAGCGTCGCGGCCGCTTTCGGCATCCCGTAGACGGCGCTCGTCGCCTCGTCCTGCGCGATCGTGTGATAGCCCTTCATCCGCAGCGCCTTCAGGCCGATCGCGCCGTCACGGCCCATGCCGGTCAGCAGCACGCCGATCACGCGGCCCGGCCAGTGCTCGGTCAGGCTGTTGAAGAACACGTCGACCGACGGCCGGTACGGCGTCGCGGCCGGCTCGCGCGTGTATTCGAGCGTGCCGGCGCGGGTGATGCGCAGATGATCGTCGGTTGCCGCGAGCAGCGCGACGCCCGGCTGCGGGCGGTCGCCTTCGCGCGCGACGCGCACCGTCAGCGGCGTCTGGCCGTCGAGCCATTGCGCCATCCCTTCGGCGAACGCGCGATCGACGTGCTGGACGATCACGATCGGCGCGCTGAAGTCGGCCGGCAGGCTGCCGAGGATCGACGCGAGCGCGCCGGGGCCGCCGGCTGACGCGCCGATCGCGATCAGCGGACCGCCGCTCCCGCGTGCGGCCGTGCCGGCCGCACGGACGCCGCCGGGCGCGTCGAGCAGGCGGCCGATCTGGTCGATCTTCGCGAGCAGCAGCCGCGCGGTATCGCCGGCCGCGCCTTCGCCGAGCCGCGGCGTGTCGACCGCGTCGAGCGCGCCGGCGCCCATCGCCTCGAACACGCGCCACGCGTTCGCGCCGATGCAGCTCGTCACGATCAGGATCGCGCACGGGCGGCCGGAGAGCATGATTCGCCGCGTCGCCTCGATCCCGTCGAACTTCGGCATGATCAGGTCCATCAGCACGACGTCGGGCGGTTGCGCGGCGCACAGTTCGACGGCCTGCGCGCCGTCGGTCGCGACCCACAGCACGCGATGCTCGGGCCGGCGCGCGATCGCACGGCGCATCGCCTCGACGGCAAGCGGGAGGTCGTTGACGATGCCGATGTTCACAAGCGGGATACTCCGGTCGGTTCGTAGTGTTGGATCTGGGCCGGGTTCATGGGAGGCGGTGCCGGTCCGGCGTGCCGAACGGCATCGGCGGGCGGACGGCACGGAATTCTGTTCGATTGGCGACGCCCGCATGCTGTCACGCGGCGCGAGCGGCGGCAATCGAAAAAATTGCCATCGCGGCGTTTCCGACCCTTTCCTCTATCGCCGGACGGAAATTGGCGCTGCCGGGCCAGCCGGGCAGCCGGATACAACGACGTGCCGCAGTGCGGAAAGCGCGCGTTCGCAGCCGTTTCCGCACGCGCGGGCGCGGGCGCCGGCATCGGCGAGCCGGCCGCGCGACACGGCCGGCGCACCGCGCCCGGCGCGCGTTCAGCCGCTCAATGGCTGCGCGCGTAGCCCTGGATCAGCGCGCGCATCATCCCTTCGATCGTCGCGTCGCGCAGATCGGCTTCCTGCTCGGATTCCTCGACGAGCGCGGCGTACGCGGTGGCGAGCGTCACGCGGTCGACCTCGTGGCGCTGTTCCATCAGCGTCACCATCCCGTCCTTCGCCAGATGAGCGGAGAACGCGCGGCTGCCGATGGTCTGGAATACGTCAATCATGGCGGCTCTCCCGTCCGTTGCGATGCCTTCCAGTGTAGTCGGCGCATCCGCGCTGCGCCACGCGCGGCGGGCGGACCATCGTCCGCCGGCGGTCCGCCGTCACGGCGCGTGCCGCGCGCGTCGCGGCACCGCTCGCGCGTCCGCGGCCGGCCGGATGAGCGCGTGCCGAACCACGAGCGGCGGACCAAACAGCCCACGCCCGGCGCCGCATCGCACCGGTTTCAACGTTTACCCGAAGCAGCAAATTGTCGACTTTTTATCGATAAAGTCTCGTGTTAGATTTTGCGACCTGAACCCGGTCGAAACCGGGCGGGCGGCGCGTGCTCACCGCGCCGTGCATCCGACACAAGGAGGGGCAATGCTCGTGCTGATAGGGGTGCCGATCGTCGTGATCGGTTTCGCGCTGCGCTTCAACGCGCTGCTGGTGGTCACGATCGCGGGGCTCGCGACGGGGCTGGCGGGCGGGATGAATCTTGTCGACATCGTCAGCGCGTTCGGCAAGGCGTTCACCGACAACCGCTACATGGGGCTGATCTGGCTGACGCTGCCGGTGATCGCGCTGCTCGAGCGCAACGGGCTCAAGGAACAGGCGAAGCGGATGATCTCGCGCGTGCACGCGGCGACCACCGGCCGCGTGCTGATGCTGTATTTCGTGCTGCGCCAGGTGACCGCGGCGCTCGGCCTCACGTCGCTCGGCGGACACGCGCAGATGGTGCGGCCGCTGATCGCGCCGATGGCCGAAGCCGCGGCGGTCAGCCGGCACGGCGACCTGCCGGACGCGGTGCGCCAGCAGATTCGCGCGCATGCGTCGGCCGCGGACAACGTCGCCGTGTTCTTCGGCGAGGACATCTTCATCGCGATCCAGTCGATCCTGCTGATCAAGGGCTTTCTCGAACAGAACGGGATCGCGATCGAGCCGCTGCACCTGTCGGTCTGGGCGATCCCGACCGCGATCGCCGCGCTGCTGATCCACTGCACGCGCCTCGCGCTGCTCGACCATCGGCTGTCGCGCGGCTTCGGCGCGTTCGGACGGGAGGGCGCGCGATGATCGGCCTCGAACCGCTGTACACGCTCGCCGGGCTGATGTTCGCCGCGTTCGCGTGCTTCAACCTGACGGACCGCACGAACCCGCGCCGCGTCGTCAACTTCGCGTTCTGGGCGATCTACGCGCTCACGTTCCTGTTCGGCGCGCTGCTGCCGCATTTCGTCACGGGCTGCCTCGCGATCGCGCTCGCGCTGATCGCGGGCTCGGGCAAGCTCGGCCGCGGCAAGTCGGACGAAGCGGGCGACGCGGCCGCCGCACGCCGCGACGCGAAGGCGCTGCGCTTCGGCAACCGGCTGTTCCTGCCCGCGTTGCTGATTCCCGTCGTCACGCTGATCGGCACGTTCGCGCTGAAGCTCGTGCCGTTCGTCGAGGCGAAGAGCGTGACGCTGATCGCGCTCGTGCTCGGCACGCTCGTCGCGTTCGGCGTCGCGCTCGCGATGCTGCGCGATTCGCCGGTTCATGCACTGAAGGAAGCGCGTCACACGATGGACGCGGTCGGCTGGGCCGCGATCCTGCCGCAGATGCTCGCGGCGCTCGGCGCGCTGTTCGCGGTCGCGGGCGTCGGCGGCGTGGTGTCGGGGCTCGTGAAGGAGTGGGTGCCGATCGATTCGCCGTTCGCCGTCGTCGCCGCCTATACGGTCGGGATGGCGCTGTTCACGATGATCATGGGCAACGGCTTCGCGGCGTTTCCCGTGATGACGGCCGGCATCGGGCTGCCGCTGATCGTCCACCAGTTCCACGGCAACCCGGCGATCATGGGCGCGATCGGGATGCTGAGCGGCTTCTGCGGTACGCTGATGACGCCGATGGCCGCGAACTTCAACATCGTGCCCGCCGCGCTGCTCGAGCTGAAGGACAAGAACGGCGTGATCAAGGCGCAGTGGCCGACCGCCGTGCTGCTGCTCGCCGTGAACACGCTGCTGATGTACGCGTTCGTATTCCGCTTCTGACGAGACCTTCCATGACCGACCGACTGACCCCCGAACTCGCGTCGAAATTCGCGTCGCTCGCGCTCGCGCACCTGACCCGCGAATATCCGAACAAGCTCACGCATTCGCTCGAAGGTCCGCACGACGTGCAGGGGCCGCGCGCGCTGCATCCGATCTTCTACGGCAGCTACGACTGGCATTCGTGCGTGCACGGCTACTGGCTCGTGCTGCGCGTGCTCGAACGCCATCCGGCGCTGCCGGAGGCCGAGCGGATCATCGCCGTGGTCGACGCGCATGTCACCGACGCGAACGTCGCCGGCGAACGCGCGTATCTCGCGTTGCCGCACAACAGCGGCTTCGAGCGGCCGTATGGGTGGGCGTGGCTCCTCGCGCTGTCCGCGCAGCTGGAGCGGCTCGCGCTGAAGGGCGTCGTGCCGCAGGCCGCACGCTGGGCGAAGACGATGACGCCGCTCACCGATCTGTTCGTGTCGCGCTTCGAGGCGTTCCTGCCGAAAGCGACCTATCCGCTGCGCGTCGGCACGCACTTCAACACCGCGTTCGCGCTCGCGCTGACGCTCGACTTCGCACGCGCGACGCAGCGCGACGGGCTCGCGGCGCTGATCGTCGATACGGCGAAGCGCTGGCACCTGAACGACGTCGCGTGCCAGGCGTGGGAGCCGTCGGGCGACGAGTTCCTGTCGCCGGCGCTGATGGAGGCGGAGCTGATGCGGCGCGTGCTGCCGGCCGGCGAATTCGACGGCTGGTTCGCGCGCTTCCTGCCGGATCTCGCGCGCGGCGAGCCGGCGACGCTGTTCGTGCCGGCCACCGTCAGCGATCGCAGCGACGGCAAGATCGCGCATCTGGACGGGCTGAACCTGAGCCGCGCGTGGTGCCAGCGCTCGCTGGCCGGCGCGCTGCCGGAAGGCGATGCGCGGCGCACGAAGCTGCTCGATGCAGCCGACCGGCATCTCGCAAGCGCGCTCGCACACGTGGCCGGCGACTACATGGGCGAGCACTGGCTCGCGACGTTCGCGCTGCTGGCGTTGGAGGCGTAGACGCTTCGTCGGGAAGACGAGGCGACGCGGGCGGGCGCGATGCAACGCGTGCGCCCGCCGCAGTTGCGCCGGTTTACTGATAGAAATTGAGCGTGACCATCGCCGAGCGGCCCGGCGCCCACGTCGCGTAGATCGGATACGCGCTCGCGTAATACTTCTTGTCGAACAGGTTCTGCACGTTCAGCTGCACGTCCATCGTCTTGTTCACGCGCCACGTCGCGGCCGCATCGAAACGCGCATAGCCGGGCGTCCATTTCTTCGTCGTCGCCGACACCGACGCATAGGTCTGGCTCATCACCGTCGCGCCCGCGCCAAGCGTGAGCTTCGGCATCACGTCGTAGCTCGTCCACAGCGTGAAGTTGTGCTTCGGCACCATCACCATCGGCAGGCCCGATGCGCCGGGGCTGCCGGGGCCCGCATCGGTGGTGATCGCGTTCAGGTACGAGTAGCCGCCGAACACGTGCCACTTCGGCGTCAGGTTGCCCGCGAAGCCGAGTTCGACGCCGCGCACGCGCTGCTTGCCGGCGTTGACCGTATGACCGAGCCCGTCGCTGACGCGCGCATTGGTCTTGTCGGTCTGGAACAGCGCCGACGTCAGCGACAGCTGATCCTGCAGCACGTCCCATTTCGCGCCGATCTCGATGTTGCGCGAGCGCTCGGGCGCAAGGTCCTGGTTCGTCGCGGTGATCTGGTCGCTGCCGCCGCCGAGGCCCGCGTTCGAGCCCGGCGGGTTCGACGACGTGCCGTACGATGCATACAGGCTCACGTTGGTCACCGGCTTGAACACCAGGCCGAACTGGTAGCTGAACAGGTTCGACGTGTTCGACAGGTCGGCGACGCCGGCCTGCTTGCCGGTCGTGTCGTAGCGGTCGAAGCGCAGCCCGGTGTTGAACTGCCAGTGCTCGGACAGCTTGACCGTATCGAAGATGTACGCGGACACCGTGTCGGTGCGCGTGTTCGTCGTCGGGCCGGGGAAGCCCTTGTCGCCGTTCAGCACGATGCTGCCGGTCCACGGCATGTTCGGGTTCCAGCCGCCTGCGAGCGGCGTGCAGTTGCCGGCTACCGCGCACGGGCTGTTCGAGCGGATGTTGTTGCCGGCCGAATCCGACACGAGATAACCCTCGTAGCGCGATTGTTCGTGGCTGAACTCGACGCCGGCCGTCATCGTGTGCTTCATTCCGAACAGGCTCGCGCTGCCGGTCACTTCGGTCTGGTTCGAGAAGCCGTTGAGCGCGTACTTGCCGCTCTTCGCCTGCAGCCCGAGCATGTTCGGATTCGACGCGAGGATCTGCGGATTCGTCGCGACGTAGTCGAGCGTCGAGCGGCCGAACATCGTCGTGTTCTTCAGCTTCCAGCCGTTGTCGAGCTTGTGCTCGATGCGCACTTCGCCGGTGTCGGTCTGCCCGTAGCGATAGTCGCGCGTGTTGAGCCCGAAGAACTGCCCGCGATCGGTCGGCACCGGCGTGCCGCCCGACGCGCGGAACGGCACGCTGAAGTCCGGCATGTCGTACGAGTTCATGTGGTAGTAGCTGACCGTGACCGTGGTCGGCGTGTTCAGCCCGAACACGATCGACGGCGCGACGCCCCAGCGCTTGTTGTACACGTCGTTGCGGCCGGCCTGGTTCGCGTCGTGACCCATCACGTTCAGCCGCACGGCCGTCGTGTCGTTGATCCTGCGGTTCGCGTCGACCGTCGCGCGCTTGTAGCCGTCGGTGCCGAAGCCGATGCTGCCGTTGACGAAGTTGTCGTTCTGCGGCGTCTTCGTGACGATGTCGATGCTGCCGCCGACCGAGCCGCGGCCCGCGTACACGGAATCGGGGCCCTTGATCACGCTGATCTGCTCGACCGCGAACGTCTCGCGGTTCTGCAGCCCCGAGTCGCGCATCCCGTCGACGAAGATCGAGTTGCGCGATTCGAAGCCGCGGATCACCGGCCGGTCGGCCGACGGGTTCGCGGCCGCGTCGCCGCCGAGGAACGTGATGCCGGGCACCGAGCGCAGCGCATCGGCGAACGACGTGACGTTCTTCTCCTTGATCAGCTGTTCCGGAATCACCGTGACCGAGCGCGGCGTGTCGAGCAGCGGCGCGGTGAACTTGTACGACGGCGAGCGCTTCACCTGCATGTCCGACAGCGCGGACGACTGCACCGCGATGGTCGGCAGCGTCGCCGGCATGTCGGCGGCAGCGGGAGGGGCAGCGGAAGCGGCAGCAGGAGCGGTTTCGGCGGAGGCGAGCAGCGGCGTCAGGAACACGGAGCAGGTCAGCGCCGACACGAGGGCACGGGGCCTCGTCTTGAACTGGGCGGGCATGGAGAGAGGCAGCGAAAGTAGCGGTGAAACGGATCGTCGTCGCGATGCCGGCGGGCTCGCCCGCGATATCGGAAGACGTTTATGTAAATGCGTATGATTCGCATTAGCGGTCGCAATTCTACGAATTATTACGAGATAAGTAAACGATCGAATGGTTTTCGTACAGGACCGGCCAGGTTCTCGTGATCCGCGCGACGGCTTTGCATCGGGCGCAATACCGCTTTCCACCGGTCAGGCGGCGCGACCCGGCGGCGAATCGCTACACTGCCGTACCGGTTTGCAGGGCCCCGGCGATCAGGCCCGACGAAGGAGATAGCACAGATGGACACCCAACGCGCAGCGGTCGTCACGTACCGCGGCAATGCGATCGAGAACACGCACGTCGCCGATGTGGCGGTCGTGGATGCCGGCGGCAAGCTGCTGTTCCGGCTCGGCGATCCGTTCCGGACGACCCTCGCGCGCTCGGCGGCGAAGCCGGCGCAGGCGCTGTCCGTGATCGAGACGGGCGCGCCGGAGCGGTTCGGTTTCGACGACGCGGACATCGCGCTGATGTGCGCATCGCACAGCAGCGAGGAACGGCACATCGCGCGCACGCGGGCGATGCTCGAGAAGGTCGACGCGCAGGAGTCGGATCTGCGCTGCGGCGGCCATGCGCCGTTGTCGGATGCGGTGTACCGGTCGTGGATCAAGCGCGACTACACGCCGACCGGCGTCTGCAGCAACTGTTCGGGCAAGCACGTCGGGATGCTGGCCGGCGCGCGGGCGATCGGCGCCGCGATCGCCGACTACCATCTGCCGGATCATCCGATGCAGGTGCGCGTGAAGCACGTGGTCGCCGATGCCTGCGGGCTGCGCGACGACGAAGTCGACTGGGCGATCGACGGTTGCAACCTGCCGACGCCGGCATTCTCGCTGGATCGCCTCGCGCGCCTGTATGCCTCGCTCGCCGACGGCGCGGATGCGGTCGACGCCCGCGGCGCCGACGCGGCGAGCGCGCGCGTGCGCGCGCTGGCGCGCATCCATCACGCGATGACGGCCCATCCGGAGCTGGTCGCCGGAGAAGGCCGCTACTGCACGGTGCTGATGGACGCGTTCGACGGGCAGGTCGTCGGCAAGCTCGGCGCGGATGCGTGCTACGGGATCGGCGTGCGCGCGTCCGCGCGCACGCGCGCACTCGGCGCCGACGGCGCGCTCGGCATCTCGGTGAAGATCGGCGACGGCAACATCGACGTGCTGTACATGATGGTCAGCGAACTGCTCGAACGGCTGCAGATCGGCACCGACGCGCAGCGCGCGCGGCTCGCGGCGTTCCACCGGCCGCGGATGCTGAACACGCAGGGCGTCGAGGTCGGCCGCGCGACGTTCCCGTTCGAGTTGCAGGCAGCCTGAACGGCGCTGTCCGGCGTGCCGATGCGGCGCGCGGCCCGGCGCGTTCGCACGCCGCTTCGACGAGCGCGCGCTCGCCGGACGGGTTCGCGACGTTGCGCGCGGTTGGCAGCGGCACGCGACCGGATGCAGTGTTTGCCGCGCGTTGCCGACGATCGCGAGGCGTCCGCTGACGCGCTTTCGCGCCGCGGTATCCCGAGCGGGAACGGCGCACGCGCTGCGGCACGGCTTCCTTGACACCGGGCTCGACGGCCTTCGGTGCGCGGCTGCCGAGCGGCGCGGCCGCGCACCGCGGCCGCGGCCGTCCGTGCGCCCGCTACGCGCCCGCGTCGCGAATCTTCGCCAGCTCGACTTCCGACAGCTCGCCGATGTGCGCGAGATGTTCGGCGAGAAACTCCTTCAGCACGCGCAGCTTCGCCGAGCTGCGCCGGTTCGCCAGGTACGCGATGTAGATGTAGTCGCCCGTCAGCTTGTTGTGCAGCCGATAGCGCGGCAGCACGGGTTCCAGCCGGCCGCTCGCGAGCAGGTCGCGCACCAGCCAGATCTCGAACTCGGCGATGCCGAGCCCGGCGCACGTCGCGTCGAGCAGCAGTTCCGAGTGATCGGTGACGAGGTTGCCGGCCGGCAGCACGCTGTGGCGCGCGTCGCCGCGCACGAGTTCCCAGCGCGGATCGCCTTCCGGATGCACGTAGCGCAGGCAGTTGTGCTGCTGCAGGTCGTCCGGCGTCGCGGGGCGCCCGCAGCGGTCGAGATAGCCGGGCGTCGCGCACAGGATGCTGTCGTTGCGCGACAGCCGGTGGACGACCAGGTTGTCCAGATAGTTCTCGCCTTCGTGAATGTCGAGATCGAAACCGCCGGCGACGAGATCGTTGTGGTTGTCGGTGAGCCGTACGTCGAGCTGGATCGTCGGGTAGCGCGCGAGAAACGGCGCGATCAGCGGTGCGAGATGGCGGCGGCCGAACGCGACCGGCGCGGTGAGCTTCAGCGGGCCGCTCGGCTGCGCGTTGAGCTCGGCGACGACGCGCAGCGTATCGTCCAGATCGGCGATCAGCGTGACCGCGCGTTCCAGGTAGATGTGGCCGGCCTCGGTGAGCGTCACGCTGTGCGTCGACCGATGCAGCAGCGCGACGCCGAGTGCGTCCTCGATCGCCGTGATCTTGCGCGCGACGGTCGACGTCGACACGTGCATCTCTTTCGCGACCGCTGAAAAGCTCCCCATTTCGACGACCCGCACGAACGCGCGCATCGCGCCGAGGTGATCGACGCCGGTGTCTCTCGCCGTTGTTTTCATCCGTTTCTCGCTGTTGCGTCCCACGCAAAACCGCTTTCGATAATACAGAAGCGAGCTTCTTTATGCAAAGGCATAGAATGCGACCCGTCGTACCGGGAAGCGGTGAAGGAAGCCGGCGACCCGCGGCGGCCACGGACACTTCAGGAGGGACACGATGACGGCAGGCGGCTTCCGCGTCGAAGCGGATCTTTTAGGGAAACGAAGCATTCCGGAGGCGGCGTACTACGGCGTCCATACGCTGCGCGCGAAGGAGAACTTCGACATTTCGGGGCGCACGATCGCGTCGCTGCCGTATCTCGTCATGGCGCTCGCAGCTGTGAAGGAAGCCGCGGCCGATGCGAACTGCGAACTCGGGCTGTTGCCGCGCGCGTATCGCGACGCGATCGCCGCCGCGTGCGTCGAGATCCGCGAAGGCCGGCTGCACGACCAGTTCGTCGTCGACATCATCCAGGGCGGCGCCGGCACGTCGACCAACATGAACGCGAACGAGGTGATCTGCAATCGCGCGCTCGAAATCATGGGGCACGCGCGCGGCCAGTACGAATACCTGCATCCGAACGAACACGTGAATCTCGCGCAGAGCACGAACGACGTCTATCCGACCGCGATCCGGATCGCGACCTGCTTCGCGGTCGAGCATCTGCTCGAAGCGATGGGGCGGCTGCGCGATGCGTTCGCGGAGAAGGCCGATGCGTTCTCGGGGCTGCTGAAGCTCGGCCGCACGCAGCTGCAGGACGCCGTGCCGATGACGCTCGGCCAGGAGTTCTCGACCTACGCGGTGATGGTGACGGAGGACATCGCGCGCCTGCAGGAAGCCGGCTGGCTGATGCGCGAGATCAACCTCGGCGCGACCGCGATCGGCACCGGCATCACCGCGCATCCGCAGTACGCGGAGAAGGCGCTGGCCGCGCTGCGGCGCATCACGGGCCTCGACCTGAGCACCGCGCCGAACCTCGTCGAAGCGACGCAGGACTGCGGCGCGTTCGTGCAGATCTCCGGTGTGCTGAAGCGGATCGCCGTCAAGCTGTCGAAGATCTGCAACGACCTGCGGCTGCTGTCGAGCGGCCCGCGCGCCGGCTTCGGCGAGATCAACCTGCCGCCGGTGCAGGCCGGCTCGTCGATCATGCCGGGCAAGGTGAATCCGGTGATTCCGGAAGTCGTGAACCAGGTCGCGTTCGAAGTGTTCGGCAACGACCTGACGGTGACCTTCGCCGCCGAAGCCGGACAGCTTCAGCTGAACGCGTTCGAGCCGGTGATCGCGAGCGCGCTGTTCCGCAGCTTCGGCCACCTGACGGCCGCGTGCACGACGCTCGCGGGCCGCTGCGTGAGCGGGATCACCGCGAACCCGGAGCGGCTGCGCGAAACGATGGAGCGCTCGGTTGCGCTCGCGACCGCACTGAACCCGTACATCGGCTACAAGCGCGCAACGGCCGTCGCCGCCGAGGCGCACGAGAGCGGCAAGTCGATCCGCGAAGTCGTGCTGGATCGCCAGCTGATGACCGTCGCGCAACTCGACGAAGCGTTGCAGCCCGAAGCGCTGATCCGTCCGCGCGCTTACTGATTCCGGCGCACGGCGCCCGCGCATGCGGCCGGCGGCCCGTGCGCGGCCGTGCCGGCGGCGCCCCGCCGACAGGGCGCCGCACGTCAACACACATCAACACACATCAACACACATCAAGAACGGAGACATGCCATGAAGCACGCCACCGAGCGCCCGGCCGACACGGCCACGGGCGCCGATCCCCGTCATGCCGATCGCGACGCGATGTTCGCGTCGCACGAGTCCGGCTACGAGAAGCAGCTGAAGCCGCGCCACGTGCAGATGATCGCGATGGGCGGGGCGATCGGCACGGGCCTCTTTCTCGGCGCGGGCGGCCGCCTGCAGAGCGCGGGCCCCGCGCTGGCCGTCGTGTATCTCGTCTGCGGCGCGTTCGCATTCCTGATCATGCGCGCGCTCGGCGAGCTCGTGATGCACCGGCCGACCAGCGGCAGCTTCGTGTCGTATGCGCGCGAGTTCATGGGCGAGCGCGCGTCGTTCGTCGCGGGCTGGATGTACTACCTGAACTGGGCGACCACCGGCATCGTCGACATCACCGCGGTCGCGATCTACATGAAGTACTGGGCCGTGTTCACCGACGTGCCGCAATGGGTGTTCGCGCTCGGCGCGCTCGGCATCGTGTCGGTGATGAACATGATCGGCGTGAAGGTGTTCGGCGAGATGGAGTTCTGGTTCTCGATCGTCAAGGTCGGCACGCTGGCGTTGTTCCTCGCGGTCGGCGCCGTGTTTCTCGCGAGCGGCCATCCGGTTGCCGGCCAGATGCCGGGGCTGCATCTGATCGCGGACCACGGCGGGATCTTTCCGCACGGCATCCTGCCGGCGGTGCTGATCGTGCAGGGCGTCGTGTTCGCGTATGCGAGCATCGAGCTCGTCGGCGTCGCGGCGGGTGAAACCGCCGATGCGCGCAAGGTGCTGCCGAAGGCGATCAACAGCGTGATGTGGCGCATCGCGCTGTTCTACGTCGGCTCGGTCGTGCTGCTGACGATGCTGCTGCCGTGGACTGCATACAGCGCGCACGAAAGCCCGTTCGTGACGTTCTTCGGCAAGCTCGGCGTGCCGTACGTCGGCACGGTGATGAACGTCGTGGTGCTGACGGCCGCGCTGTCGAGCCTGAACTCCGGCCTCTATTCGACCGGACGCGTGCTGCGTTCGCTCGCGATGGGCGGCTCGGCGCCGCGCTTCGTGTCGCGGATGAATGCGCGCGGCGTGCCGTACGGCGGGATCCTCGTCACGGTCGCGGTCAACGCGATCGGCGTGCCGCTGAACTACATCGTGCCGGCGCAGGCGTTCGAGATCGTGCTGAACATGGCGTCGCTCGGGATCATCACGACCTGGGGCTTCATCGTGATGTGCCAGATCCTGTTCCGCCGCGCGGTCAACCGCGGCGAACTGAGCCCGGTGTCGTTCCGGATGCCCGGCGCGCCGTTCACGTCGTGGCTCACGCTCGGGTTTCTCGTCAGCGTGCTGGTGCTGATGGGCTTCGATTATCCGGGCGGCACGTGGACCGTCGCGATGATTCCGGTCGTCGTGCTCGCGCTGGCGGTCGGCTGGAAGCTCGCGAAACGCGGGGCCGCGCGGGACGCTGCTGTTGCCGCCGCGCGCGCGCCGATCGGCGCCGATCCGGCGAGCAACGTCTGACGCAACGCGCGATGCGCACCGGCCGGATGACGGCCTGGTGCGCTCAGTTCGATCCGGTGTGTGCGGCGACCCAGCGGCTGAAGTCGCGGGCCATCTGTGCGGTGAGTTCGTGACCGGCGTCGTACAGCCGCGTATCGTGCGCGACGCCGAGCGCCGTCAGCTTCGCGTCGGCCGTGTCGGCCCAGGCGACCGGCAGCTTGTCGTCGAAGCGGCCGTGCATCACCAGTGCATGAAGCGCACGCAATGCATCGCGCGACGCGATCAGCGGATCGATCTCCGGCAGGATGCGGCCGCACAGCACCGCGAATGCAGCGACGTCGGCCGGCGACGTGAGGCCGACGCTCGCGCTCATGATGCCGCCCTGGCTGAAGCCGGCGATGACGGTGGGCAACGCGCGCGTGCCGTTTGCGGCATCGCGCGCGCCCAATGCACGCAGCAGCGCGATCAGTTGCATGCGGCTCGCGTCCGCGCGGGCCGCATCGATCTCCGGGCCGTTCGCGCCGAAGCGCACCGGAAACCACGCGTACTGGTTCGGGCCGAACGTCAGCGGGCCGCGCACGAACGCGATCTCGATGTGCGGGTCGATCGTGCCTGCCAGGTTCAGCAGGTTGGTCTCGTTGCCGCCGACGCCGTGCAACAGCAACAGGCGGCCCGCCAGCGGGCCGGCGGCCGGGCGCAGCAGGTACTGGAGGCCGGATTCGGAGTCGGTGGCAAGCGGCAGGACGTCGGTCATTGCTGGGATCCGGTGGGGAGTGATCCGACAGTCTAGAGCGCACCGGCCGAGACGGGAATCGCCGGATGGCGATTGATTGTTTCTCCTTGGGAATGAATATGGGGTTCGGGGACCTCCGATATGGGGACAGCTATTCGTGTCTCGTGCGACCAGCTTTGCCGGAAGGCGACCGATGATTGGCAATATGCGACCGGATGACTCGTCACTCCCACCCATAGTTGTTAAAATAGATACGTTTTGTAGATACATGGGTTGCGGAGATGGATACTGCCAAGATCTTCAAGCACGGCGGATCGCAAGCCGTGCGCCTGCCGAAGGAATTCCGCTTCGAAACGTCAGAGGTGCGGATTCGTCGACATGGGGCATCAGTCATTCTCGAGCCGGTGCCGCAAGACTGGGCATGGTTGACGCCGTTGATCGGCCCGGTTGATGCTGATTTCGAGGCCGCAGCGACAACCAAACCCGCCGCGCAGGAGCGTCCGGGACTGGACGTGTTTGAATGAAGTTTCTGCTGGATACCAATGCCGTGATCGCCATTCTGAAGGGCGAGCCGGCGATGCTGATCCGCTTGCGTTCGCATCGACCTGCAGATTTCGGCATCCCTGCGATCGTCGCGCATGAACTTTATTACGGGGCATACAAGAGTCAGCGGATGGCGGCGAATCTGGCACGCGTCGCGGGACTTCAGTTTGAGGTCGTGTCGTTCGATGCGGAGGATGCTCAGCATGCCGGCGAGATTCGTGCACAGCTGACTGCGGTGGGCACGCTGATCGGCCCGTACGACGCGCTGATCGCGGGGCAGGCGCGTGCGCGGCGACTTGTGCTCGTCACGCGTAACGCGCGGGAATTTGCGCGCGTGCCCGAACTGCAGATCGAGGACTGGCTCGCGGCGGCGGAGCGGAACTGACCGCGATGGGAATCCTGTAGCAGCCCGCTATCGCGCGTGAAGGACGGCGCACGCGATTCGACTGGCAGACAATGCGCAAACGTTTTACCGATATTCAATCAGAGTGATTGACGGATCTCGAATAAAACAATGATGCTTCGTTGTCGCCTTGTTCGGGTGGCCCCTTAGTCCTGCCAAGGCGCGCGGAGCAGATATTAACGGCCGCTCCAATAAAAACTTTAGCCCTTTCTCCCCGAAATTGATCATTGCGATTTTCTTAATGACCGATTGATTTTCAGTCATCGGACCGTCATACACCATCCCCGATAATTCGCCGCTCATATTCTTTCAATATCAATAGGCCAAAAGGCGATCGCACCCGGATCGCTGCGGGGAGCTGTACTCATGACCATCCGTCATCGCATTACGCTGCTAGTCGTCCTGACGTTTTTCGCGCTGTCCGCGATCGGCGTGTACGCCGTGTACCAGACGCGCAAGAGCGCGTCCGAGGTCCGTCAGGTCACCCAGGGAATCGTGCCGAGCGCGCTCGCGTCGGCCGATCTCGTCGCCGACGTGAAGAACATCCAGATCGCGACGATGACGCTCGTGTACGCGCCCGACGCGAACACCGCCGCACAGGCGCGCGACGAGCTGAAGACGAAACAGGCCGCGCTGCGCACGGCGCTCGACGCGCAGGCGAAATCGGCGGTCGGCCACGCACAGGAAGGGCTCGTCGCGCAGGCGAAGGACAGCGCGGCGAACTATTTCGCGGCGATCGACGACACCGTGAAGATGAAGGCCGACGGCAAGCCCGAGATGGCGCAGGCGTACCTGTTCGCGAACGTCGCGCAGTATCGCGACGAGCTCGAAAGCATCGTCGACACGCTGCGCGTCGAGAAGAACCGCCAGAAGGACGACGCGATCCGCGCGCTGAACGGGATGCTGTCGACGACGGCGACCGCGATCGGCGGTGTCGCCGGCACGGTCGTCGTGCTGCTGACCGCGCTCGGCTTCGTGCTGTATCGGCAGATCACGCGCCCGCTGAGCCGGATGCAGACGATGATGAGCGAGATCGCGACGAGCCAGGACTTCACGCGCCGCGTGCCGGTGGGCCGGATGGACGAGATCGGCCACTCGATCGTCGCGTTCAACGGCATGATCGAGAAGATCCAGGAGAACGCCGCGCAACTGAAGCAGAAGACCGCCGACATCCAGGCGATGCTGCAGAACATGCAGCAGGGGATCCTGACCGTGGTCGAAGGCGGCGTCGTGCATGCCGAATATTCGGCGTATCTCGAGACCATCTTCGAGACCGGCGACATCGCCGGCCGCGACCTGATGGCGCTCGTGTTCGACGAGTCGAGCATCGGTTCCGACGCGCGCTCGCAGGTCGACGCGGCCGTGCACGCGTGCCTCGGCGAGGACAGCATGAACTTCGCGTTCAACGAGCATCTGCTCGTCAACGAAGTCGCGAAGCGGATGCCGGACGGCCGCGAGAAATGGCTCGACCTGAGCTGGTCGGCGATCACCGACGAGACCGACACGGTCGTGCGGCTGATGCTGTGCGTGCGCGACGTGACCGAGATTCGCGAGCTGACCGCGCAGGCCGGCGAGCAGCAGCGCCGCCTCGAGATGATCGGCGAGATCCTGTCGATCAGCCAGGACAAGTTCCACGACTTCGTGCACAGCGCGAAGGGCTTCCTCAGCGAGAACGAGCGGATGATCCGTCAGCACGAGCGCGCCGACCACTCGATCGTCGCGGCGCTGTTCCGCAACATGCACACGATCAAGGGCAATGCGCGCACCTACAGCCTGCAGCACCTGACTAACATCGTGCATGAAGCGGAGCAGGCGTACGAATCGCTGCGCCGCGCGGACGGCGGCCCCGAGTGGAACCGCGACGCGCTGATGGACGACCTGGCCCGCGTGCGCGAGGCCGTCGACCACTACGCGACGATCAACGCGGTCACGCTCGGCCGTCACGGCGAGCCGGCGCGGCACGGCAGCGCCGACTACCTGATGGTCGAGCGCGCGCACATCAGCGAGAGCCTGCGCATGCTCGACGGCGCCGATCCGGCGAACGCGGGCGACTGGCGTGCGGCACGCGATTCGGTGCGCCGCCTGCTGAGCCAGCTCGGCACGCAAGGTATCGGCGATGCGCTCGGCGGCGTGATCGAGTCGCTGCCGTCGCTCGCGGCAGAACTCGGCAAGCCGGCGCCCGTCGTGCATATCGACAGCAACGGCCATCGCGTGCGCAGCGAGATCGGCGCGACGCTGAAGAACGTGTTCATGCACCTGCTGCGCAACGCGATCGACCACGGGATCGAAACGTCCGACGAACGCCGCGCGGCCGGCAAGCCGCCGGCGGGCAAGATCGACATCGCGGTCGACGTCGACGACGGCGCGCTGCGTTTCGTGCTCGGCGACGACGGCCGCGGGCTGGCACTCGAGCGGATTCGCGGGATCGCGCGCGAGCGCGGCTGGATCGACGCCGGCAGCGAAGCCGCATTGACCGACGAAGCGGTGGCCGAACTGATCTTCCGTCCGGGCTTCTCGACCGCGCGTGCGGTGACCGAGGTGTCGGGGCGCGGCGTCGGGATGGACGCGGTGCGCAACTTCCTGCAGCGCGACGGCGGCGACATCGCGCTGCGCTTCACCGACGAGCGCGTCGGCGCGTCGTATCGCGCATTCGAGACGATCGTGTCGCTGCCCGCGCGGTTCGCGGCCGGTGGCGCCGTTCACGACGGCGAACAGCCGGCACGCGCGGCCATCGCGAACGTCGACGCAACGGAGTGATCGTGCAAGCGTGGATGATTCCGATCGGCGGCGCGCTGGCGGGTGGGCTCGTGGTTGCGGCGATCGCCACGATCGTATGCCGGATCGCGCGAGCGCGGCTCGTCGCCGCGATGACGCGTGAAGCCGACGCATTGCGCGACGCGCTCGGCGCGGCGCACACCCGGGCCGACGAAGCCGTTGCCGCGCACGCCGACGCGGCGCACGCATGGGCGCGCCGCGAAGCCGAGCTCGAAGACATGCTGGCGCGCGCGGCGGCCGGCGCCGGCGAGCAGCGCGACGCGCTGCAGGCGCTCGCGGCCGAACGCGCGGCGCTGGCGCAGCATGCGACGAAACTCGCCGACGAAGCCGCGCGGCTGCGCGGGCTGGCCGGCACGTTCGAGCGCTGGCACGAGCAGATGATCTCGCTGACCACGCAGAACCAGGACATGCGCACGAAGAACCAGGAGCTGTCGGCGATCGTCGCGCACGTGTCGATCGTGTCGCTGAATGCATCGATCGAGGCCGCGCGCGCGGGCGCCGCGGGGCGCGGTTTCTCGATCGTCGCGAGCGAGGTGCGCGGGCTCGCCGCGCGCTCGCAGCAACTGTCGAACAGCTATCGCGACAGCCTGAACCGCAACGATCTCGTGACGGCCGCGACGTTCCAGGACATTCAGGCCGGCGGCAAGATGATCACCGCCGCGCTCGCGACGGTCGAGACGCTCGCCGGGCAACTGCATGCGCGGCTCGAAGGAGCGGCGGCGTGATCAGTGCGCAGGCCCGGACCGCTTTCGAGCGGATCTTCTTCGATGCGGCGCGCACGCGGCTCGCGTCCGGCGGCGCGTGCGAGATCCGGCCGGTCGCCGTGGATACGCACGACGCGTCGCACGATGCGCCACGCTCGACATCACGTGCGACGCCGAAGGTCGCCGAGCACGTCGCGGTGCTGACGATCTCGGCGCTGCATTTCCGGCTGCTGCTCGCGCTGCGCTTTCGCGACGACGAACCGACGCGCCGCCATTTCGCTGCGTCGTCGCCCGGCGCGGGCGCGCAGCGGCCGCTGCCCGAAGCGTTCATGGAAGTCGCGAATCTGTGCTGCGGCGCGATCAACCAGGCGCTGACCGTACCGTTTCCCGATCTCGGGATGTCGACGCCTTACCTGCTGAGCGGCGCGAGCATCGACTATCTGCCGGCGCTGAACCCCGATCACGCGGCTGCATACGACGTGACGCTCGACGGCGACGTGCGGATCGGCGCGACCCTGTGCGTGTGCGCGAATGCGCCGGTCGATTTCCACGTGCCGGAAGCGGCCACCGTGGATACCGGCGGCGAGCTCGAACTGTTTTGACCGATTCCGAGGATTTTCCGCGATGACCGTAGACCAACCCGTCAGCAAGGTGCTCGTGCTCGACGACAGCCGGGCGCATGCCGCGGCGATCAAGCGCTTCTGCGACGAGCACAACCTCGTCGGCCTGACGGTGCGCCGCAACCGGCTGCTGAAGGTGCTGCGCTCGAACATCGATCTCGGCGCCATTTTGCTCGCCGAGGACTACGGCGGCTCGCCGGCCGAAAGCGCGATCGTCGCGGCGCAGATCGACGCGCTACGGCCCGAGCTGCCGATCATCCTGCGCCGCGTGTCGAATGCCGGAGACGCGTCGCGCGACGCGCTGCCCGATGCGCTCGCGCGCGTCGCATGCGCGGCTTACGCGGCCGACGACCTGACACCGCTCAAGCGCGCGATCGACGAATACCTGTTCAGCCGCGACTACCCGAACGCGCTCGTGCGCGGCATCGCCGAAATCACCGAGGCGCGGCTCGACAGCCTGTTCCCGGGCATGACGATCGAGCGCGACACGCCATGCATCGTGCGCGACCAGATCATCTTCGGCGAAGTGTTCAGCCTGATCGCGCTGGAAAGCGCGTGGTGCCGCGGCTACATGCTGCTGCAGACGAGCGAGCAGCCGCTGCTCGACATGATCGGCGGCACGCGCGACGACGGCCGCGCAGCCGATTTCCGCGACGTGAACAGCGTGCTCGGCGAACTGACCAACCTCGTGTGGGGCGCGTTCAAGAACCGCTATCTCGGCGACGCGGAGGCGCTCGCACGGCATCCGGTGCAGGTGCCGCTCGTCGTCAATCACAAGCAGAAGTTCATTTCGTTCGGCGGCGACTGTCCGCAGCTCTGCTTCAAGTACCGGATGACCGACCCCGCATCGGGCCGAGCGGTGCAGCTCGACCAGCGTTTCGTGTTCAGCCTGAGCTGGTCGCCGGAGGATTTCCGCGAGTCGGTGCAGGACGTCGGGCCGATGGTCGAGTCGGGCGAACTCGAACTGTTTTGAATGGAATATCGACTGTTGAAGTCGGCAACAACGAAAGGGGAAGACGATGGCAAAGATTCTGGTGGTCGACGATTCGGGCACGGTGCGCGACGAAGTGGCAGGTTTCCTGCGCAATCACGGGCTCGACGTCGCGACGGCGGTGGACGGCAAGGACGGGCTCGCGAAGCTCAAGGCGACGCCCGGCGTGCGCCTCGTGATCAGCGACGTGAACATGCCGAACATGGACGGGCTGACGATGGTCGAGAAGATTCGCGGCGAACTGGCGAACGCGTCGGTCAACATCGTGATGCTGACGACCGAAAGCAGCCCGGCGATGAAGGAACGCGGCAAGGCCGCCGGCGTGAAGGGCTGGATCGTGAAGCCGTTCAAGGGCGACGCGGTGCTCGACGCGCTGAAGAAGCTCGCGGGCTGACGGCGTACCGGGGGCGGTGCGCGGCCCTTGAACGACCATCGACGGGAAGCCGTCAGCGAACTGACGGCGCGGCCGACTGGAATTCGTCGACGACCGCTTCGATCACGGCCTGCACGCGCGCGGTCTTGTAGAGATCGGCATGCGCGACGAGCCACACGTCGAAATGATTGCAGCGCCGCCCCATCAGCCGCACGAGCTCCGGTTCGGTATCCGCGCGAAAGCACGGCAGCTCGGCCAGGCCGAGCCCGGCAATCGTCGCCTCGACCAGCATCATCGTCGACGAGGTCTGGAACATCACACGGCCGCGCGACGTCGGCTCGCCGCACAGCGCCTCCCACATCGTCGGCACCACGGGCTGCTGGTACATCACCAGATCATGGCCTTCGAACGCGCTGCCGGGCACCGGTTCGCCGCGTTCGGCGAGATAGCCGCGCGATGCATAGATGCCGGTTTCGAGCTGCCCGAGCCGCCGCACGATCAGGTCCGGCGATTCCGGCCGCAACGTGCGAATCGCGAGATCGGCTTCTCGGCGCGTGAGGTTCGCGATCCCGGCCGACGTCACGCACACGACGTCGATACCCGCATGCTTGCGCCGCAGGCGCGCGATGGCCGGCACCACGAAGCGCTTGCCGAGCGAGTCGGTCGTCGCGATGCGCACCGAGCCGGCCAGCTGCTCGTCGAAGCCCATCACGCGCCGCTCGATCGTGAGCGACGCGCGCTCCATCGTTTCCGCCGGCTCGAGCAGCGCTTCGCCGGCCGGTGTCAGCACATAGAGAGTCGGGGTGCGCAGGAACAGGCGCGCGGACAGTTCGTCTTCGAGCGCGGCGATCCGGCGGCCGACGGTCGCCTGGTCGACGTTCAGCTGCGTGGCCGCGCCGCGCAGCGTGCCGGCGCGGGCCAGCGCGAGGAAGAAGCGGGCGTTGTCCCAGTTCACGCGCATCGGCGGTTCCTCGAGAAAGAGAATGGCGATGCATTTGTGCATCACGCAGATGCGAAATTACCACTTTTCTGCATTGCGTACGGTTCCTAGACTCTCGGCATCAGCCTGGAGTTCTCATGACCGATTGCACGTCTTCCTGCCCGTCTGTCCGCGGCCCCGCGGCCGTCACTGCCGTCCCGGCGCCGGCCGGTCGTCCGACGCCGCGCGAACGCCGCTTCACGCTCGCGCTCGTCGCGATCGGGATGTTCATGGCCGTGCTCGATTCGACGATCGTCAACGTCGCGCTGCCGGCGATGCGCGCGAGCCTCGGCGCGACGGTCGCGGGCCTCGCATGGATCGTCGATGCGTACACGCTCAGCTTCGCCGCGCT
Source organism: Burkholderia sp. SR8 (assembly GCF_052851275.1). Classification (NCBI taxonomy): domain Bacteria; kingdom Pseudomonadati; phylum Pseudomonadota; class Betaproteobacteria; order Burkholderiales; family Burkholderiaceae; genus Burkholderia; species Burkholderia sp. SR8. Next base: position 26,110 of record NZ_JAULUC010000030.1, read on the forward strand.
GATCCTCGCGGGCGGCGTGCTGTCCGACCGGTTCGGTGCGAAGCACGCGTATCTCGCGGGCCTGGCGCTCTTCGTCGTCGCGTCGGCCGGATGCGGCTTCGCGCCGTCCGTACCGGTGCTCGTCGCCGCGCGCTTCGTGCAGGGCATGGGCGCAGCGCTGTTCCTGCCCGCATCGCTCGCGATCGTGCGCAACACGTTCGACGTGCCGGCCGAACGCGCGCGGGCGATCGCGGTGTGGGCGAGCATCGCATCGGTGGCGGCGGCCGTCGGGCCGGTGCTCGGCGGCGTGCTGGTGGAGGATTTCGGCTGGCGCAGCGCGTTTCTCGTCAACGTGCCGACCGGCGCGCTCGCGCTCGGCGGCGCGGCGGTGCTGGTGTGTGCGTCGGCCCGACACGCCGCGCGCCGCTTCGACTGGGCCGGCCAGCTCGCCAGCACGACGGCGCTCGGCGCGCTGTGCTTCGCCGCGATCGAACTGCCGACGCGTGGCCCGGGCGCGACCGACGTCCGCATCGCGCTGCTGGCCGCCGTGCTCGCTGCGGCCGTGCTGGTCGCCGTCGAGCGGCGCGTCGCCGAACCGATGGTGCCGCTCGCGTGGTTCCGCAATCGCGTGTTCGTGGCGATGAACGTGATGGGCACGCTGGTCTATGTCGGCTATTTCGCGCTGCTGTTCATCCTGAGCCTGTACCTGCACGGCAGCGTCGGCCTCAATGCGCGGCAGACCGGATTGATGCTGTTGCCGCTCGCGCTGAGCCTGTCGCTCGGCAACGTGCTGTCGGGCAGGTTGCATGGACGGGCCAGCGCGACGCAGTTGATGGCCGGCGGCCTGATTCTCGCCACCTGCGCGGTTCCGGCGCTTGCGGCCGCGCTGACGATGCACGCGCCATGGCCCGTCGCGTGGGCGGCGATGGCCGCGTTCGGCACCGGCACCGCGTTGTCCGTGCCGCCGATGATCGCGACCGTGCTCGAACAGGTGCCGGCGGATGCGGCCGGTGTCGCATCGGGGTTCCTCAATGCGGCGCGCCAGGCAGGAAGCTTGCTCGGCGTGGCGTTCGCGGGCGCGGCGACGATGCTGCTGCCGAATCTGCCGGCGGCACTGCGCGCGGTCGCGGCGCTCGGCTTTGCTGCATACGCGGTGGCCGCGCTGGTCGCGCTGACGGCCGGTGCGACGATTGCGAAGCTGGAGCGGGGGCAGGCGTAACGCGTCGGACGATCGCTTGAACGTGCGCTCCGCGCGTGCCTGCCTATTGCGTCTGCCTCGTACGTCCGCCTCGTACGCCGGCCGACACCCCGCTGGACGTCGCGCGCAATGTGGAGGACGATTCGTGATCATGCCGATCGCGAACCCGGCCGCTTGCAGCCCGTGCCGCCCGTTCGCGCCCCGATCGAACCCCGCCGAGCGGAGCATCATGGAATCCAGTCACGACACACCCGAGCCGATCCTGTTGCGCGACGTGCGCGACGGCGTCGTCACGCTGCGGCTGAACCGGCCGCAACAGTTCAACGCGCTGTCCGACGCGATGCTCGCGAGCCTGCACGACGCGTTCGTTTCGCTCGCCGCCGATCCGCACGTGCGCTGCGTCGTGCTCGCTGCCGAGGGCAAGGCGTTCTGCGCGGGCCACGACCTGCGGCAGATGCGCGCGAAGCCCGAACTCGACTACTACCGCGCGCTGTTCGCGCAATGCAGCCGCGTGATGCTCGCGATGCGTGCATTGCCGGTGCCGGTGATCGCGCGCGTGCACGGGATCGCGACGGCGGCCGGCTGCCAGCTCGTCGCCGCGTGCGATCTCGCGGTCGCGGCCGACACCGCGCGCTTCGCGGTATCGGGCATCAACGTCGGGCTGTTCTGTTCGACGCCGGCCGTCGCGTTGAGCCGCAACGTGTCGGCGAAGCGCGCGTTCGACATGCTCGTCACCGGGCGTTTCGTCGATGCGGCGACGGCCGCCGCGTGGGGGCTCGTCAACGAAGCGGTGCCCGAGGATGCGCTCGACGCGGCGGTCGCGCGCAAGGTCGCGGAGATCGTCGCGAAGAGTCCGGCGGCGGTGCGCTACGGCAAGCAGATGTTCTACCGGCAGCGCGAGATGTCGCTCGACGACGCGTATGCGTTTGCGGGCGACGTGATGGCGCGCAACATGATGGAAGAGGACGCGGGCGAGGGGATCGACGCGTTCCTGGAAAAGCGCAAGCCGACGTGGCGGTCGTGACGCGCCGCACGGCGACAGGGCGCGTGCGCATGCTCGGCAGCGAAGCTGGTCTCGCGCGCGTGCCGCGTAATCGGCACGCAGCACAAGCATAAGCTGCCAAAGCGAACGGGCCGCTGTATGCGGCCCGCAAACGAAATCGGCACGCTCAGGACGCTCGGCGGCACGCGCGCGTGCCGCTGCGTCCCTGTCGTGCGTTATCGCCCGTAGCTTCCGGTGCGCAGCGCCGGCTGCACCGACGCCGCCCCGGGCGGCACGATCACGACCGGCACGCGGCGCGCGAGCGCGCACATCAGCTCGTAGCCGATCGTGCCGCTGGCTTCCGCGACGTCGTCCACCTTCACCTGGCCGCCCCACAGCTCGACGCTCGAACCGATGCCCGCGTGCGGGCACGGCGTCAGGTCGACGGTCAGCATGTCCATCGACACGCGGCCGACGACGCGCGTGATCACGCCGTCCACCGCGATCGGCGTGCCGGTCGGCGCGTGGCGCGGATAGCCGTCCGCATAGCCGCATGCGACGACGCCGATCCGCATCGGCCGCTCCGCCGTGAAGCGGCGGCCGTAGCCGACCGTCTCCTGCGGCGCGAGCGTCTGCACGCCGATGATCTTGCTGGTCAGCGTCATCGCGGCCATCAGCGGCGTGTCGGCGATATGCCGCGCCGCGCCCGTCGGCGACGCGCCGTACAGGATCGTGCCGGGCCGCACCCAGTCGCGATGCGCGCGCGGATGCCACAGCACGGCCGCCGAATTCGATGCCGAGCGCTCGCCCGGAATCCCGGCGGTGGCCGCGTCGAACTGCTCGAGCTGCCAGTCGACTTCGCCTTCGTCGGCGTTCGCGAAATGCATCATCAGCGTGATCCTGCCGATCGACGGCGCGGCCGCCGCGCGCTCCCACGCGGCGCGGAACGCGTGCGGCCGGTAGCCGAGCCGGTTCATTCCGGAATTCATCTTCAGCTGGATGTCGATCGGCTGCTGCGGCTGCGCGGCGACCAGCAGGTCGAGCTGCTCGTCGCAGTGCACCGCGACGGTCAAGCGGTAACGGTCGGCGAGTTCGACGTCGGCCGGCTCGAAGATCCCTTCGAGCAGCAGCACGGGCTTGTCCCAGCCGAGCTCGCGCACGCGTACGGCTTCGTCGAGATCGAGCAGCGCGATGCCGTCGGCGGCCGCGAGGCCCGGATAGATCCGCTCGATCCCGTGGCCGTATGCGTTGGCCTTGATCACGGCCCACACGCGCGATTGCGCGGCGGTGCGGCGGATGAACGCGAGGTTGTGGCGGACGGCGTCCGGACGGATATGGGCGACGATGGGACGGGGCATGGTCGGGCTCGGGTCGAAAGTCGTTCGGCGCGCGCACCATCGCGCTGCGCAGCTCGGCGGGGCTCGCGCGCTAATGCGCAAAGCCAGTGTCGAGCGCTATCTTATTGGTGTTCGACCAGTTTTAATTAACGTATTTGTCGGCGATTTGGTGGAATTTTTTGTGCCGGCTGCGTGCCGCCGCGGCGTTCTGCCGCTTGCATTGCCGAGTCTCCCGTCTAGAAAACCGGTGCGCGAGCCGCCCGATGCAATGCTAAGCTCTGCGCGACCCTGTCATTGATCAATGTAATCATAAAGGAGGAGACTGGATGACGACGTCCCAGCTGTGCCTGTTCATCGTCGCGCTGTTGCCGTTCCCGATGACGTTCCTGGCAAAGGCCTGCAAGGGCTACGACAACCACACGCCGCGCGAATACCTGGCGAAGCTCGAAGGCTGGCGGGCGCGGGCGCAGGCCGCACATCAGAATGCATGGGAAGCGCTCGCGCTGTTCACGGCCGCGCTGGTGGTCGCCTGGCACAACGGCGCGAACGCGCACCACGTCGACCAACTGGCGATCGCGTTCGTCGCGATTCGCGTCGTCTACGCGCTGATGTATCTGCTGAACTGGGCGGCGCTGCGCTCGCTCGTGTGGTTCGGCGGGATGGCCTGCGTCGTCGCGCTGTTCTTCGCGACGCCGTGACGGCGAGGGAATGAACCGGCGATGCCCGCGCCGCTGTGTGCGTGGGCTCGCCAGGCGCCGCCGGCGCCGCGCGCATGACTGTCGCTGGATGCGCAGTCGTCACCCCGATCGTCGGATCGCCACGGCAATACACGAAGCCGCCGCAACAGCGCGTGCGCATCTCGTCCCATCCTCCCGTCCATGCCTTCGCGCCGCGCAACGGCGCGCCATGGCCACCGGTCCGTCGCTACCCGCGCCCCCGCTGCACCGCCTTTCCTCCGATCAACCCCGCCCGGTCCGGCTCGGGTTTGTCTCGATACATTTTCCCGTTGCGGATCTTTTTGTTGTCGTAGTATCCGTGTTGACAACACTTGTTGCACTAAGGTTTAATTCAACATCGCATGTTGCGGTGCGGCTTGATGTCGTCGTTCCCCGGCCAGCCGGCCGGTCACATCGCTCAATCATGCGGAGAAAAGTCATGAGTCGCCGTTCCTTCCTGAAAGCCGTCGCGGTCGCTGCCGCGCTCGGCGCCAGCATCGCCCACGCGGACACCAAGACGCTCGTCGTCGGGACCGATACGTCGTTCATGCCGTTCGAGTTCAAGCAGGGCGACAAGTACGTCGGCTTCGATCTCGACCTGTGGGCCGAGATCGCGAAGGACCAGGGCTGGAAGTACACGATCCAGCCGATGGACTTCGCGGGCCTGATTCCGGCCCTGCAGACGCAGAACATCGACGTCGCGCTGTCGGGAATGACCATCAAGGAAGAGCGCAAGAAGGCGATCGACTTCTCCGCGCCGTACTACGACAGCGGGCTCGCGGCGATGGTGCAGGCCGGCAATACGTCGATCAAGTCGATCGACGACCTGAACGGCAAGGTGATCGCCGCGAAAACGGGCACCGCGACGATCGACTGGATCAAGGCACACCTGAAGCCGAAGGAAATCCGCCAGTTCCCGAACATCGACCAGGCGTACCTCGCGCTCGAGGCCGGCCGCGTCGACGCGGCGATGCACGACACGCCGAACGTGCTGTTCTTCGTGAACAACGAAGGCAAGGGCAAGGTGAAGGTCGCGGGCCAGCCGGTGAGCGGCGACAAGTACGGGATCGGCTTCCCGAAGGGCAGCGCGCTCGTGCCGAAGGTCAACGCGTCGCTCGTGAAGATCAAGGCCGACGGCCGCTACGCGCAGATCTACAAGAAGTGGTTCGGCGCCGAGCCGCCGAAGATGTGAGCGTGACGCCACGCCATGGCGCGGCCGGGCGGTCGCGCCGGTCTTGAACCGAACGGGGAGCAACACGTGAATTTCGATTGGTCGGCGATCTGGGCAGCGCTGCCGGACCTGATGGACGGGGTCCGGTTGACGGTGTTCATCGCATTTTTCGGGCTGGTGGGCGGGTTCGTCGTCGGGATGATCGCGGGCATGTTCCGCGCATACGGACCGAAGGCGATGAACGTGCTCGCACAGGTTTATATCGAACTGATCCGCGGCACGCCGATCGTCGTGCAGGTGATGTTCCTGTACTTCGCGCTGCCGCTGCTCGCGCATATCCGCATCGACGGCCTGACGGCCGCGATCATCGCGATCACGGTGAATTCGGGCGCGTATCTCGCGGAAGTGGTGCGCGGCGCGCTGCTGTCGATCCCGAAGGGGCTGACGGAAGCGGGGCTCGCGATGGGCCTGTCGATGCCGCGCGTGCTGCTGAAGGTGGTCGGGCCGCTCGCGTTCCGGCGGCTGATTCCGCCGCTCGGCAACCAGTGCATCGTGAGCCTGAAGGACACGTCGCTGTTCATCGTGATCGGCGTCGGCGAGCTGACGCGCAAGGGGCAGGAAATCATCGCGGGCAATTTCCAGGCGGTCGAGATCTGGAGTGCGGTGGCCGTCATCTACCTGATGCTGACCGGCGCGATGACGCTGACGCTTCGGCTCGTCGAAAAGCGGATGAAAATCTTATGAGCATGATCGAATTCCAGAACGTGTCGAAGAGCTTCGGCCATGTACCGGTGCTGAAGAACATCGACCTGAAGATCGACGCGGGCGAGGTGGTCGTCGTGGTCGGCCCGTCGGGCTCCGGCAAGTCGACGATGCTGCGCTGTATCAACGCGCTCGAGAAGATCACCGGCGGCGAGCTGCTGGTCGACGGCCAGAGCGTGCGCGGCAATGCGACGACGATCCGCAACATCCGCCTCGAAGCCGGCATGGTGTTCCAGCAGTTCAACCTGTTTCCGCAAATGACCGCGCTCGAGAACGTGATGTTCGGGCCGATCCAGGTGCGCGGCGCGTCGCGGGCCGACGCGCGCGATCAGGCGATGGCGCTGCTCGACAAGGTCGGCCTCGAATCGCGCGCGAACCACTATCCGTCGGAGCTGTCGGGCGGCCAGCAGCAGCGCGTCGCGATCGCGCGGGCGCTGGCGATCCGGCCGCGGCTGATGCTGTTCGACGAGCCGACGTCCGCGCTCGATCCGGAATTGCGCCACGAAGTGCTGAAGGTGATGCAGGATCTCGCGACCGAAGGGATGACGATGATCGTCGTCACGCACGAGATCGGCTTCGCGAAGCGGGTCGGCACGCGGCTGCTGTTCATGGATCAGGGCGGCATCGCCGAGGACGGCCATCCGGTCGACCTGATCGACCGGCCGCCGACACCGCGGCTGAAGGAATTCCTGAAACACGTATCCTGAACGAAACCGACTCGCCTGCCATGCCGCTTTCCCTTTCTCCTGTCATCGCCGGCACGCCGTTCGACATCGGCGTGCGTCTCGGCGAGCTCGCCCGTCCCGTATTCGATACGTACATGCAGCAGAGCAGCGCGTGGCAGGCCGTGCGCCGCTGGCGCGGCCATCCGTTCGTCGCCGCGCTTCGGCAGGCCGCGCTTGCCGCGTACCCCGATCTCGTCGCGGAACTGGACGGCATCGCGGCCGGCGCCGGCTGGACGGCCGACGACGTCTTCCTGTGGAATTGCCGCGGCGAACTGATCCACAACGCGCCGGACGGCTGCACGACGCTCGCCGCACGCGACGCCGGCGGCACGCGCTGGATCGCGCACAACGAGGACGGCGATCCGTACCTGCGCGAGCGCTGCCTGCTCGTCGACGTGCAGCCGCACGGCAAGCCCGGCTTCGTCAGCTTCTACTACCCGGGCTCGCTGCCCGGCCATACGTTCGCCGCGAACCGCGCGGGCATCGCGCAGGCGATCAACAACCTGCGGATCCGCACGCCGGCTGCCGGCGTGCCGCGGATGATCCTCGCGCGTGCGGTGCTCGACGCGACGTCGCTCGACGCGGCCGCCGACGTGCTGCGCACGCATGCGCGTGCCAGCGGCTTCCATCACACGCTCGGCGCGACCGGCGATACGCGGCTGCTGAGCATCGAGGCGAGCGTCGCGCGCTGTTCGGTCGTCGAAGTCGAGCGGCTTGCGGGCCACGCGAATCATCTCGTGCATCCGGGATGCGACGCGCAAGCGCAGATCGTCACGCAATCGTCCGGCGATCGACAGCGGCGCGTCGACGCGCTGACGCCGGGCATCGACGCGCCTGACGAGGCCGCGCTGCTGCGCGTGCTCGGCGATCGCGCACCGGAAGGGCTGCCGATCTATCGCGACGATCCGGACGACCCGGACGACGAAAACACGCTGGCGACCGCGGTGTTCGCGATTCGCGACACCGCGATCGACTTCACGATCCATCAACACGGCACGCAGCGCTTCGCGACGCGCATCGTGCCGTCCGCGCACGCGCCCCGCGCGTCCTGATCCATGAGGCAACGCATGACGACCGTCTTTCATCGCGCTCCGCGCGCCACCTTGCCCGTCGCCGTCGCAGGCGACGGCATCGAGATCATCGATTCGACCGGCAAACGCTATATCGATGCGTGCGGCGGCGCGGCCGTGTCGTGTCTCGGCCACAGCAACCAGCGCGTGATCGACGCGATCAAGCGCCAGGCGCAGCAGCTGCCGTACGCGCATACGTCGTTCTTCACGACCGACGTCGCCGAGGAGCTGGCCGACCGGCTCGTCGAGGCCGCGCCGGCCGGGCTCGAGCACGTGTATTTCGTGTCGGGCGGGTCCGAGGCGATCGAAGCCGCGCTGAAGCTCGCGCGCCAGTATTTCGTCGAAAAGGGCGAGCCGCAGCGCCGCCACTTCATCGCGCGCCGCCAGAGCTATCACGGCAACACGCTCGGCGCGCTCGCGATCGGCGGCAACGCATGGCGGCGCGAGCCGTTCCTGCCGCTGTTGATCGAAGCGCATCACGTGAGCCCGTGCTATGCATATCGCGACCAGGCGGCGGGCGAGAGCGACGAAGCGTATGCGCAGCGCCTCGCCGACGAACTCGAGCGGAAGATCGTCGAACTCGGTGCGGAGAACGTCGCGGCGTTCGTCGCCGAAACGGTGGTCGGCGCCACGGCCGGCGCGGTACCGCCGGTACGTACCTACCTGAAGAAGATTCGCGCGGTGTGCGACAAATACGGCGTGCTGCTGATCCTCGACGAAATCATGTCGGGGATGGGCCGCACCGGTTACCTGTTCGCGTGCGACGAAGACGGAGTCGCGCCCGACCTGCTGACGATCGCGAAAGGGCTCGGCGCCGGCTATCAGCCGATCGGCGCGACGCTGGTGAGCGACCGCATCTACCGGACGATCGTCGACGGCTCCGGCTTCTTCCAGCACGGTCACACGTATCTCGGTCATGCGACCGCGTGCGCGGCCGCGCTCGAAGTGCAGCGCGTGATTGCCGAAGAGAAGCTGCTCGACAACGTGAGGGCGCGCGGCGAACAACTGCGTGCGTCGTTGCGCGAGCATTACGCCGCGCATCCGCATGTCGGCGACGTGCGCGGGCGCGGGCTGTTCGTCGGCGTCGAGCTCGTGCGCGATCGCGACAGCAAGGCGACGTTCGATCCCGAGCTGAAGCTGCATGCGGCGGTCAAGCGCGAGGCGATGCAGCGCGGGCTGATGGTGTATCCGATGGGCGGTACGATCGACGGCGTGCACGGCGATCACATCCTCGTCGCGCCGCCGTTCGTATGCACCGCGCAGCAGATCGACACGATCGTCGAACGGCTGTCCGGCGCGATCGGTGCGGCGCTCGCAGCGGCCGGCGCATGAACCTCGACATTACCGACTCATCACCATGACAGACAGACTGCCTCCGTTCGATCCCGCGTCGGCCACCGACGAGCAGAAGGCCGTGCTCGCCGAGATCCTCAGCGGCCCGCGCGGCAACCTGAACGGCCCGTTCCTCGGCTGGATCGCGAGCCCCGAGCTCGCGCAGCACGCGCAGCGGCTCGGCGCGTTCTGCCGCTATCGCACGGGCTTGCCGCTGCGGCTGTCGGAGCTCGCGATTCTCGTGACGGCCGCGCGCTGGCGCTCGCAGGCCGAATGGCACATCCATCATCCGATCGCGCTCGACGCCGGCGTGCCGGCTGCGACGGCCGATGCGATCCGCCGCGGCGTCGAGCCGCCGTTCGAATCGGACGACGATGCGCTGATCCACGCGTTCGCCACCGAGCTGTACGACACGCGGCGCGTGAGCGATGCGACGTTCGCGCGCGCTCGGGCGCGCTTCGGTCACGAGACCGTCGTGAACCTCGTCGCGCTGCTCGGCTATTACGCGCTCGTCGCGATGACGCTCAACACGTTCGGTATGCGCGCCGACGGACAAACTGATTTGCCGTTTCCGGAATAATCGATGCAGGCGCGTGCGGCGGCCGCATGCCGCGCGCGCATTGCGATCGTGCCGAAAAGCCCGTCCGCACGGGCTTTTCGGCGTTTTGGCGCGAGCTGATCCGCACTCCGGCCGCGTGCCGACGCCGCGCATCGCATCGCCTGCGCGTCAGCGCAGGAAATTTTCCCCGTACCTAGAATTCCGGCAAACAGCTGACGGGGGAAATATCGATGCGCTGGGTCTTGTTGATCGTGTTCATTGCGTGTGTCGTGTACACGCATCGGCGCGGCAAGGTTCGGCACAGGTTGTTCAGGCAACTATCCGACCACTCGACCTTCACTGCACCGCTGAACTGCTTTTCCTATGCGTTCTCGTCGGTGCCGACCACGCCGTTTGTCGATACGCGGCACTTTCCGGAACTCGCGGTGCTGCAGCGCGAATGGCGGACCATCCGCGCCGAAGCGCTCGCATTGCGCGACGCGAGCCGGATCAAGGCGTCCGGCGAGTACAACGACATCGGCTTCAATTCGTTCTTTCGCCGCGGCTGGAAGCGCTTCTACCTGAAGTGGTACGACGCGCCGCATCCGTCCGCCCAGGCATTGTGTCCGCGCACGGTCGAGATCCTGTCGCGGATTCCGTCGATCAAGGCCGCGATGTTCGCGCAGCTGCCGCCGGGCGGCAAACTCGGGTTGCATCGCGATCCGTATGCAGGCTCGCTGCGCTATCACCTCGGGCTCGATACGCCGAACGACGACGCGTGCCGGATCGTCGTCGACGGCGAGTCGTACGCATGGCGCGACGGCGAGGCCGTGATGTTCGACGAGACCTATCTGCACTGGGCCGAGAATCGCACCGCGCACGACCGCGTGATCCTGTTCTGCGACATCGACCGGCCGATGAAATACCGATGGGCGCAGCGCGTGAATGATGCATTCGGACGACTGCTGATGCGCGCGGCCGCATCGCCGAACGAAACGGGCGACCGCACCGGCGGCCTCAATCATGCGTTCAGGTACCTGTATGCGATCCGCCGCGCCGGCAAGCGGCTCAAGGCATGGAATCGCACCGTGTACTACGTCGTGAAATGGGCGCTGTTCGGCGGGATCGCGGTGGCAGTGTTCTGTATCTGACGAGCGCAAGCCCACGGGAATCGAACCGTCTGACGATAGGGCGGCGCGGCGTTTTACCGCCGCGCGGCCTTGGGGTCGCCATCAATGCAACCAAATGTATTCGTGCGGGATCGAGCGCCGACGCGCGGGTATGATGGCTTGTTCACGTCGATAAGATCGGTGAGCAAGCATGACTAGTACCCGAAAGACCTTGATGATCGCCGGCGGATTGCTGGTTGCCGCAGCCGGCACCGGCTACGTGATGCTCCTGCGTGCGGACCACCGCGCGATCGCGGAGGCCGGCATCGGCGAGTCCGCGCCACCGGCCGCCACCGTGGCGGCCGCCGACGATGGTCACACCGCGCAGGGCACGATTGCGCCGCCCGCGCGGGTCGCCGTTCCTTCCGCGCATGTGGACGACGCAGTGCCGCAACACGCGGCCGTACCGCCACCGGCCGTGGCTCCGGCCCCGACGCGCACGAGCGCCGCACCGGCGTCCGCCGCCGTCGTGCCGGTCATCGCCGCGCCCGCGCCGCCTGCGAAGCCGGCCGCCGCGCCGCCGGCCGTCCATGTCGTGACGGTCGAGCCCGAGGATTCGACCCCTGCGAAGGCGGCGCGGTCCGTGCCCTCTGCGCAACCGGTACAACGGGCCCAGCCCGTGCAATCCGCACCGCCGGTCCAGGCCGCGCAGCCGACGCGCTCGACTCAGCAGGCGTATCAGCCGCCGCAGCACGCGCCGCGCAAGCGCGACGGGCTCGAACGACACGCCGCGGCAGCACCGGCGATGAAATCCGAAACGCCCGAAACCGCCGCGCTCGTGCGCGAGTCGGCGAAGCTCGATCCGTCGTTGCCGCCGCCGCAGTATGTGGCGCCGCCGAGCGCCGACCGGCCGCATACGTCGGGCGGTGCGAATTCGGTCGCCGCTGCGATGACCGAGCAGCTGGTCCGGCAGTCGAGCAGCTTCAAGGCGCCCGCGCCGGCGAATAGCGGCCCGGCCGTCGCGCAGTGACGCGGAGGGCGCCGCGTTCGCGCTGCGCCGTTCGTCGCCGGATGAAAAAGGACCCCGCACGCCGACCAGGGCGTGCGGGGCCAAGAGAGACGAACCTGTGCGGTGCGTCGGCGCGCGTTACGCGGCGATCGCTTCTTCGGCCTGCGGCGTGTCGGCGGCAGCGGGCGTCACGTCTTGCCGGATCAGGTGATCGAACGCGCCGAGCGAGGCCTTCGCGCCTTCGCCGACCGCGATCACGATCTGCTTGAACGGCACCGTCGTCACGTCGCCGGCCGCGAACACGCCCGGCACCGACGTCGCGCCGCGCGCATCGACAACGATCTCGCCGTGCTTCGACAGTTCGACCGTGCCCTTCAGCCATTCGGTGTTCGGCACGAGGCCGATCTGCACGAACACGCCTTCGAGATCGACGCGCTTCGTTTCACCCGAACGCAGATCCTTGTAGACGAGCCCGTTCAGCTTGCTGCCGTCGCCGGTCAGTTCGGTCGTCTGCGCCTGCGTGACGATCGTCACGTTCGGCAGGCTGCGCAGCTTGCGCTGCAGCACTTCGTCCGCGCGTAGTTGCGCACCGTATTCGATCAGCGTGACTTCCTTCACGATGCCGGCCAGGTCGATCGCAGCCTCGACACCCGAGTTGCCGCCGCCGACCACCGCGACGCGCTTGCCCTTGAACAGCGGGCCGTCGCAGTGCGGGCAGTACGCGACACCGCGGTTGCGGTATTCGCGCTCGCCCGGCACGTTGATTTCGCGCCAGCGCGCGCCGGTCGCGAGAATGATCGTCTTCGCTTTCAGCACCGCGCCGTTCGCGAGGCGGATCTGGTGCACGTCGCCCGGAATCAGCGCATCGGCGCGCTGTACGTCCATGATGTCGACGTCGTACTGCTTCACGTGCTGTTCGAGTGCGACCGCGAACTTCGGTCCTTCGGTTTCCTGCACGGACACGAAGTTCTCGATCGCCATCGTGTCGAGCACCTGGCCGCCGAAACGCTCGGCGACGACGCCCGTCGCGATGCCCTTGCGCGCCGAGTAGATCGCGGCGGCCGCACCGGCCGGGCCGCCGCCGACGATCAGCGTGTCGAACACCGGCTTGTTCTCGAGCGACTTCGCGGCACGCGCGCTCGCACCCGTATCGAGCTTCGCGAGGATTTCCTTCACGCTGCTGCGGCCCTGGCCGAACGATTCGCCGTTCAGGAACATGGTCGGCACGGCCATGATCTGGCGTGCGTCGACTTCGTTCTGGAACAGCGCGCCGTCGATCGCGACGTGGCGGATGCGCGGGTTGATCAGCGACATCACGTTCAGCGCCTGCACGACTTCCGGGCAGTTCTGGCACGACAGCGAGAAATACGTTTCGAACGCGTAGTCGCCGTCGAGCGCGCGGATCTGTTCGATCACGTCGTCGTCGAGCTTGATCGGGTGGCCGCCCGTCTGCAGCAGCGCGAGCACGAGCGACGTGAATTCATGGCCCATCGGGATGCCGGCGAAGCGGATGCCGGCCGGCTTGCCGGGTTCGCCGATCGAGAACGACGGCTTGCGCTCGGCATCGTCGCGGCGTTCGGTCACGGTCACGCGCGACGTCAGCGACGCAATCTCGTTCAGCAGCGCAAGCAGTTCCTGCGACTTCGCGCTGTCGTCGAGCGATGCGACGAGTTCGATCGGGCGCGTGATCTTTTCGAGGTACGCTTTCAGTTGGGTCTTGAGATTGGCGTCGAGCATGGCGTTTCGGATTCCGTATTGATGAGGCGGGTCGGGCACGTCGTGCCGGAGAAGGGCGCGGGCCGCGCGAGGCGGCGGCCCGGCCGGGGGCGGGTGGCGCGCGTCGTGCGACGCGCGCCGCGCCACCGTTAGATCTTGCCGATCAGGTCCAGCGACGGGGTCAGCGTTTCCGCGCCGGGCGTCCACTTGGCCGGGCACACTTCACCCGGGTGCGCCGCGATGTATTGCGCGGCCTGCACCTTGCGCAGCAGTTCGCCTGCGTCGCGGCCGATGCCGTTGTCGTGGATTTCGCACAGCTTGATCTCGCCTTCCGGGTTGATCACGAACGTGCCGCGCAGCGCCATCCCTTCTTCCTCGATCAGCACGTCGAAGTTGCGCGACAGCGTGAGCGTCGGGTCGCCGATCATCGGGTACTTGATCTTGCCGATCGTGTCCGACGTGTCGTGCCACGCCTTGTGCGTGAAGTGCGTATCGGTCGACACGCCGTAGATTTCGACGCCGAGCTTCTGGAATTCGTCGTAGCGGTCGGCGAGGTCGCCGAGTTCGGTCGGGCAGACGAACGTGAAGTCGGCCGGGTAGAACACGACGACGGACCACTTGCCCTTGAAGTTCTCTTCGGACACGGGCACGAAATCGCCGTTGTGGTATGCGGTTGCCTTGAACGGTTTGATCTGGGTGTTGATGATCGGCATCTTGCGGGTTCCTTTTGCTGGGGTGTTGATGAAGTGTTCCCAGTATCCGGGGTCACCCTCGGTTTGTGAAATTGCTTGTCTCAATCCTCGGCATCGGGAATTTCTATCTGCTTCCGGCCCCTGTTCCGGCGGGGCGCTCCGCGCGATTCCGCGCGCGTGCTGCGGGGCCGCCGTTCACGCGGCCATCCGCCTCAACCATGCGGCCAGGCGCCTGGCGCCATCCGGCATGTCCGCATCGTCGCGCGTGCACAGGTAGTAATCGCGCCCATCGTCGAGCGCATGGTCGAACAGCTGCACGAGCTCGCCGTTCGCCAGTTCGCGCTGGACCAGCGGCGCGCGCAGCAGCGCCGCGCCGAGGTCCGCACGGGCCGCGCTCAGCGTCAGTTGCCCGTCCTCGAACATCGGACCCACCGCATGCGACACGTGCCGCACGCCGGCGCCCTGCAGCCAGTTGACCCACGTGCTGCGATCCTCGTCGTGCACGAGCGGCGCGCGCGCGAGATCGGCCGGCGTGCGGAACGGCCCGTGGCGCTTCAGGAACGACGGGCTGCACATCGGCACCATCGCGCCCGGCAGCAGCCGCTCGCAGCGGTAGCCGGGCCAGTCGCCGGTGCCGAAGCGGATCGACAGGTCCGACGCGTCGCTTCGATAGTTGCGGTGATGCGCATACAGCACGGTCACGTCGACATCGGTGTTCTCCGCGAGGAACGCGTGCAGCCGCGGAATGAACCAGCCGATGCCGAGCAGCGGGATCAGGCTGATCGTGATCTGGCGCAGCGACGAGCGGTCGCGCACGAAGCGCGTCGCGCTGCGCAGCACCGAGAACGCGGCGCTGATCGAACGGTAGTAGTCGCGCCCTTCGTCGGTGAGCGCAAGCAGCCGGCCTTCGCGCACGGTCAGCGGCGTCTGGATGAACGCTTCCAGCAGTTGCAGCTGATGGCTGACCGCGGACGGCGTGATGTCGAGCTCGTGCGCAGCCGCAGTGACCGACCCGAGGCGCGCAAACGCCTCGAACGCGCGGACGGCGCGTAACGGCGGATCGTGCGGCAATTGTTCGATATTTTTCATGTATGGAATTTTATCGAAAAATCAGGGTAAGCGACAACACGAAAATACCGCGTATTTACAGGTGTTTACGTTATTGTGCGCGGCATGGCATAAGCATCCAACAATTGAGTATTTGGGGTGTGGGTGCGGAATATTTAATATTTTTCATGTTTTGATTCGAGCCACCGGTCCCCGTACATGAAAATCGCCTTCCTTCCCGCCAGCCTCGCATTCTCCGCAGTCGCGCTGATCGTCGCCGTTCCTGCGTTCGCGCAATCCGCGCCGCAGACGATCCTGATCGGTCTTGCCGCGCCGCTCACCGGTCCGTCCGCGCGGATCGGCAAAGACCTGCAGAACGGTGCGCAACTCGCGATCGACGACGCGAACGCGAAGCATCCGAGCATCGGCGGCAAGCCGGTCGTCTACAAGCTCGTCGCGGCCGACGACCAGTCCGACCCGCGCACGGCCGTCGCGGTCGCGCAGCAGCTCGTCGACCAGCACGTGATCGGCGTCGTCGGTCACTGGAACACCGGTTGCAGCGTGCCGGCGTCGCGCGTGTACCGCGATGCGGGCATTCCGCAGATCGCGCCGGCGTCCACCGGTCACCAGTACACTCAGCAGGGCTACGCGACGGCGTTCCGCATCATGGGTCACGACGATGCGGGCGGCCAGTTCACCGGCACCTATGCGGTGAAGACGCTGAAGGCGAAGCGCATCGCGGTGATCGACGATCGCACGTCGTTCGGCGCCGGGCTTGCCGACCAGTTCATCAAGGGCGTGCAGGCGAACGGCGGCGCGATCGTCGATCGCCAGTACGTGAACGACAAGACGACCGACTTCAGCGGCGTGCTGACCGCGATCAAGGGCAAGCGCGCGGACCTCGTGTTCTTCGGCGGGCTCGACGCGCAGGCCGCGCCGATCGCGCGCCGGATGCGCCAGCTCGGCGTGACCGCGCCGCTGCTCGGCGCCGGCGGCTTCGTGAGCCAGACCTTCCTGTCGCTCGCGGGCAAGGACGGCGACGGCGTGACCGCACTCGAACCGGGCCTGCCGCTCGACCGGATGCCGGGCGGCAGCGCGTTCGACGCGCAATACCGCGCGCGCTTCCACGCGCCGATCGAACTGCACGCACCGTTTGCGTACGACGCGGCCGCCACGCTGATCGCCGCCGCGCAGAAGGCCGGCACGACGCAGCCGGCGAAGCTGGTCGCGGCGGTGCGCGCGATCGACCGGCCGGGCGTCACGGGCCGCGTCGCGTTCGACGGCGCAGGCAACCTGAAGGACCCGGCGTTCACCATCTACCAGGTGCGCGGCGGCAAGTGGGCCGTCGTCGACGTGCTCGGCGGCGCGCGCCCCGCAACCAAATAACGACGGAGATATCCGATGACCGACACGAATCACGCATCCGCCGCAGCGCCCGAGGACACGCGCCTCGGCATTCTCGCGCGGCGCCGCATCGAAGCGGAAATCATCAAGCCGATCTACGAGATCATGAAGCGCGAATTCGGCATCGAGCGCGCGCAGGCCGTGATCGCGGAAGCCGTGCGCGGCGCGGCCGTCGACGCGGGCCGCGCGTTCGCCGCGCAGGAGCCGGACGGCACGAGCGTGCAGTCGTTCATCGCGCTGCAGGTGCTGTGGGAGAAGGACGATGCGCTCGACGTCGAGGTGCGCCGCGCGGACGACGCGCACTACGATTACGACGTACACCGCTGCAGCTACGCGGAGATGTATCACGCGATGGGGCTCGGCGAGATCGGCCACCTGCTGAGTTGCGCGCGCGACAGTTACTTCATCGAGGGTTACGATCCGCGCATCGCGCTGACGCGCACGAGCACGATCATGCAGGGCGGCAAGCGCTGCGATTTCCGCTATGCGCTGCAGACGAAGCCGCAGGGCGACGCGCCGGAGGCCGGCAATGCGTGACGACCTCGCGAGCGCGCCGCGCGTCGACGGCGAGCGTCTGTGGGCATCGCTCGAACGGATGGCGCAGATCGGCGCGACGCCGAAGGGCGGCGTCTGCCGTCTCGCGCTGACCGACCTCGATCGCGAATCGCGCGACCTGTTCGTGCAGTGGGCGCGCGAAGCCGGCTGCACGGTGCGCGTCGATCGGATGGGCAACGTGTTCGCGCGCCGCGCGGGCCGCAATCCCGACGCGGCGCCGGTGATGACGGGTTCGCACGCCGATTCGCAGCCGACCGGCGGCCGCTACGACGGCATCTACGGTGTGCTCGGCGGCCTCGAGGTCGTGCGCGCGCTGAACGATGCGCGCATCGAGACCGAGCGTCCGATCGACGTCGTGATCTGGACCAACGAGGAAGGCTCGCGCTTCGCGCCGGCGATGATCTCGGCCGGCGTGTTCTCGGGCGTCTATCCGCTCGAATACGGACTGTCGCGCACCGACGGCGCCGGCAAGACGATCGGCGAGGAGCTTGCGCGGATCGGCTATGCGGGCAGCGAGCCCGTCGGCGGCTATCGCGTGCATGCCGCGTACGAGCTGCATATCGAACAGGGCGCGATTCTCGAGCGCGCGGGCAAGACGATCGGCGTCGTGACGGCCGGGCAGGGGCAGCGCTGGTACGAGGTGACGTTGACGGGCGTCGACGCGCACGCGGGCACGACGCCGATGGAATTCCGGCGCGACACGCTGGTCGGCGCCGCGCGGATGATCCAGTTCGTCGATGCGCTCGGCCGCCGCCATGCGCCGCATGCGCGCGCGACGGTCGGGATGATCGACGCGCGGCCGAATTCGCGCAACACGGTGCCGGGCGGCTGCTTCTTCACGGTCGAATTCCGTCATCCGGACGACGCGGTGCTCGACGAACTCGATGCGGCGCTGCGTGCGGAACTCGCGCGCGTGGCGACCGACGCGGGGCTCGGCGCGCAGATCGAGCAGATCTTCACGTATGCGCCGGTGCCGTTCGCGCCGCGCTGCATCGACGCGGTGCGCGACGCCGCGCAGGCGCTCGGGCTGTCGCACATGGACATCGTGTCCGGCGCGGGCCACGACGCGTGCTACGTCGCGCGCGTCGCGCCGACCGGCATGATCTTCGTGCCGTGCGTCGACGGGCTGAGCCACAACGAAGCGGAGGCGATCACGCCGGAATGGTCGACGGCCGGCGCCGACGTGCTGCTGCGCGCGGTGCTGCAAAGCGCGCAGGAACCGGGCGCCTGACGCGCGCGGGCCGCGGCGCGCGGCTTACTTGCCGGCCTTGCGCCGGGCCATGTAGGTCAGGTAGGCGACGATCCGGCCGAGTTCGCGGTCGCTCAACTGGTCGGGCGGGAACGCCGGCATCGCGCGGCCCGGCCAGTCGCGCACCGATGCCGGATTGCGGATGTAGCGGCGCAGTGCGGCGGGCTGGAAGTAGTCGACCGGATTCATCGGCGTGTTCAGGTCGGGGCCGGCCTGGCTGCTGCCCGCGCCGTCGATGCGGTGGCACGCGAGGCATTGCATGACGAACAGCCGCTGGCCCGCGCGCGCCGGGTCGTTCGCCGGCACCGACGGATCGACGGCGAGCGACGGCCAGCGTGCGAGCGGCGACGATTCGATCGTGATGCGCACGATCTGGTACGGCCACTGCTCGCCGCGCACGGACGATGCGTGCGGCCCCAGCCATACGAGATAGAACGGCCCCGCGCTGACCGATTTGCCCGGCAGCGCGGGCCACGGGTGCGCCGGATCTTCGATCGCGAGCCATGCGACGGCGCCGCCCGGCGCGCGGCGGCGCGCGAGATCCAGCGGCAGCTGCGCGGCAAAACCGTCGGCCGCGCGCGTCTCCAGCACCCCGTCCGCCGGCAGCGGCGTGTCGCCGAGCAGCGCCGCGAACGGCACCGCGCGGAACGTCATCGGGCGGCCGTACGCGATGTCGCGCGGCACGTGGATGTCCGTCGCATCGGCGCGCGCGAGCAGCGCCTCGCGAGTCAGCACGCGCGGCGTGCCGTCGGTCTCGAGTTCGAGCGTGCCCTGCGCGGACGCGCGCGTGGCGATCAGGCACACCGTCAGCAGCAACAGCGAAAACCACTGGCGCTTCAGCATTCGTTCTCCGTGAAAGGGGGGCGTCGGCGGCGGCAGGGCGGATGGCACCGCGGCCGGCCGAAGGAATCGGGCGACAGTCTATCCGGTACGGGCGGCGCTGGCGACTTCGGCGCGGCGGATCCGGCGCGGCCGGGATCGCACCGTGGAGCGGGGCGGCGGCGTGCGGGCCAACCCGGCAGGCGGGATGCGGGCAGGATCGCGTTGCGCGATCCGTCCAGCGTCACCTCGGCGTGCGGCGATCGCGCCGATCCGGCACGATCGCCGTCGACTTCAATGGCTCTGGCACTGCGCGTCGGCCTTCGGCAAGAGCGTTTCACGCGCCGTGTCGAAATCGGCTTCGCGCGTGCCGGTCGGCGTCAGCGACACGAAATGCATCGTGCCGCCGCGCGCCGGAAACGCGGCGATACCGGTCGAACCCCACGGAATCGGCGAACGCTGCACGCCGCCGACCGACATGCCCGTTGCCGTCAGCGTAAGGGTGAACAGCCGCCCGTCACGCGTCGGCACGTACGCATGCGCGCCATCGACGCCGATTCCCGATTCGCGCACCGACGGCGGCAGGCAGTCGAGCGTGGCGATGCGGCGGCCGTCGGGGCCGATCAGGATCGCGACGCCGCGATTGTCCGCGGACGTCGTGACGACGATGAAGCGATCGACCGCGGGCACGTACGCGGACGAATACACGTAGTACTGGATCGCGTCGTTCAGCGGCCCGAGCTTCTCCAGCTTCGCGGTGAACGGATCGAACATCGCATATTCGAGCGTCGCGTCCGTGCTGCCGTCGATGTATTTCTGCCAGACCAGCAACGCACGGCGCGGCGAGCCCGCGACGATCGGCCACCATTCGCGGCGATGCGAGACGACCGGCACATGGTTCAGCACGCGCCCGGCCGCATCGTAGGTTTTCACGTACACGCCGTTGCCGCTGCCGAGATTGTCGACGCCGCCGCCGTCGACCCAGTCGGCGGAGTAGAACACGACGAAGCGCTCGCCGACCGCGGCGACGTGGCCCGAATGGCCGCCCGCTTCGACGTCGTTCGGATACGGCTTGATCGGCTTCAGGTTGCGCCGATAGACGCCGTATCGCTGGCTGACTTCCTGCGACGTGTTCCAGCCGTCCTCGAACGTGACGAAGATGACGCCGCGCCCGTTCTGCGCGATCGACACGGGCTCCTGCGCCTCCGGCCGGCTGATGAACGTGCGCACGTGCGTCAGCTCCGGCGTGCCGGGCTGCCATTCGCCGACGTATACGTCGTGCGACCAGCTGCCGTTGCGCATCGCACCGCGCGGCACGAGGCCCGAGCTGCTGAAGAACACCCAGCGCTTGCCGTCGCCGGCATCGGCCACGCCGATGCCGTGCATGAAGCGACGCGGATCGCCCTTGTCCTTCTCCTTGTCCTTGTCGGCGGCGGGCGGGTCGGCCGGCTCGGCGGGCGCGTCGATCGTGACCGTGTGCACGACGGGTGCGTTGGCCGGCGCGCCGTCGCAGCCGGCGCCGCAACCCGCACTGAAGATCGCGGCCGCGGCGAGCCGCGTCGCCGCACGCAACGCCGGGTGCGATCGCATCGCACCCGGCAACCGGACGGGCAGCGCCATCATTCGACCGTGACCGACTTCGCGAGGTTGCGCGGCTTGTCGACGTCGGCGCCGCGCGCGCAACCGACGTGATAGGCCAGCAACTGCAGCGCGATCACGTTGACGATCGGCGACAGCGCGTCGCCCGATTCGCGCACGCGGATCAGGTGCGTGTCGCGGTCGGCGTCGATGTCGAGCTGATGGCCCGCGAGCACGTACAGCCTTCCGCCGCGCGCGCGTACCTCCGCCATGTTGGACTTCAGCTTCTGGAACAGGCGGTCGTCCGGCGCGATCGTGACGACCGGCATCGCGCTCGTGACCAGCGCGAGCGGCCCGTGCTTCAACTCGCCGGCCGGATAGCCTTCCGCGTGGATGTACGACACCTCCTTGAGCTTCAGTGCGCCTTCCAGCGCGATCGGGTAGTGGATGCCGCGGCCGAGGAACAGCGCGTTCTCGGTGCGCGCGAACTTCGTGGCCCAGCCCATGATCTGCGTTTCCAGCGCGAGCGCGTGGCCGATGCGGTCGGGCAGTTCGTGCAGCTTCTTCAGATGCAGCGCGACCTGCGCGGCGTCGAGCCGGCCGCGCTGCTGCGCGAGCGTCAGCGTCAGCAGGAACAATGCGACGAGCTGCGTCGTGAACGCCTTGGTCGACGCGACGCCGAGCTCGATGCCGGCGCGCGTGAGGAAGCAGAGCGGGGCGGCGCGCGCGATCGAGCTGGTCGCCACGTTGCAGATTGCCATCGACATGTCCTGGCCCATCCCGCGTGCGCGCTCGATCGCGCCGATCGTGTCGGCGGTCTCGCCGGACTGCGAGATGCCGACCACCAGCGTGCGCGGATCGGGCACGGTATCGCGGTAGCGGTATTCGCTCGCGATCTCGACCTGCGCGGGGATGCCCGCGATGCTCTCGAGCCAGTATTTCGCGGTCAGGCCCGCGTAGTAGCTGGTGCCGCAGCCGAGCAGTAGCACGCTTTTCGTCTTAGACAGCAACGCGCGTGCGCTGTCGGTGCCGCCGAACAGCGCGGGCGAAATCGTGTCGATGCCGTCGAGCGTGGCCGCGATCGCCTTCGGCTGCTCGAAGATCTCCTTCTGCATGAAATGCTGGTACGGCCCGAGCGCCGCATCGTCTGCGCGCGCCTTGACCTCGCACAGCGGACGCCTCGCTTCGGCGCCGACCGAATCGACCACGTCGATGCGTTCCGGCGTGATCAGCGCGACGTCGCCGTCCTCCAGATAGACGAAGCGGTCGGTCAGGTCGCCGAGCGCCGCGCAGTCGGACGCCAGATAGTTCTGGTCCGCACCGATGCCGATCACCAGCGGCGAGCCGGCGCGCGCGGCAACCAGCCGCTGCGGTTCGCGTGCGCTCAGCACCGCGATCGCATACGCGCCGTGCAGCCGCTTGACCGCGCGGACGACCGCATCGAACAGATCGTCGCGATACACGCTGTGGATCAGGTGCGCGATCACCTCGGTGTCGGTCTCGCCGCGGAACGTGTAGCCGCGCTGCCGCAGTTCGGCGCGCAATTCGTCGTGGTTCTCGATGATCCCGTTGTGCACGACCGCGATCGTGTCGCCCGACATGATCGGGTGCGCGTTCATTTCGGACGGCGCGCCGTGCGTCGCCCAGCGCGTGTGCGCGATGCACGTCTGCCCTTCGAGACCGAGCGTCAGCACGCGGTCCTGCAGGTCCGCGACGCGCCGCAGCGTGCGTTCGCTGCGCAAATGGCCGTCACGCAGCACCGCGATGCCGCACGAATCGTAGCCGCGATACTCGAGCCGGCTCAGCGCATTGACCAGTTGTGGCACCTGATTCTTCAGACCGCTTGCTCCGACGATTCCGCACATGATTCACCTCGCCTACATGAAGTTGTCCGTCCGGCGCGCGGTGCGTGCCGGCACGATTTGAGGAGCGCTGCGGCGCCGTGCCGTCCGTCGCGCGGCGCCGCCCGTCTCCGGTGCTCACTCGCGGGGCTGCGGCCCCGCATGCGCGATCCATTCGATGCCCGAGATCGAGCCGTTCGCATCGTGCGACGCGACGAGAATGCGCGTCGTGCGCCGCGTGCCGCGCCGGCGATCGCCGCCGAGCGCGGTCGCCGGCACCGAGCGCACCTTCACGCTCGCCGTGCGCCGCAGCATCTTCGATACGCGCAGCCGGTACGCGAATGGATGCACGACGCGCCCCGCGATCAGCCAGGTGACGATCGTGCCCGCGATCAGCGCGATGCTGGTCACGTAGAACACGATCTGCTCGATCGGCATCTCGGCCTCGTTGAATGGCAGCAGGTAGCGGTACGTATAGATGCAGATCGATGCCCAGACACCCCCGACCAGCGCGGGCCGCACGAGGCGGAACCACGCAACGAGCACGGGACCGACGATGTTGCCGCGTTCGGCAATCATGTCGCGCGGTGCGCGCAGGGAAAGGTCAATAATCGGCGCGTTCTTCATGTTGAATGCCTCGGTCGGGACTGACCCACACGGCGCGCTTGCCGCGGCCCCGCAGTACGACGGCGGGCAGGGCGACGACGGTGGTGATCATGCTGATCAACCAGAACGCCACGGGGTACCAGATGGTGTCAAGGAAGTACATCAGGAGTTTCTCGTCGTAACGACGATCGATCATGCTGCCGATGATCAGCTGCAGGATGCAGGTCGCGACCAGCAGCATCCCGTGCCAGTGCGGCACCACGGACACATGCCAGGTCGGCGGAAGCGGATAGAAGACGTCGATCAGCGCGAGCAGCAGGATGAACGACATCGCGTACGCCCATGCGATGCCGATCAGGTACTCGACGAACAACGGCCACATCATCATCTGCGTGGGCCGCATCAGCGTGCCCGCGTACTTGAGCAGCACCTGGATGCCGCCCTTCGACCAGCGCAGCCGCTGCCGGTAGAGCCCCTTGACCGTCTCGGGCATCAGGATCCAGCTGAGCGCGTGCGGCTCGTAGACGACGCGCCAGTCGCGGCACTGCAGCTTCCAGCTGATGTCGATGTCCTCGGTCAGCATGTCCGAGCTCCAGTAGCCGACGTCGGCGAGCGCGGTCTTGCGGAACATCGTGATCACGCCCGACACCGTGAAGATGCGGCCGTACACCTGCTGCGTGCGCTTGATCAGTCCGACGATCGACGAGAATTCGCCGACCTGCATGCGCCCGAGCAGCGACGTGCGCGTGCGGATGCGCGGATTGCCCGTGACCGCGCCGACCCCCGGATCGGTCAGGAAATGCTCGAGCATCCAGCCGATCGCATCGTGCGCGAGCAGCGCGTCGCCGTCGATGCAGAGCAGGTACTCCGCGTTCGATACCGCCGCCGCCGTCGTGAGACCGACCGCCTTGCCCTCGTTGCGCGCGTGATGGATCACGAGCAGGCGCGGGATCTCGACGGCCAGCTCGTTCAGGATCTCGCCGGTGCGGTCCTTGCTGCCGTCGTTCACCGCGATGATGTCGTAGTTCGGGTAGTCCATCGCGTTCAGGTGACGGATCACGCTGCGCGCGTTCGAGGCCTCGTTGAAGCACGGCACGACGATCGAGATCTTCGGAATGCCGCTCGCCGCGATCGTGCGCGTCGACAGGACGCGACCCTCCTCGAGCAGAAAGTAATGCACGACGCCGCCGATCATCCACAGATACGACATGAAGAACGGATAGTAGAAAACGAAGTCCTGCAGGCGCTGGATGATGCTGTGGGAGTTCATGGTGTTTTGGTTCCCTTCGTTTGCTGCTGCATCAGTGCGTTGATCGAGGTCGGATCGAGGCGGGACTTCAGCGACATCACGTCGCGCATTGCATCGAGTTCAGGCTGACCGTTCAGGAAGTTGTCGGGGTAGTAGCCGAAATTCACCGCGCCCTCGCTGCGCAGCCGCCGCATCTGCGAGAGGAGCGTGCCGGCCGGTACTTCCTTCTTCGCATGCCAGTCGTACGACTGCAGTTCGAACACGGTGCGCTGCAGCCCGCGCTGCTTCGCACGCACCGCCTTCACCAGTTGATCCAGCCAGCCCTCCGGATCCTTGGCCTGTTCCATGTACGGCATCGCCATCAGTGCGACGTAGTCGTAGGTCGCCAGGAAGTCGTCGTAGTTCTGCGCGTACCACGCTTCCGATTCCGGCTTGAGCACCGGCATCGCGAAGATGTTGCGCGCGGTCAGCACGTCGCCCGCGTTCTGGTGGGCCAGCACTATTTGTTCCAGCTGCTTCGTCAGTTCGATCAGGTAGCGCGATTTCTGCCGCGTCCAGCGCTTCAACAGCTCGGGGTTCTCGCGGATCTTGCCGACGTCGGCCGGCAGCCCCCATTGCGAATACATGCGCAGCGCGTGCCGGCTCGCGTCTTCGTAGTCGTCGAGCACGGCATCGTCGCTGAACAGGATCCCGCTGAATGACGCGTGCTTGCTGAGATCCTCGTAGACCTGCTGGATCATCAGCCGCGCCTCCGGATCGAACGGGCTCAGCCGGAACACGCGCGTGCCGTTCTCGCGGGCCGGCGCGCCGCCATAGGCGGTCACGGCTTCGAGCCCGCGCAGCTTGTCGGCCGGCGGCCGGAACGCGAGCACCGGCATCCACGCGTACACCTGCACGTTGGAGCGCGTGTTGAGCTGCCACGCGGCGCGCGAGAACAGGTCGGCGCGCATCGGCAGGTGCCGGTTCGGGAAATACACGGCTTCGGCCACGCCCGTGCCCTTCGGGTCCGCGTACGCCTGCAGGTACACCGATTTCGGCTGCATCCGGTAGATGCGCTCGATCAGCTTGCCGAGGTTCGCTTCCTGCCGCGCGGGATCGGGATCGTAGACCTGGTCGAGATCGACCTGCACCGTGCGTTCGGGCACGTCGACGTCGCCGCGGTTGGATGCCGGCTCGCGCATCGAGCGTTCGAACCCGCCGATGTCGACGTCGTACATCAGCAGAATCCGTCTCAGCCGGTCCAGCGGCACGTCGGGCGTATTCGGGCCCGCATCGAGGCTGAACTGGATGTCCATGCCGAGCGACGTCGATATCTGGCGCACGGGCTGATTTTCCGCGCCGTATGGCCAGACCATCGACCGTGCGACGATGCCCGTGCGTTCGCGGATCTGGCGCACGCACGTCTGCAGGTCGTCGTGCACGCGTGCGTGGAATTCGGCGTCGGTTTCATAGCGCTTCTCGTGCTGCAGGTACAGGTGCGACGTGGTTGCCGGCAGTTCGTTGCCTTGCGGGTTCGCGATCGCGCCGTGATGGAGATTGTGGGTATGGCAGCCGAGCTCGACGAACGGCGACTGGCCGAGCTTCTTCACCTCGTCCCACGACAGGAAATAGTCGCGCGGCACCTGGACCTTGTCGCTGATGCGGATCGGCGTATCGGCCGGCGTATCGATCCACGCGGTGACGAGGCCCATCACGGCCGGATACTTGAAGCGCTCGAGCAGCGGCAGCACCTTCGTGTAGTGGCTGCGAAAGCCGTCGTCGAACGTGAGCAGTACCGAGCGCGGCGGCAGCGGCTTGCCGCCGTGCCGCGACTCCTCGATCTGCTTGACCGTGATGGTGTGGTAGTTGTTGGTCTGCAGCCACGAGAAGATCGCGGTCAGCGTGCCGGTGTCGACCGCGAACGGGTCGATCACCGCCGAGGGCCCCGAAAACGACGCCATCAGGTTGTCGCGCACGTCGTGCAGGCAGATCACGCGAAACGTCTTGCCGTCGGCCGGATCGGACGGCGGCAGCAGGTCGATCATCTTGGCGTTGGACACGCCGGGGAACAGCGAACAGGCAGCAAACGCGCCGAGGCATCCGCACATGAAGGTCCGTCTGGATTGCATTGCGCGATCTCCTTGCTAGAACGGCAGGTTGACCGACATGAAGCCGGTTTCGGAGCGCTCGCGCTGCCCGTCGTACGCGTGGCTGCTGACCTCGATGCCATAACTCAGCGTGATGTCGTGCTTGAACGTCCACGCGTGCTCGAGGCGCGCGCTCCACAGCGGGCTCGAACCGAACCCGCGCTCGTTGTAGATGCCGCCCGACACCGAGATGCGCTGCTGCAGGCCCATGTCGCCCTTCTTCCACAGCATCATCTGGTGCATGACGGTTGCCGCGGCCGCATAGTCGCGGCCCGGGCTGTAGTACGGCGCGTCGCGGCGCGTGTTGCTGTCGGTGCCGAGATCCAGCGATACGTTGACGAGTTGCCGGGCGGACGTGTACACGCGCTGCGTCGCGGTTGCCGCGATCTCCTGGTGGAAATTCGAATCGCTGTAGCGGCTCACGCCGTAGCTCAGCTTGACCTCGCGACGGTCGTTCTGCCGGTACACGACGGACGCGTTCGCGGAGCGGCCCCAGATGTGCGCGGCGTACGCCTTCCACGGCAGCGAGTTGTCGTTGCTGTCGAGCCCGGCGCTGACCGTCCAGTAGTCGTTCAGCGCGTACGCGATCGACCCGCGGCCGCCGGTGCGGCCGTCCGTGCCGAGCGAGCGCGTGGCTTCGGCCTGCACGGTGAGCGGCCCGTGCCGGTAGTCGCCGCCGATGCCCGTGCGGGTGCGCTTGATGTTGCCGCCGTCGGTCTGCGCATAGCCGAAGAACGTGTGCGAGAACACGCGCCAGTTGTCGCCGAACGGCGGCGAATACACGTAGCTGTCCGATGTGAAGCTGTTGTCGGCCAACGCGCTGTTGCCGTGTTCGTAGCTGAGGTCGGTCGTGAACACGGGGCTGCGGTACGCCTTGTAGTCGCGCTTGAAGCCGCGCACGGCGCCGCTGTCGGGAAACGTGTCGCCGAGCGTCTGGTCGACGCTCTTCGCGGACGCGTAGTCGTCCGCCGCGAGCGATGCGCGGCCGAGGCCGGACAGCATCTCGACGCTGTCCGGGTGATCGGTGAGCGACGCGCGATACATCGCGATCGCCTGGCGCGGATGCGCCTGGCCGGACACCGCGTCGGCATGTGCGGCACGGATCTCCGCGTTGAACGGCACCTCCTTCTCGAGTTGCTCGAGCGCCGCGATCCCTTCGTCGACATGACCGGTGAAGATCAGGTACTGCGCGCGCAGCCGGTAGTAGCGCAGATAGTCGCTTTCTCCCGGGCCGACGTTGGTCACCTGCTTGGCCGGCGGCAGCGACTTCTCCATGTCGTCGAGCACCTGCTTCGCTTCCGGCGCTCGCCCCTGGTCGACGTACGACCAGAACACCCCTTCGCGCAGTTCGATCGGCCGCGTGCGGGCGCCGTACTGGAAGCCGCGGGTCGCGCGGTCCGTCGGCGACGCGGTCGCCTGCTGCAGCGCGCGCAGGTAGACGGCGTTCGCCTTGGCCGGCTCGCTCAGGTACAGGTACGCATCGCCGACGGCGGCCAGCGCGTCGACCGAGATTTCGGCGTTGGACGGAATCGTCTCGAACGTCGCGACGGCTTGCTTCATGTCGCCGCGCGCCGCAAGGGCGACCGTGCGGTCGCCCGCGAGCGCGGTCCTGACCGGCGTGTATTCGGGTGTGGCCGGCATCCGCTTGTCGAGGTCGTCCGCCGCCTTCAGCGCGTTGTCGAGGCCGTCGAAGCGGTCGGTACTCGTCATCGAGCGCGACTTGTCGCGGCCGCCGCGAACCTGCTGGCGAATCTTCAGTTCTTCGAGCTGCGCGATGTCGACCGCGGAGAACGCATCGGGCCGCGCCTTCGCTTCTTCGAGCGCCTGGACGGCGCCGCCGCTCGCCGCGAGGCCGAACACGTCGTTGCGCACGGTCGGGACGTCGGCCGTTCGGAGGTTCGGCGCGTGCGCGTTCGGCGTCTCGACGTCGGGCCCCTGCGAGCGTTGCGTCGCTTCGCCGGGGAGCTCGGCGCCGGGCGATTGCGAGCCCGGTCCCTGCGTCGATGGCGGCTGCACGCCAGGCGCCGTGGTGACGGGGGAAGGCGAGTTCGGCATCGGCGTACCGGATATCTCCGCGGTCTGCGTCGGCGGATTCGTCTGTGTAGTGGTCGTCTGGGCGAGCTGTGCGGGGGCGTCCGACGGATGGGCGCTCGGCGCGGGCGTGCTCGATGCGGGCTCCGGCGTGGCGGGCGACGCAGGGTCCGCTGCTTGCGCGGCCTGGATCGGGAGGTCGGGCGCATGCGGCGCTGGTGCGGATGTCGTCGGCGATGCGGTATCGGCGGACACCTGCGGAGGTTGCATCGGCGCATCCGAGGTCTGCGAACGCGCGGCAGGCGTGGTGGGAGTCGCGGTGTCGGATGCCTGCGCGAGTTGCATCGGACCATCCGACGTCTGCGAATGCGGTGCCGAAAGATCCGGAGACACAGTGTCGGAAACCTGCGCGAACTGCATCGGCGCATCGGAGGTCTGCGAATGCGGTGCCGGCATGGTCGGCGGCGCCGCGTCCGATGCCGGCGCGGCCTGCATCGGCGCATTCGGTGCTTGCCCGCCCGGCGCCGGATTGCCCGGCGGCGGCGCTTCCGGCTCGATCACGACGGTGGTCGGGGTCCCCGGCGGCTGCGGGGTCGAAGCCTGCGCGATCTGCAACGACGCATCGGAGGACTGAGCAATCGGCGTCGGCGCATTGGGCGGAACGGCGTCGGAAATCTGGACGCTCGTCAGCGACGCACCGGCCGGCTGCATGTCGCGCGGTGGCGCATCCGGCGCGCCGTTCGTTCCGGCGATTTCACTCGCGCCGCGCGGCTGGTCATCGCCTTCGGCGGCGAGACAGGAGCCTGACGCGACGAGCATCAGGAGCAGCGGCGCATGCAGGAGGATCCGCCGCGTGGGCGGAGCCGCGGTAGTGCATTGTTGTTTACGATTGTTGGCCACGGTGTGTCCTCACTCTGTAACGATCACATCGGTTGCACGCCCGACGACGCGGGTCGCCGGCCGTCGCGCCGCCGGGCAGCAAGGCCCGGCGGTATCCGACCGGTTCACAGGCGGTTGCGGATCGCTTGTCCCAGCAGCGCGCGCGATTCGCTGTTCGTCGGGTCGATCGCGAGTGCGCGGCTCGCGTTCTGCTCCACGCAGTTCCATGCGTCGATCTGTGCGCACGACCGCGCCCTGGCCAGCGCACGGGCGCCTTCCAGTTCGTCGCGCGTGACGCTGGTGGCCTCCATGTGCGTGGTGTCGGCGGTATACGATTGCGGCTGCAACCGC
This sequence comes from Burkholderia sp. SR8, assembly GCF_052851275.1. NCBI lineage: Bacteria > Pseudomonadati > Pseudomonadota > Betaproteobacteria > Burkholderiales > Burkholderiaceae > Burkholderia > Burkholderia sp. SR8. The sequence continues at coordinate 56,181 of NZ_JAULUC010000030.1, forward strand.
GGTGCGGGATCGGCCTGTTTTCTCGTGCGCGCGAGCGTTTGCGACCGCGACGTACGGTGCGCGTCGGCCGTCCGTCCGCCGCGACCGCCGGCCGACGCGGCATACGCGTTGGCTGCGAGCCGGGTGGACGGCGCATGGGCGGGGCGCGTATGTCGCGCGCTGGAGCGGGCCGCCGGTTGCGGCGGCGCGGCCGGTTCGGCCGCGGCCGATACCGACGGCGTTGCCGACGCAGGCGGCGCGAGCGTCGCGGCTTGCGCGACCGTCGACGTCGACCCGCCGGGCGCGGCTGCGCCGGAGGTGCCCGACGCGCCGGGTGCGCTCGCCGTCGCAGCCACGACGAGGCTGCGGTACTTCCCGACGGCGCTTCCGATTACGCCGGCGATGTCGTGCGTCACGCTCGCATGGCCGACCCTCGTGTCTCGCTCGACATACGCGAAGGCCCCGAAGATGGCGGCAAACGCAACGATGCTCAGTGCCGCATTCTTTCCCGGACCCCAGGAGGGTTTCGGCTCACGGACGGGCGCGCCGTCCGGTCGTTCTGCACGAGTCATTCAATCCTCCTCGTATGATGGATGGCGGGGAACGGTGCGATCTCGCGCGCTGTCGGCACGCGGGTTCGGATACGGCTCACCATTTCAGCTGCGTGGTGAGGGCACCCGTTTCGACGATCGCGAATTGCGTGGCCCCCTGATAAGTCCCTTCGACCCGGTAGCTTGCTTCGGGCACGCTGAACAGACAGCGCGGGCCCGTTGCCTTGAACGCGACGAGCACGCGGCCATGCCGTCTCAGCCGCACCTCCACGTTCGACAGCGGTTGCCCCGTGCCGCCCGATACGAACGACACGCCGAGGTTGTACGGACGGCCGTCGGGGGGGAGCGGCGCCGTACCGTCGATTCGTGCATCACCGCAGATGTACGAAATCGTGTATCGCTCCGGGCCCGCACCGGACGCAGGCGTCGCGGGTTGGGTCGGAGTCTGGGCCCCGGCATTGATGCAGAAGGCGGTGACGACGATGCCGAGGAGCAGGCGAGCATGCTGTTCAAACCTCGAGGAAGACATTGCAACCTCCATCCGGAATCGACGACAACGCATTTATTCCGAGTCGAATTAACTGCGTTCTTTTGCGACACGCTATTGATACACGATGGGTTTTGAACAAACAACTGCGTGTGGTCCCGATGGCACGCGATTTAAACGTCGTATTTAAACAGGATTGCTACTTATTCGACGAAATGGATCATGGCTGAACAAAGGCGATATTGCCGGACACGAAATTTGCTCAGCAGTAGCGGTGACCTGCGCGAAAACGTCCGATGTAAGAGGTATCGGAATTTTTTCCGAAAAATAACGACTGATTAAAGGCGAATTTGCTGCTGTCGTCAGAGCATTTCAGTCAATTTCGCGGCGCGGGAGGCCGAAATCGGAAAATGGGGTGCGAGGTTTTTGGCGAAAACCGTCATCGGATGAAAATCGCAACTTCTATTTTTTTCTGTAACAGGGTATTTCTGCCAGATGAATCGGCAAGTAATTCCCGGTCGCGGCTCAGATCAGAAGAAAATCCGTCCGGACGCGCAAACGTTTGGCATTTTCGTATTATTGATTAATCGTGGGGATTAACGGGCAGGCTGCGGGCAGGGCCGGAAAATGCTCGGCCCGCGAGAAAAGGGAAAATCCGGAGTGACGACCGGTTTTAAATCCGCGCCGCGTGCGGCGGATCGGAAAGGAGCACCGACGAAGCGCGGTGAAGAGGTCAGCGGCTGCCGGCGGCGCTGCGGCGCGCGACGCGTACGGCCGGCGCGAGCGGCGTGATCGGGGAAGCGGCGGCGATCGCGCCGTCGGCTGCCGCGCGCGGCCGGTTCATGATGTAGGTCCACAGTTGTTCGGCCGCGAGCCCGCGCTTGCGCGCCGACCGATACAGGCGAATCTCGAGCTCGGTGATCCAGTCGCCCGAACCCGCGCGGACCAGCGAACCGTCCGCGAGCTCCTTCGCGACGCAGCTTTCCGGCAGCCAGCCGATCCCGTGTCCGGCGACGACCATACCCTTCAGCGCCTCGGACATGTGCGTCTCGAAGCACCGGTGCAGCGCATACGATTCGGACGCGTTCAGCAGCAGCATCTCGACGACGTTGCCGAGAAACGCGCCCGACGAATACGCGAGCAGCGGCAGCGGCGCGTCGGCCGTGCCCGGCAATTCGAATACCGGCTTGCCGGCCGCATCGGGCGTGGATACCGGCAGGATCCGTTCGACGCCGAGCGTGACGAACGGGAAGTGGTTCGGATCGAGCACGATCGGCAGTTGCGGATGGTGATAGCCGAGCAGCAGGTCGCATTCGCCTTCGACGAGCTGCTGTACGCCTTCAGGCACGTTCACCGCATTGACGCGCGCGGTCACGTGGCCGACCTCGCCGTTGAGCTGCTTCAGCCATTCGGGAAACAGCGTAAATACGAGCGTGTGCGCGACCGCGAAGCGCACGACCTGGTCGCTCGCCGCGAACTGGTCGTAGCCGTTCACGAGATTGCGGGCCGCATACATGCTGCGCAGGATGTCCGCGGCGAGCCCGCGGAACATCTGCCCGGCCGGCGTCAGCGCGATCGGGTTGATGCTGCGATCGACCAGCTTCGCGTCCATCCACGTCTCGAGCGCCGCGATTCGTCTGCTGAATGCCGACTGCGTGAGGTGCCGATGACGCGCTGCCCGGGAAAAGCTCTTGGTATCCGCAAGGCTCAGGAAATCTTCCAGCCACTTCGCTTCCATTTCGATCTTCGCTTTTTATGGTCGGGCGCCCAACGGGCGACGGCGCCGTTTCGCTGCACGAACCTTCTAGCCTACCGCGCCTCGCGCGCACGCGGCCGATGTTTTTTTTCGATGGGTGTCAGTCGAAATATGCATGGGCGTTGTCGCCGGCATTACGGCTGCATAAGTTGGAGGCGCCGGATCCGGCTAACCGGTTGGTTCACCGCGTCGAACACCGGTGCGGCCGCAGACGGTACTTCCCCAGGGCCGGCCGCGCAGGTTGCGTGGCTGGCCCCCTTCGACGCAGGCCGTTGCGACGCTCCGGCGCCGTGCGGTACGCGGCCCGCAAGCCGGGACGCGGAACGGGTCCGCGGCGATCGCGGCACCCGCGCGCGAGACGAACGGTGTGAGGGCACGGTTCGCCGCCACGCGCAACGCCGGCGCGGGGATGCCGGGGCGACGCGGACTGCACCTTCGTGACACGGGGGCAACCGGTTGGCCGGAAGCGGCGGCAGCAGCGGCGCCGCCGCGCGATCGCGGCGCATCGACGCCGCATTGGCGGCCGTCGCCGCACCGTCGTGGTGCGGCATGGCGCACGAGCGTGCGCGGCACGGCGCAAAAGGGGGATTCGAACGGGTACGCGCAAGGCACGTTCCTTGCAAAGTAGTGGTGACGCCGGTCCGGCATGCGCAATGCCGGTTAGAACGATGGAGAACAATTCGATGAAACCGTTCGATGAAATGCTGCAATCCGGCGACATGGTGCGGGCGCCTTACGCGCGCCTGAAGCAATGGCTCGACACGCAGAACCCGGCGAGCCTCGCCCAGAAGGCCCACGATGCGGAAGGCGTATTCCGCAGGACGGGCATCACGTTCGCCGTGTACGGCGACGCGCAGGCCGCCGAGCGGCTGATTCCGTTCGATATCGTGCCGAGGATCATCTCCGGCGCGGAATGGAGCCGGCTGTCGCTCGGGATCGAGCAGCGCGTGATGGCGCTCAACGCGTTCCTCGACGACATCTACCACCGCCAGGAAATCGTGCGTGCCGGCATCGTGCCGAAGCACCTGATCGCACACAACGAGGCGTTCATTCCCGAGATGATCGACTTCCGGCCGCCCGGCAACGTGTACACGCACATCATCGGCGTCGACATCGTGCGCACCGGCGAGAACGCGTTCTACGTGCTGGAGGACAACGCGCGCACGCCGTCGGGCGTGTCGTACATGCTGGAAAACCGCGAGACGATGATGCAGCTCTTCCCCGAGCTATTCCAGCAGGTGAAGGTGCGCCCGGTCGAGACCTATCCGCAGATGCTGCGCCAGTCGCTCGCGGCCGTGTGCCCGCCGGGCGGCAACGCCGACAACCCGACCATCGCGGTGCTCACGCCCGGCATCCACAATTCCGCGTACTACGAACATTCGTTCCTCGCCGACCAGATGGGCGTGCACCTCGTCGAGGGCAGCGACCTTCAGGTGGTCGACGGCCGCGTCGCGATGCGCACGACCGAAGGCTTCCGGCCGATCGACGTGCTGTACCGCCGCGTCGACGACGCGTTCCTCGATCCGCTCACGTTCCGCCCCGATTCGGTGCTCGGCGTGGCCGGGATCATGGACGTCTACCGCGCGGGCAACATCACGATCGCGAATGCGCCCGGCACCGGCATCGCCGACGACAAGGCGATCTACTCGTACATGCCCGAGATCGTCGAGTTCTACACGGGCCGCAAGGCGCTGCTGGAGAACGTGCCGACCTGGCGCTGCGGCGAGACCGACAGCCTGAAGTACGTGCTCGACCATCTCGACGAACTCGTCGTGAAGGAAGTGCACGGCTCCGGCGGCTACGGGATGCTGGTCGGCCCGTGCGCGTCGAAGGCCGAGCTCGAGGCGTTTTCCGCGAAGCTGCGCGCGCGTCCCGCGAACTACATCGCGCAACCGACGCTGGCGTTGTCCACGACGCCGATCCTGACCGACGCCGGCCTCGCGCCGCGCCACGTCGACCTGCGGCCGTTCGTGCTGGTGTCGGACCGGATCCGCATCACGCCGGGCGGGCTCACGCGCGTCGCGCTGAAGGAGGGCTCGCTCGTCGTCAACTCGAGCCAGGGCGGCGGCACCAAGGACACCTGGGTGCTGGCCGACTGAGCCGGACACGACCGCGCGCGCCGCAGCCGGCGCGCGAACCGAACGAAGACGGAGTGGACACGAGATGCTTCTGGGACGAACTGCGAGCGGTCTCTACTGGATGTACCGCTATATCGAGCGCGCGGAGAACATCGCGCGCATCGTCGATGCCGGGCTGCGGATGGCGCTCACGCGCACGTCCGACGCGCCGGCCGAATGGTCGTCGGTGCTGGTCAGCTCGGGCGCGGACGACGGCTATCGTCAGAAGTACGACGCATATGCCGCCGACACCGTGACCGACTACCTGCTGCGCGACCGCGACAACCCGTCGAGCGTGCTGTCGTGCATCGAGGCCGCGCGCTCGAACGCGCGGATGGTGCGCACGGCGCTCACGCGCGAAGCGTGGGAGAGCGTGAACGGCGCGTGGCTCGCGCTGCGCCGCGCGCTCGCGCAGCCGGTGCCGGAGAGCGCGCTGCCGGCCGTGCTCGATGAAGTGAAGCGCGAAACCGCGCTGATCCTCGGCAGCTTCTACAGCACGATGCTGCGCAACGAGATCTTCGATTTCGCGCAGATCGGCGCGTTCGTCGAGCGCGCGGACAATACCGCGCGCATCCTCGACGTGAAATACCACCTGCTGCTGCCGTCGGTGTCGCACGTCGGCACGATCCTCGACAACTACCAGTGGGAGACGATCCTGCGCTGCGTGGCCGCGCACCGTTCGTATCGCTGGGTCTACGACGTGCAGTACAAGCCGATGAACATCGCCGACTACCTGATCCTGAACGGCCGCATGCCGCGCTCGCTGCGCTATTGCTACGGGCGCGTCGTGTCGAGCCTGAACCTGCTCGCGAAGGATTACGGCGTGACACACGCGTGTCACGACACGGCCACGAAGATCCTGCAGATGCTGTCCGATACCTCGGTCGACCGGATCTTCAAGAGCGGCCTGCACGAGTTCCTGACCGATTTCATCGGCCGCAACAACAGCCTCGGGATCGACATCGCCCAGGCGTACAACTTCGACTGAGGCTTGCCATGCGACTCGCCATCCGACACATCTCGCGTTATCAGTTCGACGATCAAGCCACCCACGCGCTGCAACGGTTGCGGCTGCGCCCGCAGTCGGGGCCCGGGCAGACGGTGCGCGCGTGGCAGGTCACGATCGACGGCGTCGAACCGACGTTGTCCTATGCGGACGGGCTCGGCAACCGGATCGATCTCGTGCGCCACGACCGCGGCGCGAAGCACGAGATCGTCGTGGTCGCGGCCGGCGTCGTCGAGACGCAGGACCGGGCCGGCATTCTCGGCAATCCCGAGGGCTATGCGCCGCCGTGGATCTTCGAGCGCGAGACCGCGCTCACGAAGGCAGGCGAGCTCGTGCGCGAGCTCACGCAGGCCATTCCGATCGAGCCGCACGGCCTCGATGCGCTGCACTGGCTGATGACCGAAGTGCACGGCCGCATCGCCTATGCGCCGAACCTGGCCGCCGACGCGCCCGTCGATGCCGAAACCGCGCTGCAAAGCGGCGAGGGCACGAGCCGCGAGCATGCGCATGCATTCATCGCCGCCGCGCGTGCGCTGAAGGTGCCCGCACGCTACATCTCCGGCTACGTGCTTGCCGACAGCGCGATGCAGCGCATCGCCGACGCGAAGCAGAGCGCGAGCGGCGACGAAGCCGCGGCCGCGGCCGAGGCCGAGGAAGCGCTTGCGCTGCAGACCGGCGACGGCATGCAGCAGGCGCTCGGCGCATCGCACGCCGCGCAGTCGCAGGGCGTGCCGCAGGCGGCGCTCGGCGCGCAGCCGCAGGCCGCGGCGCTGATGCAGCAGCCGGCCGGCCATGCATGGGCGGAGGCGTACGTCGAAGGGCTCGGCTGGGTCGGCTTCGACCCGTTCATGAACCGCTGCCCGGACGAGCGCTACGTGCGCATCGCGGTCGGCCTCGACCATCGCGACGCGCAACCGGTGACGGGGCTCGGCGCGCGCGCCGTCGGCATCGAAATCAGCGTCGTGCAGTCGCCGGAACTCGTCTGACGCGCACCTTCGCCGAATCCGCCGTGCCGTGCCGCCGCAGCGACGGCGGCGCGGCGCGCGCGGGCGACCCAACCCGAACCGAGCGGCTATCCCATGCCCATCCACGTCGCGCTGCATCACACCACCCGCTACCGCTACGACCGGCCCGTCAACCTCGGGCCGCAGATCGTGCGACTGCGGCCCGCGCCGCACTGCCGGACGCCGATCGTCGCGTATTCGATGACGGTCGAGCCCGCGCAACACTTCATCAACTGGCAGCAGGACCCGTTCTCGAACTATCTCGCGCGGCTGGTGTTTCCGGAGCGCACCGAGCATTTCGAGGTCACGATCGATCTCGTTGCCGAGATGTCGGTGTACAACCCGTTCGACTTCTTTCTCGAAGCGAGTGCGGAGCAATACCCGTTCAGCTATGACGATGCGCTGAAGACCGAGCTCGCGCCGTATCTCGCCTGCGATGCGCAGACGAGCGCGGCGCCGCTGTTTCGCGCGTATCTCGACGGCGTCGACCGCACGCCGGCCGGCACCGTGAACTTCCTCGTCGCGCTGAACCAGCAGCTGCAGCGCGACATCGGCTATCTCGTGCGCATGGAGCCGGGCGTGCAGACGCCCGCGCAGACGCTCGAACTCGCATCCGGATCGTGCCGCGACAGCGCGTGGCTGCTCGTGCAGCTGTGCCGGCATCTCGGCATCGCCGCGCGTTTCGTGTCCGGCTACCTGATCCAGCTCACGCCCGACGTGAAGGCGCTCGACGGCCCGAGCGGCACGTCGGTCGATTTCACCGACCTGCACGCGTGGTGCGAAGTCTATCTGCCGGGTGCCGGCTGGATCGGCTTCGATCCGACGTCGGGTCTCCTGGCCGGCGAAGGGCACATCCCGCTCGCCTGTACGCCGCAGCCGACCGGCGCTGCGCCGGTCGAAGGGCTGATCGACGAATGCGAAGTGTCGTTCGAGCACGAGATGGCCGTGACGCGCGTGTACGAATCGCCGCGCGTGACGAAGCCGTATACCGAGCAGCAATGGGACGCCGTGCGCACGCTCGGCACACAGGTCGACGGTGCGCTGACGGCCGGCGACGTGCGGCTCACGCAAGGCGGCGAGCCGACCTTCGTGTCGATCGACGATCGCGACGGCGCCGAATGGAACACCGATGCCCTCGGCCCGACCAAGCGCGGCTATGCGACCGAACTCGTGCAGCGGCTGCGCGATGAATACGGCGAAGGCGGCTTCCTGCATTTCGGGCAGGGCAAGTGGTATCCGGGCGAGCAGCTGCCGCGCTGGGCGCTGTCGATCTTCTGGCGCGCGGACGGCCAGCCGGTGTGGCACGATCCGTCGCTGTTCGCCGACGAGCGCGAGCCGTCCGAGCACACGACCGCCGACGCGAAGCGCTTCATCGATGCGCTGGCCGCGCGCCTCGGGCTGACCGACGAATTCATCCGGCCAGGCTATGAGGACGTGTGGTACTACCTGTGGCGCGAGCGCAGGCTGCCCGTCAACGTCGATCCGTTCGACTCGCGCCTCGACGACGAGCTCGAACGTGCGCGGCTGCGCAAGGTGTTCGACCGGCAGCTCGACAGCGTCGTCGGCTACGTGTTGCCGATCAAGCGGGCGGAGGATGTGTCGGGCGGCGATCCGTCGGGCGGCGATCGGCCGGCCCTCGACGGTCCGCGCTGGCAGACGGGCCCGTGGTTCTTCCGCGACGAGCGGATGTACCTCGTGCCCGGCGATTCGCCGATGGGCTATCGGTTGCCGCTCGATTCGCTGCCGTGGGTCGCCGGCGCAGACTATCCGTATCTCGTCGAACGCGATCCGTTCGCGCCGCGCGACGTGCTGCCGGACGCGGCCGCATTCCGTGCGCGCCATGCGGGCACGGCCGACGCGCCGCGCTACCTGGCCGGCGTGCAGCGCGAAGCGCCGGCGCACACCGTCATGCAATGGCGCAGCGACGGCACGGCCGCGGGCGACCGGCACGCGCATGCGGCCCGCGGCCCGCAACGGCCGCAGCGCGAACCCGCGCGCTTCGAGTCGGCCGCATGGATCACGCGCACCGCGTTGTGCGTCGAAGTGCGCAACGGGATCCTGTACCTGTTCATGCCGCCGCTGGCCGCACTCGAGGATTATCTCGACCTGCTCGCCGCGATCGAGCTGACCGCGCACGCACTCGGCGTGAAGCTCGTGCTCGAAGGCTATCCGCCGCCGCGCGACGCGCGGCTCAAGCTGCTGCAGGTCACGCCCGATCCGGGCGTGATCGAGGTGAACGTGCATCCGGCGAAGACCTTCGACGAACTCGTCGGCCAGACCGAATTCCTGTACGACGCCGCGTGGCAGTCGCGGCTGTCCAGCGAGAAGTTCATGGTCGACGGGCGGCATGTCGGCACGGGCGGCGGCAACCACTTCGTGCTCGGCGGCGCAACGCCGGCCGACAGTCCGTTCCTGCGTCGCCCGGACCTGCTCGCGAGCCTGATCGCGTACTGGCACAACCATCCGTCGCTGTCGTACCTGTTCTCCGGGTTGTTCATCGGCCCGACGAGCCAGGCGCCGCGCGTCGACGAGGCGCGCAACGACCAGCTGTACGAGCTCGACATCGCGTTCGCGGAGATCCAGCGCAACAAGCTGCTGCATGGGCAGGACATGCCGCCGTGGCTCGTCGACCGCGTGCTGCGCAACCTGCTGATCGACGTGACCGGCAACACGCACCGCAGCGAATTCTGCATCGACAAGCTGTATTCGCCCGATTCGTCGACCGGCCGGCTCGGCCTGCTCGAACTGCGTGCGTTCGAGATGCCGCCGCACGCGCGGATGAGCATCGTGCAGCAACTGCTGCTGCGCGCGCTGGTCGCGCGCTTCTGGGCCGCGCCGTATACGACGCCGCTCACGCGCTGGGGCACCGCGCTGCACGATCGCTTCATGCTGCCCGCGTTCCTGAAGATGGATTTCGACGACGTGCTCGCCGAGCTGGCCGATGCCGGTTTCGCGTTCGATCCCGCATGGTTCGCGCCGCATTTCGAATTCCGCTTCCCGCTGTTCGGGCAGATCGCGGTGAACGGCATGCAGCTGTCGCTGCGCGGCGCGCTCGAACCGTGGCACGTGATGGGCGAGGAGGGCGCGATCGGCGGCACGGTGCGCTACGTCGATTCGTCGCTCGAACGGCTCGAAGTGCGCGTGACCGGGTTGAACGACAACCGGCACGTCGTGACCGTCAACGGCCGCGCACTGCCGTTGCAGCCGACCGGCACCGTCGGCGAATACGTCGCCGGCGTGCGCTACAAGGCGTGGGCGCCGCCGTCGGCGCTGCATCCGACCATCGGCGTGCATGCGCCGCTCACGTTCGACATCGTCGATACGTGGCTGGAGCGCTCGCTCGGCGGCTGCCGGTATCACGTCGCGCATCCGGGCGGGCGCAACTATGCGACCTTCCCGGTCAACGCGTACGAGGCCGAGAGCCGCCGGCTCGCGCGCTTCGTCGCGATGGGGCACACGCCGGGGCGGATGACGGTGGCGCCCGCCGCGCCGAGCCGTGAATTCCCGTTCACGCTCGACCTGCGGCGGCCGTGATCGCCGGATGAAACGACGCACGACGATGCGCGGCGTGCCGCCGCCCGGCACGCCGGCCGGTGCCGGCGCCGCCCAGGTGCTAGGATGCGGGCAGATTGCGGCTGCCCGCCGTATTCGTCGCGCCTGCCGCGCCCGGCCGCCGGTGCGGCGGCGCGCGGGCGCGTCCGCACCCTGACGACGGAACGATACCGACCGTGCCGCCCCTTTACCCCGACGATCTCGCCGACGCCGACGCGATGCCCACGCTTTTCGATACCGGTGCGCAGCCGGACGCCGCGGAACTGGCCGCCGCGCTCGCGGCGCCCGCCGCTGCCGGCCGCTACGACGAACTGCGCGGCAGTGCCGCCGGTCTGAACGCGCCGCTGCTCGCGCCCGCGTGGCGCAGCTTTTTCACGTCGATCGGCAGCGACGGCGTGGCCGACCTCGATCGCCGCGCCGATGCGCTGCAGCGGCGCATGCGCGAGAACGGCCTGTTCTATCAGCTGCACGAACAACGCGCGGGCGACGGCGCGGCCGGCCCGTGGTCGCTCGACCTGCTGCCGCTGATCGTCACGCTCGAGGACTGGGTCGCGATCGAGCGCGGCGTGCTGCAGCGCGTGCGGCTGCTGAACGCGACGATGGCCGACCTGTACGGGCCGCAGACGATCCTGCAGCGCGGGCTGCTGCCGCCGGCGCTCGTCACCGGGCATCCGGGCTACCTGCGCGCGATGCGCGGCGCGCGCGTGCCGGGCGATACGTGGCTGCACGTCGTCGCGTTCGATCTCGCGCGCGGCCCGGACGGGCAATGGCGAATCGTCGCGCAGCACACGCAGGGCGCGGCCGGCCTCGGCTATCTGCTCGAGAACCGGCTGATCGTGTCGCGGCTCTTTCCGCGCGGTTTTCGCGGGCTGCGCGTGCAGCGGCTCGCGTCCGCGTACCGGTCGCTGCTGCAGAGCATGCAGGCGCTCAGCCCGGCCAGGAAGAATTCCCGGATCGTGCTGCTGACACCGGGGCCGCACAGCGCGACGTATTTCGAGCATGCGTATCTCGCGCGCTACCTCGGCCTCACGCTCGTCGAGGGCGGCGACCTTACCGCGCGCGACAACCGCGTGTTCCTGAAGACGCTGCGCGGGCTCGAACCCGTGCACGGGATCCTGCGGCGCGTCGACGACGCGTGGCTCGATCCGCTCGAGCTGCGACCCGATTCGCTGCTCGGCGTGCCGGGCCTGCTGCAGGCCGTGCGCGCGGGCAACGTGCTGCTCGCGAACGCGCCGGGCTCGGGCTTCCTCGAATCGCCGGGCATGCTCGGCTTCATGCCGCGCCTCGCGGAAGGGCTGCTCGGCGAAACGCTGACGCTGCCCGCCGTGCATTCGTGGTGGTGCGGCGAGGCGGCCGCGTGCGACGACGCGCTGCCGCAGCTCGCGCGCTGCATCGTGAAGCCGTCGTATCCGCCCGACGTGCAGGCCGGCGGCGCGTTCGACCCGGTGATCGGCGCGCGGCTCACGCCCGCGCAACTGGCCGAGTGGCGTGCGCGGATCCTGTCCCGGCCCGAGCATTACACCGTGCAGGCCGACCTGCCGCTGTCGCAGGCGCCGACGTGGCCGGGGCACGGTGCGCCCGACGGCCAGGGCGGCGCGCGGATCGTGCCGAAACCGCTGCTGCTGCGCGTGTTCGCGCTCGCCGACGGCGCGCAGCGCTGGCGGCTGCTGCCAGGCGGCCTGTCGCGTGTCGGCACGCGCGATACGCTGTTCAACGCGCCGATGCCGCGCGGCGGCAGCACCGTCGATACATGGGTGATGACCGAGGGCATCGTCGATTCGACCACGCTGCTGCAGACGCGACTCGGTCCCGACGATCTCGTCGAGCGTCCGCGCGCGATCGCGAGCCGCGCGGCCGAGAACCTGTTCTGGCTCGGCCGCTACACCGAGCGCGCGACCAACCTGATGCGGCTCGCGCGTGCGGCGCTGGAGCGGCTGCGCGGCGAGGACGACGTCGACAGTCCCGCGCATCTGGAGCTGATCGACACGCTGTGCCGCGACACGGGGCTGATCGCCGCCGATGCGCCGAATGCCGTCGATGCGCCGCGCGCGTTCCAGCACGCGCTCGCGACGGCGCTGACGCGCGGCGCGGACCGCACGTCGGGCATCGCGTCGTGCCTGTTCGGGATGCGCGGCGCGGCTGCCGCGATCCGCGAGCGGCTGTCGAGCGACCAGTGGCGGCTGATCGACGACGCGACGCAGCTGTTCGCCGACAGCGCCGACCATCCGGAAGCGGAGGAGCAGATCGGCAACGAGGCGTTGCAGTTGCTCGAGCGGCTGGGGCTGGTGCTCGGCGCGATCACCGGCGCGCAGACCGACAACATGACGCGCGACGATGGCTGGCGGCTGCTGTCGATCGGCCGGCAGATCGACCGGCTCGACTTCCTGTGCAGCGTGCTGAAGTTCGCGTTCGACGAAGGCGCCGTGCACCGGCAGGACGGCTTCGAGCTCGTGCTCGAACTGTTCGACAGCACGATCACGTTCCGCTCGCGCTTTCAGCGCGGTTTCGACGTCGCGCCGCTGCTGTCGCTCGTGGTGCTCGATACCGACAACCCGCGCTCGCTCGGCTGGGTCGTGCAGGCGCT
>NZ_JAULUC010000031.1:0-68686 GCF_052851275.1 Burkholderia sp. SR8
AGCACCCACCCCACTCCGCGCAACCCCTTCGTGAAAATATTTTGAAAAAGCCCCCGTGCGCTACCGCGCACGGGGGGCTTGGGGCTTGGCGGACAGGGGCGCCGAGGTCCGTGAAACAAATCGCAGTTCGTCGCGACGTCTCCCTCTATATATAAAGCGGCATCAGTTGCCGCGAACCGTCGCCTGCAATTGCTCGACCGGCACGGCCTCGGCCATTGCCGCGTAGCCGGCGTCGCTCGGGTGGATGCCGTCGCCGCTGTCGTACCGGCGCTGCAGCACGCTCGGCCGCGCCGGGTCGCGCAGCGCCGCATCGAAGTCGACCACTGCGTCGAACCCGCCGCCGCTCCGGATCCAGCGGTTCACCTCGAGCCGGATCGCCTCGCGCCCGGCCGGCAACCCGGCCGGCGTGAGCGTTGCGCCAAAAACCTTCACGCCCCGGCGGTGCGCGGCCTCGATCAACCGTCGATAACCGTCGATCAGCGACGCGGCCGTGACCTGCGTGTGCGGGCTGTCGCAATCGAGCCCGGCACGCGGCGGCATCGCCGCGAAATTGATGTCGTTGATGCCGATCAGCACGATCGCCGCCTTCACCCCAGCCCGCGACAGCGCATCGCGCTCGTACCGCGACGCCAGCGACGTGCCGTAGCACGCCGAATCGCTGAGCAGCCGGTTGCCGCTGATCCCGAGATTCACAACGCCGAGCGACTCCGTGCCGGCCGCGGCGAGCCGGCGCGCGAGCGCGTCCGGCCAGCGATGGTTGCGGTTCAGGCTCGAGCGCAGCCCGTCGGTGATCGAATCGCCGATCGCCGCGACGCTCGCCCGCGCAGCGCCGGCCTCCACAGCGAGCTCGGTCACCCACGCATACTGCGTAAAGCGTGTGCGGAATGCGCCTGCGCCCGGATCGCTCACGTGATCGCCCGGCGCCGACACGTAATTGACCTGGTTCGACACCCGGTGCCACACGGTCATCCGCTGGTTCGCGCCCATCCGCAGACTGATCGCATATGGTCGCCCGGCCGCCACGTCGATCGCAACCGGATCGCTTTCGAGCTCCTGGCCCGGCGCGAGCGTCACCGCCGCGTTGCCGCCGAAGCGCACCGGCGCGCTCGCCGCATCGGCCAGCGTCGCGCCGTCACCTGCGCGCGCGAGACCGGCTGCCTCGATCACCAGCGGTGCGCGACCGTAGGCGTTGCTCACCCGAATCCGCGCGGCGCGTCCCGATACCGTCGGGTAGACGATCTGCCGGACGGTGCGCCCAGCCACGTCGGGCGCGCGATACAGCGGCGGCGGCGCAGCCAGGTCGGGAATCGGCTGCAAAGCGGTCGCCCAGGCGGCAACCCATCCGGCCGGCGCGGCAGACGCGCCGAACGGGGACAGGAAAACGGACGCGCCCAGCACGGTCGCAACGAAACTGCTTCGGAATGACATCGGCGAAATCCTCATCGGAAAGCGGGCATTGTGCCGCAGAAGCCGCCGCTGTCACGCGCCCGGTGCGCTCGGCCACCAATGTTCGCGCCCCGACGCCCCTCGTTTACCCGAGTCTCCCCGCAAATCCACAAGAAATTTATTAACCGACCGGTCGGTTGGTTTATACTTCGCACACATTCAACCGGACGAGAACCTCCGCCATGTACACGCAATCCCTCGACATCCCCGGCAACGTCGCGCCGCTCGACGCCGCAGCCGAGTCGCCCGAGCAAGCGCGGTTCGACGCGGTCATGGCCGCGGACAGCAAGATCGAACCGCAGGACTGGATGCCCGATGCCTATCGCAAGACGCTGATCCGCCAGATCTCGCAGCACGCGCACTCGGAAGTCGTCGGCATGCTGCCGGAAGGCAACTGGATCTCGCGCGCGCCGAGCCTGAAGCGCAAGGCGATCCTGCTCGCGAAAGTCCAGGACGAAGCCGGCCACGGCCTCTATCTATATAGCGCGGCGGAAACGCTCGGCGTCTCGCGCGATTCGCTGATCGACGCGCTGCACGCCGGCAAGGCGAAATACTCGAGCATCTTCAACTACCCGACGCCGACCTGGGCCGACGTCGGCGTGATCGGCTGGCTCGTCGACGGCGCCGCGATCATGAACCAGATCCCGCTGTGCCGCTGCACGTACGGCCCGTATGCGCGCGCGATGATCCGCGTGTGCAAGGAAGAGTCGTTCCACCAGCGCCAGGGGTTCGACGCGCTGCTGTCGATGATGAAGGGCACCGATGCGCAGCGCGCGATGGTTCAGCAGGCCGTGAACCGCTGGTGGTGGCCGGTGCTGATGATGTTCGGCCCGAGCGACGCGGATTCGGTCCACAGCAATCAGTCCGCGAAATGGGGCATCAAGCGGATTTCGAACGACGACCTGCGGCAGAAGTTCGTCGACGCGACGGTCGAGCAGGCCAAGGTGCTCGGCGTGACGCTGCCCGATCCGGACCTGAAGTGGAACGAAGCGCGCGGCCACTACGACTACGGTGCGATCGACTGGGACGAATTCTGGCGCGTCGTGAACGGCGACGGCCCGTGCAACAAGGAACGCCTCGCGACCCGCGTGAAGGCGCACGACGACGGCGCATGGGTGCGCGAAGCCGCGCTCGCGCACGAAGCGAAGCGCCGCGCCCGCGCCGAACAGCACGCCGCCTGAGCGGCAACCATCGAATACAGGATTCAGGAGAGAGTGATGAACAAGGAATGGCCGATCTGGGAAGTGTTCGTGCGCAGCAAGCAAGGCCTCGACCACAAGCACTGCGGCAGCCTGCACGCGGCCGATGCGTCGATGGCGCTGCGCATGGCGCGCGACGTGTACACGCGCCGCCAGGAAGGCGTGAGCATCTGGGTGGTGCCGTCGTCGGCGATCACCGCGTCGGATCCGGCCGAAAAGGCCGAGCTGTTCGAACCGGCGGGCGACAAGATCTACCGTCACCCGACGTTCTACACGCTGCCCGACGAAGTCAACCACATGTAACGCCCGCGCCATGATGATCACGCCCGAACACCTCTCCTACGTGCTGCGCCTCGCGGACAACGCGCTGATCCTCGGTCAGCGCAACGCCGAATGGTGCGGCCACGGCCCGATCCTCGAGGAAGACATCGCGCTCACCAACATGAGCCTCGACCTGATCGGCCAGGCCCGCATGCTGTACACGCACGCCGCCGAACTCGAACGCCAGCTCAACGGCACCGCGAAGACGGAAGACGATTACGCGTATTTCCGCACCGAGCGCGAGTTCGCGAACTTCACGCTCGCCGAGCTGCCGCACTACGGCCCGCTCGCCGGCACCGCGCACGCGGACAAGGACTACGCCGTGACGATCGTGCGCAACTTCCTCTACGCGACGCTGATGCTGCACGTGTGGACCGCGCTCGAAACGTCGACGGACGCGCAACTCGCGGCGATCGCCGCGAAATCGGTGAAGGAAACGCGTTATCACGTGCAGCACGCACGCGAATGGCTGGTGCGCCTCGGCGACGGCACCGACGAATCGCATCGCCGTGCGCAGGCCGCGCTCGACTACCTGATTCCGTACACGCGCGAATTCTTCGCGGCCGACGCGGTCGACGATGCGATCTGCGCAGCGGGCGTCGGCCCGGCACCGGCCGCGCTCGAAGCCGCATGGCGCGCGGACGTGGACGATGCGCTCGCCGAAGCGACGCTCACGCTGCCGGCGCCCGTGCAGCACGTCACGACCGGCAAGCAGGGCGAGCATTCGGAGCACATGGGCTACCTGCTCGCGGAAATGCAGAGCCTCGCGCGCCAGCATCCCGGCGCGAGCTGGTAACCGGCCGACCCAACGGAGCCCGACGATGTCCGTCCAGACCACCGCCCCCGCCAACGCCGTACCGGCCGCGCACCGCAACGACCCGTTGCTTGCGCGCGCGTGGGACGTGCTCGAAGGGGTGCCCGATCCCGAAATCCCGGTCGTGTCGATCCGCGAGCTCGGCATCCTGCGCGACGTGCGTCGCACGGACGACGGCATGCTCGAAGTCGTGATCACGCCGACCTACTCGGGCTGCCCGGCGATGTCGCAGATCGCCGAGGACATCGCCGCAGCGATGCAGGCCGCCGACCTGCCGCCGCACCGGATCGAGACGGTGCTCGCGCCCGCGTGGACGACCGACTGGATCACGCAGGAAGCGCGCGACAAGCTGCGCGCGTACGGCATCGCGCCACCCGTCGGCCAGTGCGGCAGCGCCGCGCCGCGGGAAAACGTCGTGCGCTTCGTGCCGCGGCCCGTCGCCGCGCCCGTTTGCCCGCGCTGCGGCTCCGCGAACACCGAGCGTCTCGCGCAATTCGCGTCCACGGCGTGCAAGGCGCTGTATCGCTGCGTCGACTGCCGCGAACCCTTCGACTACTTCAAACCCTATTGATCATGGCGACCCCGCAATTTCACCCGCTGCGTATCCGCGACGTGCGGCCCGAGACCGCCGACGCCGTCACCGTCTCGTTCGACGTGCCGCCGGAGCTGCGCGATGCGTATCGCTTCACGCAAGGCCAGTTCGTCACGCTGAAGACCCACATCGACGGCGAGGAAACGCGCCGGTCGTACTCGATTTGCGTCGGCACGACCGACTACGACCGCGACGGCGAACTGCGCATCGGCATCAAGCGCGTGCGCGGCGGCCGCTTCTCGAACTTCGCGTTCGACACGCTGAAGCCGGGCCACACGATCGACGTGATGACGCCGGACGGCCGCTTCTTCACGCACCTGAACGCCGATCACGGCAAGCAGTACGTCGCATTCTCCGGCGGCTCGGGCATCACGCCGGTGCTCGCGATCGTGAAGACGACGCTCGAACTCGAGCCGCGCAGCACGTTCACGCTGATCTACGGCAATCGCAGCGTCGACGCGATCATGTTCGCGGAGGAGCTCGAGGACCTGAAGAACCGTTACATGAACCGCTTCGTGCTGTACCACGTGCTGTCGGACGACCAGCAGGACGTCGAGCTGTTCAACGGCGTGCTCGACCAGGCGAAATGCGCGGAATTCCTCGCGACGCTGACGCCGGCCGACGCGATCGACGAAGCGTTCATCTGCGGCCCCGCGCCGATGATGGATGCAGCCGAAGCCGCGCTGAAGGCGGCCGGCGTGCCGGCGGCGAAGGTGCACGTCGAGCGCTTCGGCACGCCGCTGCCGCAGGCCGGCGCGCCCGTCGTCGAGATCACCGAGCAGACGCCCGCCGCCGATCTCGAAATCGTGCTCGACGGCAAGAAGCGCAAGCTGCGCCTGCCGTACGAAGGCGTGAGCCTGCTCGACGTCGGTCTGCGCGCGGGCCTTGCGTTGCCGTACGCGTGCAAGGGCGGCGTGTGCTGCACGTGCCGGGCGAAGGTGATCGAAGGCGAGGTCCGGATGGAGAAGAACTACACGCTCGAGGAACATGAAGTGAAGGACGGCTTCGTGCTCACGTGCCAGTGCCACCCGATCAGCGACAAGGTCGTCGTGAGCTTCGACGAGCGTTGAGCGGCGTCGTACCGGCGCGGCGCGCCGGTTTCTCGCCGTCACACATCTCGCTTACACTAGGGGCCGCCGGCCGGCTGGACGTCATCGCGTCCGCCCGGCCGGCGGTTTTCTTTTGTTGACGACAGGCCGATGAGTACCATTCACGTGATTCAGGGCGGCACCGCCGCCGCGTCGCTGCGCGAGGCGCTCGCGCAGGCCGGACGCGACGAGCGCGTCGTCGGATTGCTCGACGATCTGGCGGTCGGGCCGCTGAAGGGCGCCGACGAGACGCCCGATACGCGCGCCGCGTTCTGGCAGCGCGTGCTCGGCGACCAGATCCCCGACTGGAACGCGGAAATCGAAGCGGAATTCGCACGCCTCGACCAGCTCGCGACGGATACCGGCCAGGTGGTGGTCTGGCATGCGCCGAGCGTCGGCGACAAGCTGCTGCTGCGCCGTGTCGCCTATCACCTGCGCAACGTGCCGCAGCGGCTGAACGAGGTGCGGCTGTCGGCCGCCGATCTCGACGCGCCGCAGCGCGCGGCGCTGACCCGCACCGACCAGGCCTGCGCGACCGGAATGTTCCCGCCGGCGGCATTCGCCCGCAAACGGCCGGTCGCCGCGCCGATCTCGGTGCTGCGCATCGGCCGCCTCGCGCTCGAATGGCAGGAGGCGAAACACCTGAATGCCGAGCTGCGCTACTGGATCAGCAACACGATCAAGAGCGGCCAATACGCCGATCTCGACGCGCTGATCGTCGCGCACGCCGAATCCGGCTGGCTGCCCGCGCGGCATCTCGTCGGTGCGATCATGGCCGGCGCCGATCGCGGCGGGCTGTTCGTCAGCGACTCGATCGCGTGGTGGCGCTGCCGCGAACTCGCGGCAGCGGGCCGGCTCGAGCTGCAGGACGACGCACCGGCCGCCCTCTCTTCCACGCAGGTGCGCGCGGCAGCCGCGCCCCGCCAACGCTAACTTTCCGCATTCGACCATGGCCCGTACCCGAGCGCCCGACCACGAATCCCAGCGCGAGCAGATCCTCGATCTCGCCGCCGAGAAATTCGCGCAGACGAGCTACCCGAGCACGTCGATGTCCGATCTCGCGACCGCGAGCGGCACGTCGAAGGCACGTCTCTATCACTATTACGAGAGCAAGGAAGCGATCCTGTTCGACCTGCTCGACCGCTACACGAAGCGGTTGATGCTGATCATCGCCGAGGTCGAAGGCGCGAGCCAGCGGCGCGGGCTCAGCGAGCGCGACGCGTTCGCCGAACTCGTTCGCGCGTTCCTCGCCGAGTATGAAACGTCGCACAGCCGCCATGTCGCGCTGCTCAACGACGTGAAATACCTGGAGGATGCGCAGCGCGAAATCGTGCTCGACCGCCAGCGCGACATCGTCGCGGCTTTCGCCCGTCAGCTCGCTCGTGCCTACCCCGACCGGATCTCGAAGGAGAACCAGACGTCGGTCACGATGATGGTGTTCGGGATGATCAACTGGACGTTCACGTGGCTGAAGCCCGGCGGCCGCCTCGGCTACCGCGACTTCGCCGAACAGGTGATCGACCTGATGGAACACGGGTTGTCGCCCCGCGCGTGATTGCCGCACAGCAGCACGCGTTGCGCGACGGGCACACTGCGGCCGACCGTCGCGCATTTCATATGATGAATTTTAAATCTGTTTTAAATCATACAGATACGATATTAACTAAGCAGATTTAGAATTCCCCCTCGGCACAAATAACGTCAAATACGGGTTTTCCCCAACCCTGCTCGGGTAGAATGCTGTTGCATTGCACAAGCCGTTTGTGCAGCAACACACTGAGGAACCCACGATGAACACGCAATCGAACCGCCGTGCCGCTGCTGTCGGCCGCGCCGGGACTGCGCCGGTTCTCGTCAGGGAACTGGCTTCCAAAGACCGTGAGCGAATGCTCACCCACTTTCTCTCGCTCAACGAAGAGGACCGCCTGCTGCGCTTCGGCCAGATGGTGCCCGATCACGTGATCGAGAACTATGTCCGCACGATCGACTTCGGTCGCGACACCGTGTTCGGTGTGTTCGACCATGCGCTCGAACTGATCGGCGTCGGCCACCTGGCCTACCTGCCGGCGGAAGGCGACAAGCGCACGGCCGAATTCGGCGTGTCGGTGCTCGAAAGCGCGCGCGGCCGCGGCGTCGGCTCCAAGCTGTTCGAGCGCGCGGCGATCCGCAGCCGCAACACCCGCGTGACGATGCTGTACATGCATTGCCTGTCGCGCAACGCGACGATGATGCACATCGCGAAGAAGTCCGGGATGCGGATCGAGTACGCATACGGCGAAGCCGACGCGTACCTGTCGCTGCCGCCGGCCGACCACTCGACGATCCTCGCCGAGATGCTGCAGGAACAGGCCGCGGTGTTCGACTATGCGCTCAAGCGCCAGGCGCACCGCACGTCGAAGTTCATCGAATCGCTGATGCCCGCCGCACTGACGGCGTAACATCGGCCGACCGGGCCGCCCTGCGGGCGCCCGGTGCTCCTTTTCCTCCCCTCGCGCTAGCGCACCGACCGGATCGGCAGCGCCGTCGTCTCCTTGAAGCACTCGAGCGAGAAGCTCGTCTTCACGTCGATCACCGATGGATGGTGCAGCAGATGCTCCTGCACGAAGCGGGAGAAGTGCGCCATATCCTCGACCTGCACGCGCAGCAGGTAATCCATGTCGCCCGTCATCGCGTGGCACGCGACCACTTCGGGCCAGGTCTGCACCGCTGCGCGGAACAGCTCCGCATGCGTCGCGCCCGCTCGCGCGGCCGTCTCGTCCGCACGGACCGGCGCGACGCCGCCGCGCTTCTCGAGCCGCACGCTCACGTATGCGAGCAGATCGAGCCCGAGCTTCTGCGGATCGAGCAGCGCGACGTAGCCGGTGATCACGCCGATTTCCTCGAGCCGCCGGATCCGCCGCAGGCACGGGCTCGGCGACAGGTTCACGCGCTCCGCGATCTCCTGGTTCGACAGCCGGCCGTTCTCCTGAAGAATCGCGAGAATCCGCCGGTCGATGGCATCCAATTCGACCTGCGCCATTTTCTGCCCTCCGATGATTATTTCGAGACTGGAAATTGCGCCATCGTAGGCAGGGACAATCAAGTTCGCAAGTTTACGCTCCGCTCTGCCCGCTACACTTTGTCGCATGGACCGATGCTGCGCGCACCGCCGCACGCATCGCCTTCCCCATGACACCGGCCGCGAGCGTCTGAGCGCCGCGGCCGATCGCCAGGCAGACAGGAGACACGGCATGCAGATCCCCAACTGGGACAACCCCGTCGGCACCGACGGCTTCGAATTCATCGAATACACCGCGCCGGACCCGAAAGCGCTCGGACAACTGTTCGAACGGATGGGCTTCACCGCGATCGCGCGCCATCGCCACAAGGACGTGACGGTCTACCGCCAGGGCGACATCAACTTCATCATCAACGCCGAACCCGACTCGTTCGCACAACGCTTCGCGCGCCTGCACGGCCCGTCGATCTGCGCGATCGCGTTCCGCGTGCAGGACGCCGCGAAGGCATACAAGCACGCGCTCGAACTCGGCGCGTGGGGCTTCGACAACAAGACCGGCCCGATGGAGCTGAACATCCCGGCGATCAAGGGCATCGGCGACTCGCTGATCTATTTCGTCGACCGCTGGCGCGGCAAGAACGGCGCGCAGCCGGGCGCGATCGGCGACATCAGTATCTACGACGTCGACTTCGAGCCGATCGCCGGCGCGAATCCGAACCCGGTCGGCCACGGCCTCACGTACATCGACCACCTGACGCACAACGTGCATCGCGGCCGCATGCAGGAATGGGCGGAGTTCTACGAGCGGCTGTTCAACTTCCGCGAAGTGCGCTACTTCGACATCGAAGGCAAGGTGACGGGCGTGAAGTCGAAGGCGATGACGTCGCCGTGCGGCAAGATCCGCATTCCGATCAACGAGGAAGGTTCGGACACGGCCGGCCAGATCCAGGAATACCTCGACGCGTATCACGGCGAAGGCATCCAGCACATCGCACTCGGCACGAACGACATCTACCGCGCGGTCGACGGCCTGCGCGGCAAGGAAGTGAAGCTGCTCGATACGATCGACACGTATTACGAGCTGGTCGACCGCCGCGTGCCGAACCACGGCGAATCGCTCGGCGAGCTGAAGAAGCGCAAGATCCTGATCGACGGCGCGCGCGACGACCTGCTGCTGCAGATCTTCACCGAGAACCAGATCGGCCCGATCTTCTTCGAGATCATCCAGCGCAAGGGCAACCAGGGCTTCGGCGAAGGCAACTTCAAGGCGCTGTTCGAATCGATCGAGCTCGACCAGATCCGCCGCGGCGTCGTGCAGGACAAGGCCTGACGCAAACGGCCCGGCGGCCGGCCGCCGGCAAGCCGGCTGGGCGCACGCACCGGCGGCACAAGGAAAAAGGGCGGGAATCTCGCGATTCCCGCCCTTTTTTCGTTTTCTCGTTTCGGCGCGGCCCGGCGGCCACGCGAACGGATCAACGCACGGCCGCCTTCGGCGCGACGGCGCGCTCGGCCGCCGGCTGCGCGTCGATGTCCTGCGTCGACGCGATCTGGCGCATCTGCGCGCCGGCTGCCGCCAGTGCGCTCGCGCCTTCCGCGTGCACCGGGCCGGTCATCGCGAAAAACGCGGCGGACACGATCAGGAAACTCTGGATATGACGTGTGTTCATTGCACCTCCTTTAAAACTGCCGGCGCCTCCCCGGTCGCGTCGAAACGGGCCGACACGGCCGGGCACCTCCGGCAGGCCGACAAGATTAACGGCATTTGCACGACGATGGGACCGGCTTTACATGCTTTTACATGATGTAACGCATGGCCCCGTGCCGTTTCGTCGACGCGGCGCGGTACGCCGGCCGGTGGCCGGCGGGTTTATCCCAGTGCTACCATCATCTGAAACCGGCCAATATGCCGGCCACTGCCGACGCGTCCACAAGACGTCGACGCAATCGAAGTTTTGGTGATCCCAAACTGGGTGGAGGAGACAGTTAATGAATGCCCCGCTAGACGCAGGCCAACGCGCGTCGCTCGAAGCCGCGCTGAAGTCCGTCACGCTTGACGACAAATACACGCTCGAACGCGGCCGCGCGTACATGAGCGGCATCCAGGCGCTCGTGCGCCTGCCGATGCTCCAGCAGGAACGCGACCGCACCGCCGGCCTCAACACGGCCGGCTTCATCTCCGGTTATCGCGGCTCGCCGCTCGGCGGCCTCGACCTGTCGCTGTGGAAGGCCAAGCAGCACCTCGCGGCCCACCAGATCGTCTTCCAGCCCGGTCTCAACGAAGATCTCGCCGCGACCGCCGTGTGGGGCTCGCAGCAGGTGAACCTGTACCCCGGCGCGAAATACGACGGCGTGTTCGGCATGTGGTACGGCAAGGGCCCGGGCGTCGACCGCACCGGCGACGTCTTCAAGCACGCGAACTCGGCCGGCTCGTCCAAGCACGGCGGCGTGCTCGTGCTCGCCGGCGACGATCACGCGGCGAAATCGTCGACGCTCGCGCACCAGTCCGAACACATCTTCAAGGCCTGCGGGCTGCCGGTGCTGTTTCCGTCGAACGTGCAGGAATATCTCGACTTCGGGCTGCACGGCTGGGCGATGAGCCGCTACTCGGGCCTGTGGGTCGCGCTCAAGTGCGTGACGGACGTGGTCGAATCGTCGGCGTCGGTCGACATCGACCCGCATCGCACCGAGATCGTGCTGCCGACCGACTTCATCGTGCCGGAAGGCGGCCTGAACATCCGCTGGCCGGACCCGCCGCTCGTGCAGGAAGCGCGGCTGCTCGACTACAAGTGGTACGCGGCGCTCGCGTACGTGCGCGCGAACAAGCTCGACCGGATCGAGATCGATTCGCCGAATGCGCGCTTCGGGATCATGACGGGCGGCAAGGCGTACCTCGACGTGCGCCAGGCGCTGATCGACCTCGGCCTCGACGACGAAACCTGCGCGCGGATCGGCATCCGCCTGTACAAGGTCGGCTGCGTGTGGCCGCTCGAAGCGCAGGGCGCGCAGGCGTTCGCGCGCGGCCTCGACGAAATCCTGGTCGTCGAGGAAAAGCGCCAGATCCTCGAATACGCGATCAAGGAAGAGCTGTACAACTGGCCCGATGCGCAGCGCCCGCGGGTGTTCGGCAAGTTCGACGAGAAGGACGGCGCCGGCGGCGAATGGTCGGTGCCGATGGGCAACTGGCTGCTGCCCGCGCACTACGAGCTGTCGCCGGCGATCATCGCGAAGGCGATCGCGACGCGCCTCGACAAGTTCGAGCTGCCGTCCGACGTGCGCGCACGCATCGCCGCGCGGCTCGCGGTGATCAACGCGAAGGAAATGGCGCTCGCGAAGCCGCACGTGCAGACCGAGCGCAAGCCGTGGTTCTGCTCGGGCTGCCCGCACAACACGTCGACCAACGTGCCGGAAGGCTCGCGCGCGATCGCCGGGATCGGCTGCCACTACATGACCGTGTGGATGGACCGCAGCACGAGCACCTTCAGCCAGATGGGCGGCGAAGGCGTGCCGTGGATCGGCCAGGCGCCGTTCACCGACGAAAAGCACGTGTTCGCGAACCTCGGCGACGGCACCTATTTCCATTCGGGCCTGCTCGCGGTGCGCGCGGCGATCTCGTCGAAGGCGAACATCACCTACAAGATCCTCTACAACGACGCGGTCGCGATGACGGGCGGCCAGCCGGTCGACGGCGTGCTGACGGTGCCGCAGATCACGCACCAGCTCGCGTCCGAAGGCGCGAAGAAGATCGTGATCGTCACCGACGAGCCGGAGAAGTACGACAGCCAGAAGACGCTGCTCGCGCCCGGCGTGACGATCCATCACCGCGATCAGCTCGACGACGTGCAGCGCGAGCTGCGCGAGATCGAAGGCACGACGATCCTGATCTACGACCAGACCTGCGCGACCGAGAAGCGCCGCCGCCGCAAGCGCGGCACGTATCCGGATCCGGCGAAGCGCGTCGTGATCAACGACGCGGTGTGCGAAGGCTGCGGCGACTGCTCGGTGCAGTCGAACTGCCTGTCGGTCGAGCCGCTCGAAACCGAATTCGGCACGAAGCGGCAGATCAACCAGTCGAGCTGCAACAAGGACTTCTCGTGCGTGAAGGGCTTCTGCCCGAGCTTCGTCACCGTCGAAGGCGGCCAGTTGAAGAAGCCGAAGGCCGTGTCGGTCGACGGCGGTGCGCTGCCGCCGATTCCGGAGCCGGCGCTGCCGGCGATCGACCGCGCGTACGGCGTGCTCGTCACGGGCGTCGGCGGCACGGGCGTCGTCACGATCGGCGCGCTGCTCGGCATGGCCGCGCACCTGGAGAACAAGGGCGTGACCGTGCTCGACGTCACGGGTCTCGCGCAGAAGGGCGGCGCCGTGATGAGCCACGTGCAGATCTCGCACGCGCCGACCGACATCCATGCGACGCGGATCGCGATGGGCGAAGCCGACCTCGTAATCGGCTGCGACGCGATCGTCACGGCCGGCGACGAATGCACGTCGCGGATGCGGCACGACGCGACGCGCGTGGTCGTCAACAGCGCGCAGACGCCGACCGCCGAGTTCATCAAGAATCCGAACTGGGCGTTCCCCGGCCTGTCCGCCGAGAACGACATCCGCGCGGCGGCCGGCGAATCGGTCGACTTCATCGACGCGAACCGTTTCGCGGTCGCGCTGCTCGGCGATGCGATCTACACGAACCCGTTCGTGCTCGGCTACGCGTGGCAGAAGGGCTGGCTGCCGCTCACGCTCGCGTCGCTCGAACGCGCGATCGAGCTGAACGCGGTGTCGGTCGAGAAGAACCGCGCGGCGTTCGACTGGGGCCGCCGCGCCGCGCACGACCTCGCGAGCGTGAAGCAGGCCGCGGCCGGCGACGCACGCCCCGCGCAGGGCGCGACGGTGATCTCGCTGCACACGAAGAAGGCGGTCGATGCGCTGATCGCGAAGCGCGTGGAATTCCTCACCGCGTACCAGAACGCCGCGTATGCATCGCGCTATGCGGCGTTCGTCGACAAGGTGCGGGCCACCGAACGCGCGCTCGCGGACGGCGACGCGATGCAGGAGCCGCTGACCGAAGCGGTCGCGCGCAACCTGTTCAAGCTGATGGCGTACAAGGACGAATACGAGGTCGCGCGGCTGCAGTCCGATCCCGCATTCCTCGCGCGGCTGTCGTCGCAGTTCGAAGGCGACTGGAAGCTGAAATTCCACCTCGCGCCGCCGCTGTTCGCGAAGACGGATGCACACGGCCATCTGGTGAAGAAGGCATACGGCCCGTGGATGCTGTCGGCGTTCCGGCTGCTCGCGAAGGCGAAGTTCCTGCGCGGCACCGGGCTCGACCCGTTCGGCCGCACCGCCGAACGCCGCACCGAGCGAGCGCTGATCGGCGAGTACGAAGCGCTGATCGGCGAAGTGCTGGCCGGGCTGAATGCGGCCAATCGCCCGCTCGCGCTGGAACTCGCGGCGCTGCCGGACGGCATTCGCGGCTACGGCCACGTGAAGGAGAACAACCTGCGCGCGGTGCGCCAGAAGTGGGACACGCTGCTTGCGAAGTGGCGTTCGCCGACGGGCGGGCAGTCGCGCCAGCAGGTCGCGTGACGGGGCGCGGCGGGCGTTCGCGGTCAGGACGCCCGTCGCCGCATGGCTGGCGGTTGGTGCCCGGTGCTTGACGCTCGACGCTTCACGAGGCGCATGAAAAAAACGCCACGGAACGCAGGTTCCGTGGCGTTTTCGTTTGCGCCGCGCATCGCGCGCGGCACCCGCGGGCGCGAACTTACTTCGTGTTCGCGTTCGCGGCGGCGACCGCCGTCATGTTGATGATCCGGCGCACGGTCGCGGCCGGCGTCAGGATGTGGACCGGCTTCGCCGCGCCGAGCAGGAACGGACCGACCGTCACGCCCTCGCCGCCGACCATCTTCAGCAGGTTGTACGCGATGTTCGCCGCTTCGACGTTCGGCATGATCAGCAGGTTCGCTTCGCCCGACAGCGTCGTGCCCGGGAACGCGGCCTTGCGGACCGCTTCGGACAGCGCCGCGTCGCCGTGCATTTCGCCGTCGACTTCGAGGCTCGGCGCGCGCTCGCTGATCAGCTTGCGGGCTTCGGCCATCCGGCGCGACGACGCCGACGGCGCGCTGCCGAAGTTCGAGTTCGACAGCAGCGCGGCCTTCGGCGCGATGCCGAAGCGCTCGATCTCGGCGGCCGCCTGGATCGTCATGTCGGCGAGCTGTTCGGCGCTCGGCAGTTCGTTCACGTACGTGTCGCACAGGAACAGGTTGCGGCCCGGCAGCATCAGCAGGTTCATCGCCGCGTAGTGCTCGGCACCCTTCGCACGGCCCAGCACCTGCTCGATGAACTTCAGGTGCGTGTGGTACGTGTCGATCATCCCGCAGATCATCCCGTCCGCATCGCCCAGATGCACGAGCATCGCGCCGATCAGCGTGTTGAACTTGCGCAGCGCGGCCTTCGCGACTTCCGGCGTGACGCCGTCGCGCGCGCCGATCTCGTGGTACGCCTGCCAGTAGCGGTGGTAGCGCGTGTCGTCTTCCGGATTCACGATCTCGAAATCGACGCCGGCCTTCAGCTTCGAACCGATCTTCGCGAGGCGCATCTCGACGACCGACGGACGGCCGACGATGATCGGCTTCGCGATCTTCTCCAGCAGCACGAACTGCGCAGCGCGCAGCACGCGCTCGTCCTCGCCTTCGGCGAACACGATGCGCGCCTGCTTCTTCTTCGCGGTCGCGAACACCGGACGCATCACCATGCCGGTGCGGTACACGGTCGCGCCGAGCTGCTCGCGGTATGCGTCCATGTCCTGGATCGGGCGCGTCGCGACGCCCGAGTCCATCGCGGCCTGCGCGACGGCCGGCGCGATCTTGATGATCAGGCGCGGATCGAACGGCTTCGGGATCAGGTATTCCGGACCGAACTCGAGCGAGTGGCCTTCATACGCCTTCGCGACTTCCTCGCTCTGGTCGGTTTCCTCGGCCAGCTCCGCGATCGCGCGCACGCACGCGAGCTTCATTTCTTCCGTGATCGTCGTCGCGCCGACGTCGAGCGCGCCACGGAAGATGAACGGGAAGCACAGCACGTTGTTGACCTGGTTCGGGTAGTCCGAACGGCCGGTCGCGACGATCGCGTCCGGGCGCACGGCCTTCGCGTCTTCCGGGCGGATTTCCGGTTCCGGGTTCGCGAGCGCCAGGATCAGCGGGCGCTCGCCCATCGTCTTGACCATGTCCTGCTTCAGCACGCCCGCGCTCGAGCAGCCGAGGAACACGTCCGCGCCGACGATCGCGTCGGCGAGCGTGCGCGCGTCGGTGGTCGCCGCATAGCGCTGCTTCGACGGATCGAGGTTGCCGCGGCCTTCGTAGATCACGCCCTTCGAGTCGGCGACGAGGATGTTCGCCTTCGTGAGACCCAGGTTCACCAGCAGGTCCAGACACGCGATCGCGGCCGCGCCCGCGCCCGAACACACGAGCTTCACTTCCGACAGCTTCTTGCCGACGACCTTCAGGCCGTTCAGGATCGCGGCGGACGCGATGATCGCGGTGCCGTGCTGGTCGTCGTGGAAGACGGGGATCTTCATGCGCTCGCGCAGCTTCTGCTCGATGTAGAAGCATTCGGGCGCCTTGATGTCCTCGAGGTTGATGCCGCCGAGCGTCGGCTCGAGCATCGCGATCGCCTCGACGAGCTTGTCGGGGTCGGATTCCGACAGTTCGATGTCGAACACGTCGATGCCCGCGAACTTCTTGAACAGGCAGCCCTTGCCTTCCATCACCGGCTTCGCGGCCAGCGGGCCGATGTTGCCGAGACCGAGCACGGCCGTGCCGTTCGTCACGACGCCGACGAGGTTGCCGCGCGACGTGTACTTCTGCGCGTCGAGCGGATCGGCGTGGATCGCTTCGCACGCGGCGGCGACGCCCGGCGAATAAGCGAGCGACAGATCGAGCTGGTTCGACAGCGGCTTGGTCGGCGTGACCGAAATCTTGCCGGGTTTCGGGTTCTGGTGATAAGCGAGTGCGGCCTGCTTCAGTTGTTCGTCCATGATTGACCTGCGAGAGACATGCGGAATTTTGACGGTTCAGTACACAGCACCTTGGGCCGCGTCTGCTTGAATCGAGGGGATGGTCGACTGCGAGACGGCACGCGACGCGCCGGGTCGGCACGCCATCGGACCTTGGCGGGTGGCAAGAGGAAAGTACAAAGTACTGAACGATTTCTAAGGGTCGCCTAGTGTACACCCCCTAAATGACGTCCGTTGGTGCGACGCCGCATCCCGGGCATCAGCCTCGCGATGATTGCGCCCCGTTTGTTTCGCCGGTGGCGAGCCGCGCGCCGAAGCTGCGCGAATTCCGCCGAAAACCGGCCTGAATCGGGTAAAATAGCCGGCTACGCGCGCAGCGATGCGATTGGACCGATTGACCCGCCAATCGCACCCCGGCCCTTCGGGCAGGTTCCCCTTGCTGCGCCACCGGGCCCGCGCCCGCTCTTCGCTCATCACCCAAGGAATGCCCATGACAGGCTACGATCGTCAGTCGATCTCGGATACGACCGCCAAAATCCTGCTCGAAGTGCAGGCGGTGCACTTCAATGCCGAAAAACCGTTCATCTTCACGTCCGGCTGGGCAAGCCCCGTCTACATCGACTGCCGCAAGCTGATCTCGTATCCGCGCGTGCGTCGTGCACTGATGGAAATGGCGGAAACGACGATCATGCGCGACGTCGGCTTCGAGCAGATCGACTCGGTGGCGGGCGGCGAGACGGCCGGCATCCCGTTCGCGGCATGGCTCGCGGACCGCATGATGGTGCCGATGCAGTACGTGCGCAAGAAGCCGAAGGGCTTCGGCCGCAACGCGCAGATCGAAGGGCATCTGGAAGAAGGCTCGCGCGTGCTGCTGGTGGAAGACCTGACGACCGACAGCCGCAGCAAGATCAACTTCGTCAACGCGCTGCGCACCGCCGGCGCGACGGTGAACCACTGCTTCGTGCTGTTCCACTACAACATCTTCAAGGAAAGCGTGTCGGTCCTGAAGGACATCGACGTCGACCTGCACGCGCTGGCAACGTGGTGGGACGTGCTGCGCGTCGCGAAGGCATCGGGCTACTTCGAGACGAAGACGCTCGACGAAGTCGAGAAGTTCCTGCACGCACCGGCCGAATGGTCGGCCGCGCACGGTGGCGCAACGGCCCCGAAGGAATAAGCCGCGCCGGCTTGCGGGCCGGCACCGTGGCTCAAAAAACCGCTCGCTGCACCGCGAGCGGTTTTTTTTTCGTCCGTCGATCCGCGACAGGGTCATGCCGAATCGCCGCCCGCAGCACGCATCCTCATCGAACCCTAATGCTAGACTTGATCCATCGCCGCCATCAGCGGCGCGGGCAACGTACAACGCCAACAATGCCGGGAGCCTCGGCCCGGCCCACGTGACGGGAGAAGCGCCATATGCGTGTGGATCGCCGGATCACTTCGCCTGCGTCTCCGGGTCGTCCGTCTCCGTTCGTCGCCGTTCTTCTCTGCGCCGCCGCCGCGTGCGCTGCGTTCCCTGCCCTGTCCGCGCGCGCGGAAGGCCCGTTCACCGTGTCGAGCGACGAGTTGAAGCCCGGCGGGCGCGTCGGCGCCGCGAACGTGTTCGACCGCGGCGACTGCAAGGGCAAGAACCGCTCGCCGCAGCTCGGCTGGCGCAATCCGCCGCCTGGCACGCGCGCCTATGCGATCACGATCTTCGATCCCGACGCGCCTGGGCACGGCTGGTGGCACTGGGCCGTCGCCGGCATTCCGGCCACCGTCACGAGCCTGCCCGCCGACGCGAGCGCGTCGGGCTTCCTGCGGCGCATCGGCGCGACCGAAGCGCGCAACGACTTCGGGATCGACGGCTACGGCGGCCCGTGTCCGCCGCCCGGCAAGCCGCACCGCTACGTGATCACCGTCTACGCGCTGAAGGGCACGGACCTGCGCGTCGCGCAAGGGCGCCCCGCGCCGATGTTCGAGCACGAGATCGGCACGCTGACGATCGGCACCGCAACGCTCACGGTCACCTACGGGCAGTAAGCGACTGCGCGCGACCGCCGCGCGCCATGCCGCGATTGCCCGCGCCCGCGAATTTCTGTGCGCCGCCCGCGCGCTTTTCTCCCGTCATTTCGGCTTGCTAGACTCGGCGGCACCGATCGCGGCATCCCGCCGCGCATCCGTCGCGCCGCCCGCACGCGGCGCGTGACGCGGCAGGCCGCGCGCCCGCCGCGTCGCCCCCTTCCGGAGAACGCTTCATGTCGAACATCGTCATCGTCTATCACAGCGGCTACGGTCACACGCAGAAACTGGCCGACGCCGTCCACGCGGGCGCACAGGATGCCGGCGCCACCGCACGCCTGATCGCCGTCGGCGAACTCGACGACGCGGGCTGGGCCGCGCTCGACGCGGCGGACGCGATCGTCTTCGGCGCGCCGACCTACATGGGCGGCCCGTCCGCGCAGTTCAAGCAGTTCGCCGATGCCACGTCGAAACCGTGGTTCACGCAGAAGTGGAAGGACAAGATCGCCGCGGGCTTCACGAACTCGGCGACGATGAACGGCGACAAGTTCTCGACGATTCAGTATTTCGTCACGCTGGCGATGCAGCATGGGATGGTGTGGGTCGGCACGGGCATGATGCCGGCCAACTCGAAGACGGCCACGCGCAACGACATCAACTATGTCGGCGGCTTCACGGGCCTGCTCGCGCAGTCGCCGGCGGACGCGACGCCCGACGAGGGCCCGCTGCCCGGCGACCTCGAGACCGCGAAGGCGTTCGGCCGGCGCGTCGCCGAAGCGACGGCGCGCTGGGTGGCCGGCGGCCGCTGAACGCGCCCGCGCGCGCCCGCCTTCCCGCTCGCACCGCCGCCGGCGCGGCTGCGCGGCGCGGCGGCGGGCCAAAGGGACACAAGACGGCCCGCGGGCCGTCTTTTTTTCGCCCCGTGCGGTGCAGGGCCGCCGGATGACGTCTTAAAATGGCGGTTTCAGGGCGCCCGCGGCTCCCGTTTCATTCAGTGAGAGCGAAATGAGCACCAAAGTTTTTGTCGACGGCCAGGAAGGCACGACCGGCCTCAAGATCTTCGAATACCTGTCGGCGCGCAACGACATCGAGATCCTGCGCATCGAGGAAGCGAAGCGCAAGGACGTCGACGAGCGCCGCCGCCTGATCAACGCATCGGACGTCACGTTCCTGTGCCTGCCGGACGTCGCGTCGCGCGAATCGGCATCGCTGGTCGAGAACCCGAACACGACGCTGATCGATGCGAGCACCGCGTTCCGCACGAACGCCGACTGGGCGTACGGCCTGCCGGAACTGACCCGCGCGCAGCGCGAAAAGATTCGCACGTCGAAGCGCATCGCGGTGCCGGGCTGCCACGCGTCGGCATTCGTGCTGGCGATGCGTCCGCTCGTCGATGCGGGCATCGTCGCGCCGAGCTTCGCCGCGCACAGCTACTCGATCACCGGCTACAGCGGCGGCGGCAAGTCGATGATCGCGGAGTACGAAAACGCGGCGCCGGGCGGCAAGCTCGCGAGCCCGCGGCCGTACGCGCTCGCGCTCGCGCACAAGCACCTGCCGGAAATGGCCGCGCACACGGGTCTCGCGCACGCGCCGATCTTCACGCCGATCGTCGGACCGTTCCTGAAGGGCCTCGCGGTGACGACGTACTTCTCGCCAGAGCAGCTCGCGAAGCGCGCGACGCCACAGGACGTGCAGCGCGTGTTCGCCGAGTACTACGCGGACGAACCGTTCGTGCGCGTCGCGCCGTTCAATGCGGACGCGAACCTCGACAGCGGCTTCTTCGACGTGCAGGCGAACAACGACACGAACCGCGTCGACCTGTTCGTGTTCGGCAACGAAGAGCGCTTCGTCACGGTCGCGCGCCTCGACAACCTCGGCAAGGGCGCGTCGGGCGCGGCGATCCAGTGCATGAACCTCAACATCGGCGCCGCCGAGGATACGGGCCTCAAGCGCTGATCCTGCTTGCATCCGATGCAAAGCCGGCCGCTGGCCGGCTTTTTATTTGCCCGCGCGAGGCAATAAATAAAATCCGGTTCACGCATTTACAAATATTTACAAGCTTTCCATTGCGCGAATACCGGCAAATAAATTTCACCCTCCTTTTCTCCAGTCCATCCCGAATAGGGATAAACCGGATACCGCCGCTTTAAACACTGCCGTTATACGCGGGAAGGCCCCGGGCCCCCGTCCGGCCGTGGCAGGAACCCCACTCAAGCAGCACTCTAGCGCCGTCCACCCGTTTTAATTCTTACTGAAAGCCCGATCCGGCAAGGACGCATGACGCGCCTTTCGTTTCAATCGGCTTTTTTAGACGAGTTCATCAATTGACAGCAAAAATCCGCGCAGCGACATTAGCTCGCACAATTAAACGATTGGAGACAGCGGCATGTCGCACGCCTTATCGAAGGGGGTGGCAACGGCCTTTGCCATCGCCCCTTTCCTGGTTGCCTGTGGTGGAGGGGATTCCGGCGGCTCGCTCGCGCCGATCAACACCCCTCAATGTTCCGGATCGAGCTGCGGCACGCAAGGACCGCCGCCCTCGCAGCCCGTCAACGGCGCGCTGTGTCCGGCCGACGCCGACATCGTGAAGAGCACGTACCTCGGCGGCGCCGGTAGCGGCGAGATCGTCAGCGTCAACATCGACGCGGTCGCGATGACGTACACGCTGAAGTGGCTCGAGTCGCCGATTCCGCTCGCGACCGGCACGGTCACGCCGAGCCGCGCCGGCACCACGATCACCGGCAAGGTCGTTCATCCGCCGACCGGCACGCTTCCCACCGCGGAGCAGACGCGCTGCGCGTTCGTCCTCACGCCGGGTTCGGGCACCGCGCCGAACGGTTCCACCTATTCGACGGCCGCCGACTTCAACCAGGCGAATCCGCCGATGCTGCTGGTCGGCATGGGCGTCGCGGGCGGCGGGATCCCCGGCGCGACGGTGCAGTACGACGGGCTGACGATCAGCGTCCTCGGCGTTCCCGTCTACAAGAACGTCGGCCAGGTCCCGAACCGTCACTTCGACTTCTATCCGTTCCTCGGCTTCGCGAGCACGACGACCGACCTCACGAAACTGCCGGGCACCTACAACGCGTTGCTCTATCACCTCGTGCCGTCGGGCAACTACGCGACGAAGGGCGTGAACTCGAGCGAGACGTTCGACGCGAACGGAGCGTGCACGTCGACGAGTTCGGGCGGCTGCCTGACGACCGGCGATCCGTGGACCGTCAACACCGCGAACGGCGGCTACCTCGACAGCACGAAGGCGCCGCAGATCCTGCCGCAGACGAAGCTGCCGCTCATCGGCGCGACGGGCAAATCGGCGACCGCGCACATGGTGATCGGCCAGCTCAACGGCGCGACGGTGCCGGTGGTGGTGCGCACGGGCTACGTGTATCTCGGCACCGACGCGGCGTTGCATACCGACGCGAAGGTCGACGACGAATCGGGCATCGCGGTGCTCGGCAAGGCGACGGCGATCCAGTCGGGCGCGATCGACGGCGGCTACGCGGGCGCGGATTCGAACTTCAAGTACACGGCCGCACTGATCCGCGGCGGCAACGCCTCGTTCATCAACCCGACCACGCAGGCCGAAGAAGACGGCTTCACGCTCGACTACGGCCAGGCGACGCCGGGCCTGCTGAACACGGCGACGACGCCGGCGAGCGGCGCGACCTACCCGTCCGCCTCGGGCGTCGTGATCGCGACGGGCGGGCTCTATGCGGCGCTGATCCAGGGCACGGTGAACGGCGGCGTCACGTCGACGTCGGCGAATTCGAGCACGTCGTCGACACCGTACTTCGGCGTCGGCGCGCAGATCAGCAAGTAGCGATCGGGGACGCGGCGGCGGCCCGGCCGTCGCCGCGCAATGCAGGGAAGGCACGAAACGACGGCGCCCCGCACCGCGCGGGCAGCACGAGTACAAGCAACAGAAGCGGCCGACAGGGAGCTGGCCGCCGGACAAGACAAATCTGGAGGAGCAACATGAAGCGCAACCTCGTTCTGGCGGCGGCCCTTGCCGCCCCCCTTCTTTCCGCATGCGGCGGCGGTGGCGACGGCGACAATCCGCCGCCGCTCGTCGAAGACCGGCTGTGCCCGGCGACGCTCGACTACAGCACCGTGTTCACCGGCGGCGCCGGCAGCGGCGAGCTCGCCAAGGTCCAGCTCGACACGACCAAGATGACCTGGCAGGTCACCTATATCGAATCGCCGGTTCCGCAAAAGACCGGCACCGTCACGCCGACCCGCGCCGGCACCGTCGACAGCGGCACGCTCACGCAGGAAACGCTGCTGCCGACCAACAAGCTGAACCAGTGCGCGTTCCGGCTGAACGGCGCGAGCCTCGATGCGTCGCGTCCGGCGCGCATCTTCGTCGGCTTCGGCGTCGCGGGCGGCACGATTCCCGGCAAGGAGATCCAGTTCGACGGCGTGCTCGGCCAGGCCGCGGTGCCCGACACGAAATTCCCGTACTACCCGTTCATCGGCTTCTCGTCGATCGAGACCGACATCACGAAGGTCGCGGGCACGTACAGCCACGTCGGCTTCGGCGAAGTGCCGTCGCAGAAGTTCGCGCCGGCGTCGATCGACGCGAAGGTGACGATCAACGCGGACGGCACGTGGACGAAGTGCGACACGACCGGCCAGTTCGCCGGCGCGTGCATGCAGCAGGGCACGAACTTCGTGCAGTCGGCCGACGGCAGCGGCGCGTTCCAGAGCAACAACTACGCGAGCCAGCTGAAGCCGACGCTGTCGGCGACGCCGCAGGGCAAGGGCTTCATGATCGTCGGCAAGCTGCGCAACCAGCTGGTGCCGATCCTCGTACGCACGGGCGTCGCGAACCCGAACCCGACGCCGGACAGCAACGGCGTGCCGGGCCTGACCGCCGACGACGAATCGAGCATCTCGATCCTCGCGCCGCAGACGGCGATCGCGGCCGGGTCGCAGAACGGCGAATACATCGGCGTCGACAGCCAGTTCGACTACCGGACCACCGCGCTGATCAACAACCAGGCCACGCTGCTCGATCCGTTCCAGCCGTCGCAGGCGTCGCTCGCGACCGCGCTCGATCTCGACTACACGCAGAAGGTGCCGGGCACGGTCACGACGATCCACACGGGTTCGGGCAGCACGTCGCCGACCGGCAAGTTCATCTTCACCGGTGGCGTGTTCGGTTTCCTCGACAACGCGGGTTCGACGCCGTATTTCACGATCGGCGCGTTCGTCCAGTAAGCGGAGGCAAGCCGTGATGAAGAAGACTCTTCTCTGCGCGGCGGCCGGGGCCGCCGCCCTGGCGCCGCTCGCGGCGTACGCGCAGAGCGCCGGCAGCAACGTCGTCACGCTCGGCTGGTTCCACGTGATGCCGCAGCAAAGCAGCACGCCGATGACGACCAACGTCGCGCCGACGCCGATCAACACGCCGCTGCGGCTGCCGCCGTCGTTCACGTCGCCGGGCACCGGGCTGCGCACGAGCGGCGCGGATACGGTCGGCCTGACGATCAGCCACTTCCTGACCGACCACATCGCGGTCACGTCGGTGGCCGGCGTGCCGCCGGTGTTCAAGGTGTCGGGCCAGGGCACGATCAAGCCGCCGGGCCCGGCCGGCGCGCTCGGCACGCAGAACATCGGGCTCGGATCGGTGAACCCGATCGTGAAGAGCGTGCGGCAGTGGAGCCCGGCAGCGATCCTGCAGTACTACTTCGGGGCGGCGAACGCGAAGTTCCGGCCGTTCCTCGGGCTCGGCGTGTCGTACAACTGGTTCAGCGACCTGCAGCTCAACACGAACTTCATCAAGCAGACGCAGGACAACCTCGGCGCGATTCTCGCGGCTGGCGCGGGCAAGCCGGGCACGACGTCGGTGGAAGCGAAGGCATCGTCGTCATGGCAGCCGGTGTTCAACGCGGGCCTGCAGTACAACATGACCGAGCATTTCGGGTTGGTCGCATCGGTGACCTACATCCCGCTGAAGACGACGTCGACGGTGACGATCAAGGCAGCGGACGGCACGGTGCTCTCCGAGTCGAAATCGGACCTGAAGGCCGACCCGATCATCAGCTACGTCGGGATGACGTACAAGTTCTGACGCGGAAGACGGAGGACGGACGGAAGACGAGTGGATGGCTCGCGCCAAAAACGCGGGCAAAAAAAAGCCCGCCTAAGAGGCGGGCTGAATCCATATCAGAGGAGACATGGAGGAGACAGGTGTAACTATAGCGAATCGGTTTCCGCATTGCAACATTTCCGTAGAGAAAATAAGGATTTTCCCTCGAATGCGCGCTCTAGATCGCTAGCCGCCATCCGACCCCTTCAGGTTCTCCCGCTCGAGCACCTCGCCGAGCGCGTCGCGCAGCAGCGCGACCGGCCGCGTCAGCCGGCCCGGCAGCGCGCCGTGCACGATCCACACGTTGATCCGCGTCTCCAGCCCCGCCGTCTCCACCACCCTCAGCGCATCGCGATGCGCGCTGCGTGCCAGCGCATTCGGCGGCGCGATCCCGATCCCGGCGCCGCGCGAGACGAGCGATAGCTGCAGTTCCGAGCCGAACGCCTCGACAGCGACGTCGAACGGCAGTCCGGCCGCGCCCAGCGCCCGGCTCAGCGCCGAACGCATCCCGCAGCCGTCCTGGCTCAGCACCCACGGGAAACGCGACAGCACGTCGAGCGACAGCGGGCCGTCCGGCAGCGGAAAGTCGCGCGCCGCGACGAGCACCGTGGGCTGCGTGCCGAGCAGCGTGGCCGTCAGCGTGTCGGGCAGCGCCGCGCTCGCCGGCACCATCACCGTCGCGACATCCAGCGTGCCGCGCTCGATCGCCTGCACGAGCGCCGGCGACCAGCCGGCCGTCACGCGCAGCGTCAGGCGCGGAAACGCGTCGCGCAACCGGTCGATCGGCCGCTCGAGCGCCAGTTCGGACAGGAACGGCGGCACGCCGATGCGCAACTCGCCGGACGGCTCGCTGTCCGGCGCGCCGGCCGCCATCAGTTCGTCGACCGCGCCGAGCACGTTGCGCGCGAGCGCATAGACGTCGCGGCCGGCCGCAGTCGGCTTCAGCGGCTTGCTCTGCCGCTCGAGCAGCGGCATGCCCAGCAGCGTTTCGAGGTTCTGCACGCGCCGCGTGAGGCCCGGCTGCGTCAGATGAAGCTTCGCGGCCGCCGCGACCATCGACCCGCTGTCGACCACCGCGACGAACGCCTGGAGATCACGCGTATTCAAATCAAACTCGCATAATCATGTTAGACATATTTCAATTGTCGCATAAACATCGGGCACCTACGATGGGGATTCCTGCAATCAACGACCCGGGTTTCCGATGAACTGCCCTGCCGATTCCTGCCCCGCCGCCGGCCGCCCCGCACGCGGCGCGGCGCCCGCGCTGAGCGCGGGCATGACGCTCTTCTTCGCCGCGACGGTCGGTGTGATCGTGATGGATCTGTTCGCCGCGCAGCCGCTGACCGGCCCGATCACCGCCGACCTGCACCTGCCACCGGGCCTCACGGGCCTCGTCGCGATGCTGCCCCAGCTCGGGTACGCGGCCGGCCTCGTGCTGCTGGTGCCGCTCGTCGACCTGCTCGAGAACCGCCGGCTGATCGTCGCGACGCTCGTCGCGTGCGCGGCCGCGCTCGCGCTGCCGGCCTTCACGCGCTCCGGCACCGTGTTCCTGCTCGCGACGCTGGCCGCGGGCGCCGCGTCGAGCGTGATCCAGATGCTGGTGCCGATGGCCGCGGCGATGGCGCCCGAAGCGCAGCGCGGCCGCGCGGTCGGCAACGTGATGAGCGGGCTGATGCTCGGCATCCTGCTGTCGCGGCCGCTCGCGAGCCTGATCGCGGGCACCGCGGGCTGGCGCGCGTTCTACGCGCTGGCCGCGCTCGCGAACGCGGCGATCGCCGCGGTGCTCGCGCGGCGCCTGCCGCCGCGCGTGCCGACGGCGACGGCCGGCTATCGCGCGCTGCTCGCGTCGATGGGCCGCCTGCTGGCCGACGAGCCGGTGCTGCGCCGCCATGCCGTGTCGGCCGCGCTCGCGATGGCCGCGTTCAGCGCATTCTGGACCGCCGTCGGGCTGCGGCTCGCGCAGCCGCCGTTCGGCCTCGACCTGCACGGAATCGCGCTGTTCGCGTTTGCCGGCGCGAGCGGCGCGATCGTCACGCCGCTGGCCGGCCGCGCCGGCGATCGCGGCCACGGCCCGGCCGCGCAGCGGTTCGCCCACGTGACGATGCTCGTCGCGCTCGCCGTGCTCGGCGTCGCCGGCGCGGGCTGGTTCGGTTTCGATGCGCACGCGCACCGCGGCGCCGCGCTGGCGCTGCTGGCCGGCGGCGCGGCGCTGCTCGATGCAGGCGTGATCGTCGACCAGACGATCGGCCGCCGCGACATCAACCTGCTGAACCCGGCCGCGCGCGGGCGGCTGAACGGATTGTTCGTCGGGCTGTTCTTCGTCGGCGGCGCGCTCGGCGCGGCGCTCGCGGGCAGCGCGTGGGCGTGGGGTGGCTGGAGCGCCGTATGCGGCGTGGGCTTCGCCTTCGCGGGCGCGGCCGCCGCGTTCGGCGTGTCGGCCGGGCGCCGGACCGGTGCGACCGCATGGCCGCGCGCGTGATCGGGGCGTAACGGGGCGCGGACGTGAAAACGCCCCGCCCTCAAGCGAGGCGCGGGGCGTCCGGCAGGCCGCGGCGGCATCTGCCGCGGAAGCTTGAATCAGTGACGGACCAGCGCCATCATCGCGCCGAAACCGACGAAGAGACCGCCCGTCAGCCGGTTGAAGATCTTCGCGACGCTCTGGCTCTTCAGCGTCGCGCCGATGCGCGTGCCGAACGACGCGTAGACGAGATACCAGCTGACCTCGATCACCGCGAACGTGACGACGAGGATGCCGAACTGCGGCAGCGTCGGCTCCGCTGCATTGATGAACTGCGGCAGCAGCGCGGCCGCGAACAGGATCGCCTTCGGGTTGCTGCCCGCGACCAGGAAACCGTTGCGGAACAGCGCCCAGCGCGATGCCGACGCGCCGTGCGACACCGCATCGACGTCGGCGGCCGGCGCATCGTCGACGCGCGCGCGCCACGCCTTCACGCCGAGATAAATCAAATACGCGGCGCCCGCGAAGCGCAGCGTGTTGAACATCGCCGGCCACGCCTCGAGGACGGCGCCCAGCCCCGCCGCGGACACCGCGAGCATCAGTACCAGCGCGCTCAGGCAGCCGGCCATCGTCGCCGACGAGCGGCGCAGCCCGTGCCGCGCGCCGTGCGTCATCACGAGCAGCATGTTCGGGCCCGGAATCGCCGACACGACGAACACCGTCGCCACGAAAAGCCACCACGTATGCAGGTTCATGCGCGCCTCAGCCGAAAGAGAAACGAAATGCCGATTATGCCGTGTGCGCGGCGTTTCTGTCCCGCGCGGCGTCAGCGGCCCGCGCGGCGCAGCGCGACTTCGCCGAGCACCGCGAAGTCCTGCTCGCCGCCGCCGTGCGCGAGCGCATCGAGCAGGCTGTCGCGCACGACGCTCGCCACCGGCAGCGGCACCGACGCCGCATCGCCAGCCTCCAGCGCGAGCCGGACGTCCTTGAGCCCGAGGCGCGCCTTGAAACGCGCGGGTTCGTAGCTGCGCTCGGCGATCATCCCGCCGTAACCGGCGTAGACCGGCCCCGGAAACACGCTGTTCGTGATCACGTCGAGGAAGTCGCGCATCGCGACGCCGTGCGCGCCGAGCAGCGCCGACGCCTCGCCGAGCGTCTCGATCGCCGACGCGAGCGTGAAGTTCGCGGCGATCTTCGCGACGTTCGCGTGCTGCGGCAGCGAGCCGAACCGCCAGGTCTTCTGGCCGATCGCGTCGAACAGCGGCTGCACGCGGTCGATCGCCTCGGCCGGGCCGCCGGCCATGATCGTCAGGCGCGCGGCGGCCGCGACGTCCGGGCGGCCCATCACGGGTGCGGCCACGTAGTCGAGCCCGCGCGACGCATGCGCGTGCGCGAGCGATTCGGCGAGCGCGACCGACACGGTCGCCATGTTCACGTGGATCAGGCCGCGCGGCGCCTGCGCGAGCAGCGCGTCGTCGAATACCGCGCGTGCGGCCGCATCGTCGGCGAGCATCGAGAATACGACGTCGCCGCGAAACGCGTCGGCCGGCGACGCGACGATCTGCGCGCCGAACGCGGCGAGCGGCTCGGCACGCTCGCGCGACCGGTTCCAGACCCGCACGGTGTGCCCCGCCTTCAGCAGGTTCGTCGCAATCGCCTGCCCCATTTCGCCCAGCCCGATAAATCCGAGATCCATTGCCCGCTCCTTCGACTCGTGAAGCGGGGAGTTAAACACAGATGGACGCCGCCTGCAGCCCCCCGCCGACCGGCCGTGCGCGGTGCGATACTGCGCGGATGGCGACCGCGACCTTTCGCTTCCACGACGAGCTGAACGCGTTTCTCGCGCCCGCGCAGCGCGGGTGCGCGTTCGTGCACGCGTTCGCGCGCGACGCGACGGTCAAGCATGCGATCGAGGCGCTCGGCGTCCCGCATACGGAAATCGGCCGGCTCCGCGTGAACGGCGCGCCGGCCGCGCTCGACCGGCCGCTCGCCGACGGTGACCGCATCGACGTCGAGCCGGAACGCGCACAGCCGGCGGCGCAAGTGCCGCTGCCGCCGCAGCCCGAGCGCTGGCGCTTCGTCGCCGACGCGCACCTCGGCGGTCTCGCGCAACTGCTGCGCCTCGCGGGCTTCGACACGTGTTACGACAACCACTACCGCGACGACGCGCTCGTCGCGCTCGCCGCGCGCGAAGGCCGGATCGTGCTGACCCGCGACCGCGAGCTGCTGAAGCGCCGCGCGGTCGTGCGCGGCTGCTATCTGCACGCGCAGCAGCCGGATGCGCAGCTGCGCGAGCTGTTCACGCGGCTCGACCTCGCGCCGCACATGCGGCCGTTCCGGCTGTGCCTGCGCTGCAACGCGCCGCTGCACGCGCTCGATGCGGCCGACGCGGCGCCGCGCGTGCCGCCCGGCGTGCGCGAGCGGCATCGGCGCTTTGCCGCTTGCGACGTGTGCCGGCGCGTGTTCTGGGAAGGGTCGCACTGGCGACGCATGCGCGCGGTGGTCGATGCGATGCGCGCGCCGCCGCCGGGCGCGAGTCCGGCCGACTCGGCGGACGCCTGAAAAACGGAACGCCGCAGGCCGGAGCGATGCGCGGCGCCGCCGGATGCCGCCCCGGCAATCCCCACCATCCGGCGGACGCCAGAAAAAACAAAACCCCGCAGGCCGGGGCGTGCGGGGTTTCGCGACGGGCAGCCGGCAATGCCGGCCCCGGCGAAGCGTGCTTAGTTCTGCG
Source organism: Burkholderia sp. SR8 (assembly GCF_052851275.1). Taxonomy (NCBI): domain Bacteria; kingdom Pseudomonadati; phylum Pseudomonadota; class Betaproteobacteria; order Burkholderiales; family Burkholderiaceae; genus Burkholderia; species Burkholderia sp. SR8. The sequence continues at coordinate 29,748 of NZ_JAULUC010000031.1, forward strand.
CGCCTGCGTCGTTCGTGCCGGCGGCCGATGCGGCTGCAGCCTTCGCCTGGCCCTTCTTCGAGCCGTGGTGCTTCAGCGCGTGCTTCGGCTTGCTGTGATCCTTCTTGGCCGGTGCCGGTGCAGCAGCCGACGTGTCGGCGGCCGGGGCCGAAGCCTGTGCGAATGCCGAAACCGATGCGAGAGCGAATGCTGCGGTCATGATCGAAGCGAGCGTCTTCTTCATTGTTCTTCCTTTAGCGGAGAAAAAGTCAAACGTACCGGTAAGAGATGCGAGGCATCCGCATCGGAACGTCAGTCGCGCCGGGTTGCCGGTCGCCGCCGGACGGACCGGTTCGCACCGTTCCGCCTCGATCGATTACTGACGCACTGGCTCCATAACGCATCGCCCGCGCGCCGAGTTGACACGTTGCTTGCATCCCTCGGGTTTCCCCGGGGGCGCGGCGTTCAGGCCCGCGCGACGGGCGTCTGGCGCGTGCGTCAATCGTCCGACAAACCGCCTCTCGCGCGCGCCGCGGCGACGCTATACTGGCCTCCTTCCGATCCAACCGGATCGCGGCCGGTCACGCGACCGCCGCCGACGCGAGGCGCCCAAATTGCCCGATCACAATCTGGACAAACTGAAAATCGACCGGCGTCCGGTGGCGCCCGCGCCACGCCGGCGCCGCTGGGTCCGCTATGCGGTCGTCGCCGCGCTCGTCATCGCCGCGATCGCCGCCGCGCTCGCGCTCACCGGCCGGCCGACGGTCGATACGACGTCCGTCACGTCCGCGTACCCGTACCAGAACGACACGCAGCTGAACGCGACCGGCTACGTCGTGCCGCAGCGCAAGGCCGCCGTCGCGTCGAAGGGCCAGGGGCGCGTCGAATGGCTCGGCGTGCTCGAAGGCACACGCGTGAAGAAGGACGAGATCATCGCGCGGCTCGAAAGCCGCGACGTGCAGGCGTCGCTTGCGCAGGCACGCGCGCAGGTGCAGGTGTCCCGCGCGAACCTCGGCGTCGCGCAGGCGGAACTGACGGACGCGCAGATCGCGCTGCGCCGCACGGCCGCGCTCGCGCCGAAAGGCGCGGTGCCGGCCGCGCAGCTCGACACCGACACGGCCCGAGTGAACAAGGCGCGCGCGACGGTCGACAGCGACCAGGCAGCGATCGTATCCGCGCAAGCGAACGCGCAGGCCGCGCAGGTCGCGGTCGACCAGACGGTGATCCGCGCGCCGTTCGACGGGATCGTGCTCGCGAAGCACGCGAACGTCGGCGACAACATCACGCCGTTCTCGTCCGCGTCGGACAGCAAGGGCGCGGTCGTGACGATCGCCGACATGGACACGCTCGAGGTCGAGGCCGACGTCGCCGAATCGAACATCGCGAAAATCCGTGCGGAGCAGCCGTGTGAAATCCAGCTCGACGCGCTGCCCGACCTGCGCTTCGCGGGCCGCGTGTCGCGGATCGTGCCGACGGTCGACCGCTCGAAGGCCACCGTGCTGGTGAAGGTGCGCTTCGTCGACCGCGACGAGCGCGTGCTGCCCGACATGAGCGCGAAGATCGCGTTCCTGTCGAAGCCCGCGTCGCCGCAGGACCGGCAGCCGGTGACGGCCGTGCAGGCGAGCGCCGTGGTCGAGCGCGACGGCCGGCCGGTCGTGTTCGTCGTGAAGGACGACACCGTGCATGCGACGGCGGTGACGAAAGGCGCGCGGATCGGCGAGCTCGTCGCGATCCGCGGCGTGAAGCCGGGCGACACGGTCGTGCTCGCGCCGGGTGCGAAGCTGAAGGACGGCGCGAAAGTGACCGTCGCGAAGAAGTAGCGGGGCAAGCGTGAACGACGCCCCGCCGCCGCTCGTCGAGATCAGCCACGTCGCGAAGTCGTACCGGCGCGGCAACCAGGTCGTGCCGGTGCTGACCGACATCACGCTCGACATCGGCGAAGGCGACTTCGTCGCGCTGATGGGCCCGTCCGGTTCCGGCAAGAGCACGCTGCTCAATCTGGTGGCCGGCATCGACCGGCCCGACAGCGGCGAGCTGCGCGTGGGCGGCCTCGACATCTCGCAGCTCGACGAAGCGCAGCTGGCCGACTGGCGCGCGGCGAACGTCGGCTTCATCTTCCAGTTCTACAACCTGATGCCCGTGCTGACCGCGTTCGAGAACGTCGAGCTGCCGCTGATGCTCACGCATCTGTCGCGCCGCGAGCGGCGCGAGCGCGTCGAGCTGGTGCTCGACATGGTAAATCTCGGCGATCGCGCGAGCCACTATCCGTCCGAGCTGTCGGGCGGCCAGCAGCAGCGCGTCGCGATCGCGCGCGCGCTGATCACCGATCCGGTGCTGATCGTTGCCGACGAGCCGACCGGCGACCTCGACCGCGCATCGGCCACCGACGTGCTCGCGATGCTGCAGCGGATGAACGCCGAACTCGGCAAGACGATCATCATGGTGACCCACGATGCGCACGCGGCCGGCGCCGCGCGCTCGCTCGTGCATCTGGAAAAAGGGGAGCTGATCGATGGGCACGCGGGCTGACCGACGCGAGCGCGCACGATGTACGTGCTGAAGCTGATCGCACGCAACGCGCTGCGGCACCGGCTGCGCACGCTGCTGACCGTGCTCGGGCTGACCATCGCGGTGCTCGCGTTCGGGCTGCTGCATACGGTGGTCGACGCGTGGTACGCAGGCGCGGCCGCCGCGTCCAGCGGCCGGCTCGTCACGCGCAACGCGATCTCGCTGGTGTTCCCGCTGCCGGTCAGTTACGAGAACCGGATCCGCGGCGTCGACGGCGTGACGGCGGTGGTGCGCTCGAACTGGTTCGGCGGCGTGTACCGCGATCCGAAGAACTTCTTCGCGAGCTTCGCGGTGTCGGAGAACTACCTCGACCTGTATCCGGAATTCATCCTGCCGGCGCAGCAGCGCGCGGACTACGACCGCGACCGGCGCGGCTGCCTCGTCGGGCGCCAGCTCGCGACGCAGTTCGGCTTCAAGATCGGCGACGTGATTCCGCTGAAGGGCACGATCTATCCGGGCACGTGGGATTTCGTCGTGCGCGGCATCCTCGACGGCCGCGACGACTCGACGATCACGCGCCAGCTGGTGTTCCACTGGGACTATCTGAACGAGACGGTGCGCAAGCGCACGCCGAAGCAGGCCGACCAGGTCGGCGTGTTCGTGCTCGGCGTCGCGAACCCGGACGACGGCGCCGCGATCGCGCGCAACGTCGACGCGGTATTCAGGAACTCGCTCGCCGAAACGCTGACCGAGACCGAGCAGGCGTTCCAGCTCGGCTTTGTCGCGATGTCGAACCAGATCATCGCGGCGATCCGCGTCGTGTCGTACGTGGTGATCCTGATCATCACGGCCGTGATGGCCAACGCGATGGCGATGAGTGCGCGCGAGCGCACCGCCGAATACGCGACGCTGAAGGCGCTCGGCTTCGGCCCCGGCTTCATCGCGCTGATCGTGTTCGGCGAATCGGTCGTGATCGCGGTGGCCGGCGGCGCGCTCGGGATGCTCGCGACGCCGCCGGCCGCGAGCCTCTTCAAGCAGGCCGCGGGCGGCATCTTCCCGGTGTTCAGGGTGTCGACCGGGACGATGGCGCTGCAGGCCGCGTGCTCGGTGGCGGTCGGCATCGCGGCCGCGCTCGTGCCGGCGTGGCAGGCGGCCCGCGTGCGCGTGGTCGAGGGTTTGCGGGCGATCGGGTAACGACCAGCATGGCGATTCCGCTCACCTACATCGCACGCAACCTGTGGACCCGGCGGCTCACGACCGCGCTCACCGCGGGCGGGATGGCGCTCGTGATCTTCGTGTTCGCGACGGTGCAGATGCTCGATGCCGGGCTCACGCAGACGCTCGTGTCGACCGGCGAACCGGACAACGCGGTGGTGATCCGCAAGGGCGCGGAAACCGAGATCCAGAGCGCGATCGACCACCAGCAGGCGAACGCGCTCGAGATGCATCCGGCCGTCGCGCTCGGCCCCGACGGCCGGCCGCTGGTGTCGAAGGAAGCCGTCGTGCTGATCTCGCTCGTGAAGACGTCGAGCGGCAAGCCGTCGAACGTCGTGATCCGCGGCGTGTCGCCGGCCGGGCTCGCGCTGCGTCCGCGCGTGAAGCTCGTGGCCGGGCGTCCGTTCGCGCCCGGTTCGTCGGAGATCGTCGTCGGCAGCGCGATCGCGAAAGGCTTCAGCGGCACGCAGCTCGGCGACCGGCTGCATTTCGCGCAGCGCGACTGGACGGTCGTCGGCGTGTTCGATGCGGGCGGCAGCGGCTTCGATTCGGAGATCTGGGGCGACGTCGACCAGCTGATGCAGTCGTTCCGGCGCACCAGCTATTCGTCGATGGTGCTGCGCATCCCGAGTGCGGACGGCTTCGCGCGCTTCAAGGCCGACATCGACGTCGACCCGCGCCTGACCGACGAGGCGAAACGCGAGCAGACCTTCTATGGCGACCAGTCGAAGGCGCTGTCGACCTTCATCAACATCCTCGGGATCACGCTGTCGACGATCTTCTCGATCGCCGCGATGATCGGCGCGATGATCACGATGTACGCGTCGGTCGCGAACCGCACCGCCGAGATCGGCACGCTGCGCGCGCTCGGCTTCCAGCGCATGAACGTGCTTGCCGCGTTCCTGCTGGAGGCGCTGCTGCTCGGCTTCGTCGGCGGCGTGATGGGGCTCGCGTGCGCGTCGCTGATGGAGTTTGCGTCATTCTCGACGACCAACTTCCAGACCTTCGCGGACCTGTCGTTCCGTTTCGTGCTGACGCCCGCGATCGTCGTGAAGACGTTGCTGTTCTCGCTCGTGATGGGGCTCGTCGGCGGGTTCCTGCCGGCGATGCGCGCCGCGCGGCTGAACATCGTCGACGCGCTGCGCGCGCAGTGACGCGCGCGGCCGTTGTCGAACGCGATCGCGTGCAGCATCGCCGCTTCCGGCCACCACGACAGCACGTCGTTGCCTTCGAAGCGGCCGCCCGGCGGATTCGGGCCGTTGCGCAGCAGCGTGCCGTCGAGCTCCGGCGGGATCGTGCCGGTCACGCGCAACCCGACGAGATCGACTTCGTCGGCGACCGGCGCGAGCGCGCCGCGGTTCAGGTCGAATGAGGACATCGCGTCGCGCGCTCCGTCAGCAGTCTTCGGCCGACGGCGGCAGATCGCCGCGCGCCAGCGCGAGCGCATGATCGCGCACGTCGTCCGGCCAGCCGGCAATCAGTTCGGCCATCCGCGCGAGATCGTCCGCATACAGCGCGCGCGCGGCTTCCTCGAAATTCGGCAGGTCGCCCGCGATCGCCGACATGAAGTGGTACGCGCGCGCTTGCGCGTCGCGGTGCCGGTCGGCCGCCGCGTGCGTGCGCCGCGCATCCTCGACCAGCTTGCGCAGCGCGACGGACGCGCCGCCCGGCTGCGCGGCGAGCCAGTCCCAGTGACGCGGCAGCAGCGTGACTTCGCGCGGCACGACACCGAGCTTCGGACGGCCGCGGCCGCGTTGTTCGCCGGCGCCGGGCGGCGCGCCGGCCGGCGTGGCGCGATCGGCCGGTGCCGGCGCCGGTGCGTAACGCGCACGGACGTCATCCGCGGTGCCGCGCAGGTCGAGATCGATCGCGCGGCCGGTCGCATCGTCGAAGATCACGATCGAGCCGGACATCGCGTCGCCGCACGCGTGCCGGACCGCGACCGCCACCGTCGCGAGCGCGCCCGACGCGACGCGCCGATGGCCGTCGAATGCCGTGCAGGAAGGAACAAACGTGGAAAGCGTCATCGTGGCCGCCCATGGGCTGAAATCGGAATGGCGCTATTTTTATCCGGGTATAAATTGGTTGTCAATATCGCCCGGGTAAAAATCAGGCGATTTCACGATTGATTCAAATCCTGAATCGATCAAGTCAGTAATTGGCATGAAAGCGCAAATTTCGCCATGACAGAATGGTCCGGACGCCCCGCCACCGTGCATCGGCGTCCGGCCTCCGGCCGGCAAGCTCGCCACATAAAACGCGCGCACCGACGCGCAGCCGCACGACGGCACCTTCCGCCCTTCGGAGGAGACAGTCATGAATCCGCTTCACGCATTGCCGGCATCCGCGTCGGCAACGGCCCGGCGCACCCGCGTGCGCTGGCTCGTGCTGACCGTGCTGTTCGCGGTCACGACGATCAACTACGCGGATCGCGCGGCGATCGCGATCGCCGGTCCGGCGCTGGCCCGCTCGATGCACCTGACGCACGTGCAGATGGGCTTCATCTTCTCGGCGTTCGGTTGGTCGTACGTGGTCGCGCAACTGCCGGGCGGCTGGCTGCTCGACCGCTTCGGGTCGCGGATCGTCTATGCGTTCAGCATCTTCTTCTGGTCGCTGTTCACGCTGCTGCAAGGCGGCATCGGCTTCTTCGGCGGCGCGGCCGCGTTCGCGCTGCTGTTCGGCCTGCGCTTCCTCGTCGGCGCGGCCGAGGCGCCATCGTTCCCGGCCAACAGCCGGATCGTGTCCACGTGGTTCCCGGCCGCGGAGCGCGGCACCGCATCGGCGATCTTCAACGCCGCGCAGTACGCGGCGACCGTCGTGTTCGCGCCGCTGATGGGCTGGCTCGTGCACGCGTTCGGCTGGCAGTCGGTGTTCGCGGTGATGGGCGTGCTCGGCTTCGCGTTCGTGCTGGTGTGGAACCGCACGATGTACGACCCGAAGGTGCATCCGCGGATCAATCGCGCCGAACTGGACTATCTGAGCGACGGCGGCGCGCTCGTCAACATCGACCAGGCGACCGGCGCGCGCGACGGCGGCCCGTCGATGCGTCACGTGAAGGCGCTGCTGAGAAACCGGATGCTCGTCGGCGTGTACGTCGCGCAGTACTGCATCAACGCGCTCACGTATTTCTTCATCACGTGGTTTCCGGTCTATCTCGTGCAGGCGCGCGGGATGTCGATCCTCAACGCGGGACTCGTCGCGTCGATTCCGGCCGTGTGCGGCTTCCTCGGCGGGATTCTCGGCGGCATCGTGTCCGATGCGCTGCTCAAGCAGGGCCGGTCGCTGTCGATCGCGCGCAAGGTGCCGATCGTGATCGGCATGCTGCTGTCGATGTCGATGATCGTCTGCAACTACACCGATTCGCACGTGCTCGTCGTCGTGTTCATGGCGCTGTCGTTCTTCGGCAAGGGGCTCGGCGCGCTCGGCTGGGCCGTCAACGCCGACACCGCGCCGCGCCAGATCGCCGGCTTGAGCGGCGCGCTGCTCAATACGTGCGGCAATCTTTCCAGCATCACGACGCCGATCGCGATCGGCTATATCGTCGACCGCAGCGGCTCGTTCAACGGCGCGCTGGTGTATGTCGTCGCGCACGCGCTCGTCGCCGTGATCTGCTACCTGTTCGTCGTCGGCGAGATCCGCCGCGTCGAGCTGAACTGAATGGCGCGGGCCGCGCCGGCGCATCCGGCGGCCCGTGCCTTACCGGAACCAGGAGCGAAACCGATGTCCGAATCCAGCCGCGCCGGCACGCCGCGCGTCACGCGCATGCAGGTGATCCCCGTCGCCGGCCGCGATAGCATGCTGCTGAACCTGTGCGGCGCGCACGCGCCGTATTTCACGCGCAACCTCGTGATCCTCGACGACAGCAGCGGCCACACAGGCGTCGGCGAAGTGCCCGGCGGCGAAGGCATCCGCCAGGCGCTCGAACGAATGACCGACCTCGTCGTCGGCCAGTCGATCGGGCGCTATCAGGCGACGCTGAACGCGGTGCGCGCGGCGCTGTCCGGCGCGGGTGCGGGGGCCGGACGCACGATCCGCCACGAAGTGACGTCGGCCGGCGAGGCGGCCGTGCTGCGCCAGCCGCACGAGATCAACCTGCGGCTCGACAACGTGATCACCGCGATCGAGGCCGCGCTGCTCGACCTGCTCGGCCAGCATCTCGACGTGCCGGTCGCGGCGCTGCTCGGCGAAGGTCAGCAGCGCGACGCGGTGCCGATGCTCGCGTACCTGTTCTACATCGGCGAGCGGCGCCGCACCGACCTGCCGTATCGCGACGACACGCACGCGACCGATCCGTGGTTCCGGCTGCGCAACGAAGCGGCGCTCACGCCGGCGGCGATCGCGCAGCAGGCCGAGGCCGCGGTCGAACGCTACGGCTTCGCCGATTTCAAGCTGAAGGGCGGCGTGATGGCCGGCGCGGACGAGATGGAAGCGATCGCGGCGATCAAGGCGCGCTTTCCGGACGCACGCGCGACGCTCGACCCGAACGGCGCGTGGTCGCTCGCCGAAGCGATCGCGCTGTGCCGCGGGCAAGGCCATCTGCTCGCGTATGCGGAGGATCCGTGCGGGCCGGAAGCCGGCTATTCGGGCCGCGAGGTGATGGCCGAATTCCGCCGTGCGACCGGCATCCCGACCGCGACCAACATGATCGCGACAGACTGGCGGCAGATGGATCACGCGGTACGGCTGCAGGCGGTCGACATTCCGCTCGCGGATCCGCACTTCTGGACGATGCAGGGCTCGGTGCGGCTCGCGCAGCTGTGCCGCGACTGGGGACTCACGTGGGGCTCGCACTCGAACAATCACTTCGACGTGTCGCTCGCGATGTTCACGCATGCGGCGGCGGCCGCGCCCGGCACGATCACCGCGATCGATACGCACTGGATCTGGCAGGAAGGCGACGCGCGGCTCACGCGCGAGCCGCTCCGGATCGTCGGCGGCCAGGTCGCGGTGCCGGAGCGGCCGGGGCTCGGGATCGAGCTCGACATGGCGCAGGTCGAAGCCGCGCACGCGCTGTATCGCGAGGTCGGCGGCACGGCGCGCGACGATGCGATGGCGATGCGGTATCTGGTGCCGGGGTGGACGTACGATCCGAAGCGGCCGAGTTTCGGGCGGGGGTGACGTGACCGCGGGCAGCGTTGCGGTAACCGCACGGCCCGTGCCATACCATCCGACCGGCCCGGCGGCATCTGCATCGAGGGTTAAGCCGCGCCGCTGCCGGACTCGGGCGGCACGGCCATGTGGACGACGTTCGCTACCGGCGGTGCATCCGGGCGGACACCCGGCACCAACCCTTGCAGCGATCCGCCAGACAGGCCGATCTCCCCAAGCAGCGAATCGATCAGGGGCGCGTGCGCGCGGTAAGACAGCGCGGCCGACATTGCCTGTTCGGCCAAGTTGCCGCCCGTCGCGGCGGCGACCGTACCATCGGTGCTCCCGGAACGATTAAGCCCGTCTACCTGAATGATCTTGATGCCGTCGATCGACTTCATCGGCTCGACGGTCTGCTGAATCACAGCCGGAAGCGCCTGCAGCAGCGCCAGCTTGAACTTGAGGCTGGTCTGGTCGGACGACAGCGCGTTGATCGCGTCGTTGAGCGCGCGCTGCGCCTCGGCCTCCGCGAGCCCCTTCTTGCGCGCCGCTTCCGCCAGTTCCACCATTGCGGCGGCCTGCATCTGCGCAGCGTCGCGCTCGGCCCGCGCCTGCGTCGTGATGTGAACGGCCTGCGTCTCCGCCTCCTGCGCGGCCTCGATCAGCGCGACCTGCTTCGCCCGGTCGGCCTCGGCCGTCCGGCGCGTGGTCTCGACCTGCTGTTCGGCCCGCACGGCATCCGCGAGCGATGCACTCGCTCGCGCCTGCGCCTGCGATTGCGCCTCGGACTTCTCGGCGATCACGATGGCCTTCTCCTGCTGCGCGATCTCCGTTACCTTCGCCTGCTCGATCGCTGCCATCTGCGTGACACGCGCCTGTTCGATTTCCTTTACTCGGACTTCGCGCTCGGCCTCGACCTTGCGCGTGCGCAGTGCCTGCTCACGCTGGATTTCCGATTCCTGGATCTGCCGCTCGGCTACGATCCGGCTCTGCTCGGCCTCCTGGTGACGCTCGGCCTCGAACGCGGCGATGCGCGCATTCTGCTCGGCCGTACGCGTCTTGACCTGTTGCTCCTGCTCCAGCTTCATGAACGCTTCTTGCTGGTCGATTTCGAGCTTCCGGGACAACGCGTCGCGATTTTTTTCGCGCACGGCCACCTCGGTGTCCTGCTCGACTTCGTTGCGCTCCTTGCGGCGACGCTCGGTTTCCTGCGTGAGCTTCGTGAGGCCCTCGGCATCGAACGCGTTGTTCGGATCGAAGTACTCCTTGGACGTCTGGTTGAAGTTGGTCAACGACACGCTCTCCAGTTCGAGACCGTTCTTCGTCAGATCTTCCGCGACGGTATTCTGCACGCCCTGCACAAACTTCTCGCGTGCGTCCTGCAGATCCTGCATCGTCATCTGCGCCGCGGTCGAGCGCAGCGCATCGACGAACTTGTCGTCGACGAGCGCGCGCAGGTTCTCCGGTGCGAGCGTGCGCTGGCCGAGCGTCTGCGCCGCAGTCGACACGCCTTCCTCGGTCGGCTTGACCCGCACGAAGAACGCAACGACGACGTCGACACGCATCCGATCCTTCGTGATGAGGCTGTCCCGTGTCGCCCTGCTCACTTCGAGCTTCAGCGTATTCATGTTGATCGGGATCACCTCGTGAAAGACCGGTAGCACCACCGCGCCGCCGCTCATGATCACCTTCTGTCCGCCGAGGCCGGTACGGACAAAAGCCCGTTCGGCGGACGCGCGCACGTAAAGGCGCGCGAAGATCAGGCCGATCACGCAAAGACCCACCATCACTGCCAATGCGACAGCGCCCCAGTATGAGAGTGCATTCATCATGATGTTTGTTCGACTCCTGTATTACGGATGGTGATAGCAACATGCGCCCTCGCGCCGTCCAGAATGACGACGGCGCGTTGGCGAAGAGCGATTCAGAGCAGTTCGGGCCGCGGGTTTTCGATGGCGTGATAGTGCGAACCAGAAATGCGCGAGACGAGCAGTACCGTCGTACCTTTCGCGAACAATCGCCCGGCCTCGTCCGGCTCGACCCGAACGTAATGCGCCTGGCCGTGTTCGTCGACGAGCCTGGCTTCGGCGGGATTGCCTGCCGATGCTTCGCCGGTCACGATCCGCGCAGTGCGGCCCACGAATTCGACTTCGGACAGCGCAGTGGTTTCGCTCTGCGGGAGAATGAGCGCGACGAGCTTGCCGGTGTGCCGCACAAACGGTAGCGCCGCCAGCGCTGCCAGTCCTGCTGCCAGCGCAGCCGGCATCATGAAGCCGGCTATCGCGTGCAACGCAGCCTGTAATGCGAATCCCACAACCGAAAAGCCGAGCAGAAAGAGGATCAGCAAAATCAGCAGCGGGACGCGGCCCACGTGCAGCCAGCCGAGAAACTGCCCCACGACGCCGGCGTCCGCGCCGCCATCCACGTGGTCGAGACCGAAATGCAGCACGAGCAGCGTGCCCGCATGCTCGGTGAGGCTAAGCCCCAACAGCATCGACAGGCATTCCAGGACCCCGATGGCCCCCATCAGGCCGATTGCGACGATGAACGGCGCGTTGCCCGGCAGCAGCAGTGAAGATGTCATTATCGTTTTGCTCTCAGGTTCACGGACTGGCGCTCAGGACACGTCGCCCGCCATTCCGCCCGGCCGGGACTTCAGGCGTGCGATCCGCTCTTCGATGCGCTGCTCCTTATGCAGAACCTCGAGGCGATGCAACAGCGACGGATCGGCGGACGATGCAGCGGTTCCGAGCCCTGCTACGCTGGTCGCGCCGGCGATTGTCCGGTTGAAGCCATGTTCGAGCTGCTCTGCTCGCGGATCGATCGCCGCCCCATTGTCCGGCTGGGGCTCGCCCGTGGCAGGGCCGGTGCAGGCTGCGCGAGCCGCGATCAATTCGCGAAGACCCACTTCCATCTCACCGCGCTTGGCACGTAGCCCCAGCAGTTCGGACTCGGCGACCTGCGCACGCTCGCTCGCATCGTGAAGCGATTGCTGAAGCACGCCGAGTTGATCCTCCAGTTCGATCTGGCGCTCCGCACCCGCACGCAGCGCTTCATCGTCGCTCCGCGCGAGTGCGGTGCCCAAAAGGTCGTTCAGCCGTTCTATTTCGTTGTTGATGCGCGCAATCGCTTTCGCTGCCTGGTAGCGCGCGGCTTCGTGCCGCCCGAGCGCCACGCGCGCCTGACCGATCACGTCGTCGAACTCGCGCAGATACTGCTCGAGGATCGCCTGGGGCATGCGGGTTTCCAGCGAACCGATCAGCGCATGCACATTGGCCGTCAACAGCCTTTTGACCCGGGTACCGAAATGTTCTGTCGTCACGACTTGTCACTCCTTGTGGTTCGAACAGGCGGCTCAGCCCGCTGCCGGTGAAGGCTGAATGAGATTCGCCAGTTCCTTGACTTCGCGCACGTACGGATCGAGAACGGCGCGATGATACGCGGGAGGATTGCCGGTCACGGCCAGGCGTAACAAACCGAGCAACATCCGCATGCTTTTTGCGGTCAATCGCGCTTCCAGCTCGCCTGCGGCTTCGGCGATCGCCCGGCCCGGGGGCGCCGCCGTCACGAGGCTCGCCATCAGGTCCGGCAACTGCGCCGCGAGCAGCGTAACGAGTTCGGAATGGTGATGCGTCTCGTGTTCATACGCTTCGACCGCGTCGAGGACGGGCCGTACCTGCTCCCTGAACAGCGCAGCGCACCTGGCGAAGTCGTGGGCGCCCTTGATACGGCGGCGTGCGTCCGCGATCAGCGCACGGATCTTGTCGCTCGGACTCGTCGCGTCCGGCAGCTGCAATTCGACGAGCCACGCGAGATCCTCCTCGGGGATTCTTACCGATACGGTTTGCATGATATGCAACCTCTTCGAGTCAATTGATCAAAGCATAGTGCGATCGTATGCGAATGTACACGTTTGTATTTTTGAGATTGGGCAATCGACTGCGCGGCGGACCGGAAGAGCGCGAGTACGCGTTACCGGCAGTGTCGACGGGGCGGGCGCGGCCGGAGCACCGATGGTTCCGGACGGCAATGAAAAGGAGACGGACAGAATACGTGTCGAAATGCAAAAAACCCCGTGGAGCAGCGCTCCGCGGGGTTTTTTTGAAAAGCATCGGGATACCGGAATTCCGTTGGTGGAGCGGAGGAGGATCGAACTCCCGACCTTCGCATTGCGAACGCGACGCTCTCCCAGCTGAGCTACCGCCCCAACAGTCGTCCATCATACACAGGCATTTCCGCGCTTGGCAATAGGGGTTCCGTCACCCGTCGCACGTCACTTCGACGGCGCGCCGGCGAGCACCCATTCGACCACGGAGCGCAGATCCGCGTCGCTCATCCGCGGGTGCGCGGGCATCGGAATCGCACCCCACACGCCGGAGCCGCCTTCCTTCACCTTCTTCGACAGCTTCGCGACCGCCTGCGGGTCGGACTTGTAGCGCGCGGCGATGTCCTTGAACGACGGGCCGACGAGCTTGCGGTCCACCGCGTGGCAGCCCATGCACGCGTTGCTGCGCGCGACCTTCAGGCCGTCGCCGACGTCCGCGTGCGCCGTGCCGAGCGCACCGCCCGCGAGCGCCGCGGCCGCGGCGGCCTGCACCATCCATTGCGTGATCTTCATCTGCGTCGGCTTCATTGCGGCGTCGCCTTCGGATTGCCCGGGTGCACGTTCGACGAATTCGAGATCGGCGCGGGCGGTTGCAGCGGCGTCGACTGGACCGACGCATCGGGCACGGCGCCGACCGTCGCGGCATCCGCGGGCGCCGCGGCGGCCTGCGCGCCGGACGCGCTGCCCGGCGATGCGGCCTGCAGCGCTTGCGCGTCCTGCGGCTGGATGTACTGGAACACCTTCACGACTTTCTCGACGCCCGGCACCTGGCTCGCGGCATCCGCGCCGCGATTGCCTTCGTCGACGGTCACGAGGCCCATCAGGTAGATGTTGCCGCGCTCGCTGACGACCTTGTAGTAGTTCGCCGACAGCCCCTTCGTCGCGATGAACTCGGACTTCACGCGCCCTTCGAGATACGAGTCGTTCGCGCGCGACGACAGCGACGACGCCGGCTCGACCGACAGCTCGTTGACGATCCCGTTCACGTTGTTGATGCCGCGCACGATTTCCTCGGCGCGCTGCTTCGATGCGTCGTTCGGCACTTCGCCCGTCAGCAGCACGCGGCGGTTGAACACGGTCACGTTCACGTGCGACTGGTCCGGCAGCCCGTTGTTGATCTGCGTGAGCGACTTCACCTGGATCTCGCGATCCTCGGTCTGCGCGCCCAGCGTGCGGCGATCGGTCGCGATCAGCGCGCCGCCGCCGGCCGCCGCACCGAGCACGCCGAGCACGCAGCCCTGCAGCGACATCGCGAGGCCCGCCGTCAGCGCGGCGAGCAACGTGGTTCTGACGAGCGTCTGTTTGACGCGGCTTTGATTCATCGACGGCTCTCCTTCGTTCAATCCTCACCCAGCAGCATCGCGTCGATGCCGTCGCACAGGCAGTGGATGGTCAGCAGATGGACTTCGTGGACGCGCGCCGCGCGCGAGGCGGGCACGCTGATCGGAATATCGGTGTCGGACAACGCGGCAGCAACGGCGTGACCGTCGCCGCCCGTCAGCGCGACGACGGTCATCTCGCGCTCGTGCGCTTCGCCGATCGCGGCCAGCACGCGCGGCGACGCGCCGCTCGCATCGAGCACCAGCAGGATGTCGCCGGTCTGCCCGAGTACGCGCACCTGCTGCGCGAACAGCTGGTCGGCGGCGGACGCGCCGGTGAGGCCGCCCTGCGACGCATCGGTGGCCAGCGCGATCGCGGGCAGGCCCGGGCGCTCGCGCTCGAAGCCGCCGACGAGCGACACGGCGAGGTAGTGCGCGGCGGCGGCCGACGGGCCGTCACCGCACGCGACGATCTTGTTGCCGTTCGCCAGCGCGGCGAACATCGCGTCGACCGCGGCTGCGATCGGCAGCGACAGCGCATCGGCCGCTTCGGCGTGAAGCGCGGCACTGTCGCGGAAATGTTGCTGAATACGTTCGACTGACATCGATTCCTGGTGAACTGGGCGCGTGGGCACCCCGCGCGCAACGTCATGGGTGCGGCGAGTTTACCGTACTCCGGCGCGCTGTCCGGGGGTATGGGAAGAACTCTTTACATCTCGTCACAGCTCGCGGCTACGCGTCGTCGGCACGAAACGCATCGCACAGCCATTCGAGCCGGCCGGCCTCGAACGCGACGACGTCGAAACGGCACGCGGCGCCCGCGCCGTGCCGCGCCCAGAAATGCAGCGCGGCCGCGACCACGCGCCGGCGCTTGCGCCAGCCGACGCTCGCGGCCGCGCCGCCGTGCCGCGTGCTGCGCCGCGCGCGGACCTCGACGAACACGAGCGTGCCGTCGGGCGCGCGCATCACGAGATCGAGCTCGCCGCCGCGCATCGTCACATTCGCCGCGACGAACGCGAGCCCGCGGCGCTCCAGGAACTGCCGCGCGCGCTGTTCGAACGTCGCGCCCACCGATCTGGATCGCGCGGTGCCGGAAAAGTTGCCGCCGCGCGCCAAACCCCGCCCGCCGCCGGGCGCGGTCGCCGCCGCGTGGCACAATGCCGTCCTTGTTCCGCCTGCGCCGCCCTTGCGCGCATTGCCTGCCATGACTGCCCTCCTCGAACTCGCGCAAACGCAGCACTACCCGGACGCCGCGCTCTACGTGGTCGCGACGCCGATCGGCAACACCGCCGACATCACGCTGCGCGCGCTGCACGTGCTCGGCCTCGCCGACCGCATCGCGGCCGAAGACACCCGCAACACGGGCCAGCTGCTGGCCCGCTACGGGATCTCGAAACCGCTCGTCGCCGTGCACGAGCACAACGAACGCGAAGCCGCGCTGCGCGTGATCGAGCTGCTGCGCGCCGGCGAACGCGTCGCATACGTGTCGGACGCCGGCACGCCGGGGATTTCGGACCCGGGCGCACGGCTCGTCGACGCGGTGCGCGCGGCCGGCTTCGCGGTGGTGCCGCTGCCGGGCGCGAGCGCAGCGGTCACCGCGCTGAGCGTGGCCGGCGACTGGGTCGGCGCGTTCACGTTCGCGGGCTTCCTGCCGCCGAAGGCGAAGCAGCGCGCGAGCGCGCTGCAGGCGCTCGTGCAGCACCCGTACGCGCTGGTGTTCTACGAAGCGCCGCACCGGATCGCCGAAACCGTCACCGCACTGGCCGACGCATTCGGCCCCGCGCGCCGGCTGCTGATCGCGCGCGAGCTCACCAAACTACACGAGCAGCTGTTCCAGGGCACCCTGGCCGAAGGACAGACCTGGCTCGACGGCGACGCGAACCGGCAGCGCGGCGAATTCGTGCTGGTGGTCGAAGGCGCGCCGGCCGACAGCGGCGAAGCCGACGACACCGCGCACGACGCGCTGCTCAAGCTGCTGCTGGAAGAAGTGCCGGTGAAGAGCGCGGCGAAGCTCGCGGCCGCGCTGACGGGCGCGTCGCGCAACGCGCTGTATGCGCGCGCGCTCGCGCTGAAGGAAGGCTGACGGGCGAGTCCGGGCGGCACCGCCGCCCGGCGAGCGGAAACGAAAAAGGGCTGCCCGAAGGCAGCCCTTTTGCATCGTGCGGAACGAACCGCCGCGTTACTTCGACGACAGCGACGCGAACATCTCGTCGCGGGCCTCGCGCGCTTCCTGCGGCGACAGCCCTTCGATCTTCACGCGGCCGGTGCCGGCATGCACGAGGCCGATCATCTTCGCGGCCGCATACGACAGGTCGAGCACGCGGCCGCGCTTGTACGGCCCGCGATCGTTGACCTTCACGACGACCCACTTGCCGGTCGACGCATTCGTCACCTTGATGTACGACGACAGCGGCAGCGTGCGGTGCGCGGCGGTCAGCGCGTTCATGTTGAAGCGCTCGCCGTTGGCGGTGCGGCGGCCGTGGAAGCCCTTGCCGTACCACGACGCCCGGCCGGTCTGGCGGAAGTCGGATACATCCGAGCCTTCGATCGGCTCGGCATCCGCGAGCGACGCCTTGTTCGCGTCCTTGCTGTCGGCAGCCGGCATCGATGCCAGCGCGGAATCGAAAGTCAGTTGCTGCTTGTCGTCGTCCGCTTTCGCGGCAGCGGCCGTCTTGTTGACCGCGCTCTTCTGTCCGATGCTGCCGGTGGTCTGGCTGGATGGCACCGCACAGCCCGTGAGCGCAAAAAATAATGCAATGGTCCCGAATCGAGTCGGAAATCGAAAATTCATCGACGTGTCGCCTTCTGGTTCGGGCCGCACCGATACAACGCTGCTGAACAACGCAGATACGCGGCCCGGACGGCAAATGCGTGCACGCCCCGCTCGGATGCGAGCAGGCGGCTAGCATGGGCGCGGCTTTCGTTTCTGCCGCAACCGTCCTGATTAGTTTTCACGTCTGGCGCAACCTGTCCCCGGCAGCCTGACCAGACCCCACATGCCGCCATCGAACATGGCTCTCACGTTCGCGCGCGTCGCGTACAGCCAACGCACAGGAACGGCGGCACAGGCCTCATCCGGCGGCGCGGCAGCAAGGCCGCAGGCGGGCGCGCAGCACCCGGCCGGACAAGACGTGAGCACCGAACGCTCGGTGCTGGATACACCGCCGGACTCCCCGGCGGCCGATGCTTGACGGTGTTTTCGATGCCCCTCCTTTAACGGGGCCGAAACACCAGCGAATTGCGTGAAATTCACGCGCAATGGGCGGCATTATACATAAATCAAAACGTTGTCTCGAAAAGGGGCCGCGGCGGACCATTGATTCTCTCTATGGCGGTAACAATCGGGATGCTCCGGGATTGCCCGCAGACGCCCGCCGCGCACTGCATCGCAAGGGCGGCAGCGCGTGCGCGCGACCGGTACAATCGATCCTTTTAGCCGCCGGTGCTTCCATGAAAGTCACGCTCATCCCGGTCACGCCGTTCCAGCAGAACTGCTCGCTGCTCGTCTGCGAAAAGACCGGCCGCGCCGCCGTCGTCGATCCGGGCGGCGACATCGAACGGATCGAACAGGAAATCGCGCGGCAGAACGTGCAGGTCGACAAGGTGCTGCTCACGCACGGCCACGTCGATCACTGCGCGGGCGCGAAGGCGCTCGCGACGCACTACGGCGTGCCGATCGTCGGGCCGCAGGAAGACGAGCGTTTCTGGATCGAGCAGCTGCCGATGCAGAGCCAGCGCTTCGGCTTTCCGGCCGCCGAGACGTTCGAGCCGGACCACTGGCTGAACGACGGCGACACCGTGCGGTTCGGCGACGAGACGCTGGAGGTCTACCACTGCCCGGGCCATACGCCCGGCCACGTGGTGTTCTTCAGCCGCGCGCACCGCGTCGCGATCGTCGGCGACGTGCTGTTCGCCGGCTCGATCGGCCGCACCGATTTCCCGCGCGGCAACCACGCGGACCTCGTGCGTTCGATCAAGGAGAAGCTGTGGCCGCTCGGCGACGACGTCACGTTCGTGCCCGGCCACGGCCCGGTGTCGACCTTCGGCGACGAGCGCCGCACGAACCCGTTCGTGTCGGACAAGGTGTTCGGATGAACCAGACCGCGATCCCCGAAATCTACGTCAGCACCGACGTCGAGGCCGACGGCCCGATTCCCGGCCCGCACTCGATGCTGAGCTTCGCGTCGGCCGCCTATACCGAGGACAAGCAGCTGATCGCGACGTTCTCGGCGAACCTCGAAACGCTGCCCGGCGCCAGCGCCCATCCGGTGCAGGAAGCGTGGTGGAAGACGGAACCGGACGCTTGGGCCGCGTGCCGGCGCGACCTGCAGGCGCCCGACGCGGCGCTCGTCGCGTACGTCGAGTGGGTCGAGGCGCTGCCCGGCAAGCCGGTGTTCGTCGCGATGCCGGCCGGCTTCGATTTCACGTTCATGTTCTGGTACATGATGCGCTTCGCGGGCCGCTGCCCGTTCTCGTGGTCGGCGCTCGACATCAAGACGCTCGCGTTCGCGATGACGGGCCTGCCGTACCGCAAGGCGATCAAGCCGCGCTTTCCGAAGCACTGGTTCGACGATCATCCGCACACGCACGTCGCGCTCGACGATGCGATCGAGCAAGGCGCGCTGTTCTGCAACATGCTCGCCGACCTGCGCCGTCAGCAGGCGGCGCTCGCGGGCCTCGCGGTATCCGACACCGACCGGTCCGAACAGGCGGGCGCGGGACAAAACCCCACGGATCCGCGCGCAAATTAGCGAATCTCGCTCACCGGCACGCTGCCAGATTGCCTTTCCTTTCGCGGCCCTCTAACATTCAGCGTGTTGTAGCTGCCGCATGGAGGCGCAGGTGACGCTCGATTCCTTTTCGCAAAAAATCCTTCGCCTGTTGCAGCTCGACGCGCGCCGTTCCGTGCAGGAAATCTCCGACCAGGTCGGGCTGTCGAGCACGCCGTGCTGGCGGCGCATCAAGGACATGGAACAGTCCGGCGTGATCCAGCGCTACACCGCGCTGCTCGATCGCGAGAAGCTCGGCCTGCACGTGTGCGCGCTCGCGCACGTGCACCTGACCCGTCACAACGAAGGCGGGGTCGAGCAGTTCGAACGCGAGATCGCGACCTGCCCGGAAGTCACCGAGTGCTACAGCACGACCGGCGAAGCCGATTACATCCTCAAGATCGTCGCGCCCGACATCAAGGCCTACGACGTGTTCCTGCACGAACGGATCTTCAAGATCCCGGCCGTGTCGCAGGTGCGCACGAGCGTCGTGCTGCGCGAAATCAAGTTCGACACGCAACTGCCGCTGTAGCGCACGCGCCGCGTTCGCCCGCCGCGCGTGCTCACGCCTGCGCGGGCAGCCCGCGCGTGAAACCGATCCGGCGCGCGCCAAACTGGCGCTTCAGCGTGTCGACATCGAGCCGGCTGGCCAGCGCCGCGTCGCTGTCGCCTGCGCCGGCGTCGAGCGTCACGTCGATCTCGAGCCCCGTGCTCAGGTAATGCAGGTTGATCGCGGCCGGATGCAGTCCGCGCTGCGCGAGCGCGGCCTCGAGCCGCGCCGCGATCTCGTCGCGCGGCGGCAGCGCGAGCGCCGGACGGCGCGCGGCGTCGTTCTCCGGGTCGACGTGGATCAGCGCGTCGAGCACGCGCGGATCGTCCAGCACGCGCGCACGCGCGGTTTCCGCGATGTAGTGCCCTTCGGATACCGAGATCATCGGATCGACGAGGATGTGCGCGTCGACGAGCGCCGCATCGCCCATCTTGCGCGTGCGCAGGTCGTGCACGTCGCGCACGCCCGGCGTCGCGGCGAGCAGCGCGCGGATTTCGGCGGACGCGGTGGCGTCGAGCGCGCGATCCGACAGGTCCTGCAGCGCGTCATAGCCGAACGTCCAGCCCATGCGCGCGACCATGAAGCCGACGATCGCGGCGGCGATCGGATCGAGCAGCCGCACGCCGGCCAGGCTGCCGACGATGCCGATCGCGACGACGAGCGACGACGCGGCGTCCGAGCGCGCATGCCACGCATTCGCGACGAGCATCGCCGAACGCACGCGCCGCGCCTCGCGCAGCATGTAGCGGAACAGCCCCTCTTTCGACACGAGCACGGTCAGCGCGACGATCAACGCGGAGAAATGGACGGCCGGAATGTTTTCGAGATTGACGAGCCGGTCGCCGGCGCGCCAGAGCATGCCGATGCCGACCGCGATCAGGATTGCGCCGAGAAACAGCGACGCGACCGTCTCGTAGCGGCTGTGTCCGTAATTGTGATCGGCATCGGGCGATGCACCACTATGGCGATTGGCAACCAGTACGACAAAATCCGAGATCAAATCGGAAATCGAATGGACGCCATCGGCAATCAATGCCTGCGAATGCGCAACCACGCCGACGGCGATCTGAAACGTCGCCAGCACGACATTCAGCACGATACTGACGAGCGTGCTCTTGCGTGCGACCGCGTGCTTATCCGCGCTTTGCGCGTCGGCAGAGAACGTGGACATGAAATACGAGATATCGGTTGGGATACGGAATTCTATCAAACGCGGCCCGCCGGGCATTCCGATAACCCAAAATTTTCCATTTAAATCAACCGCTTATGCGAACGGGTCGCATTTTCATTCACGCACCGATTCTGACATTTCCATGACAACGCGCATACATTCCGTTACCACAATGCAAAAAGCCGCGTTCCTGCATGGATACGCGGCTCTTTTTGAGGCAACGACTTAAACGATCGTTTAAATCGCAAACTGTTCGCGGTTCTTGCCGGCGATCCAGCGCGGCGGCTTGCCACGGCCGGACCACGTCGCGCCCGTTTCCGGATCGCGGTACTTGGCGGCCACGCCTGCGCGCGGGCGACCGACCTTGCCTGCCTTCGCGCGGCTGAGGCCGAGTTCGGCGAGCGAAAAGCCGTAGTCGGCAATTTTCTGCTTCACGTCATTCAGCACTTCGGCGTATTCGCGCGACTTCGCTTCTTCGATTTGCTTCTCCAGCTTCTCCCGCTGGGCCAGCAGGTCCTTGTAAGAAGACATAGTTTCCCTTTCGATATGATCAATGGCACCGGTCTACAGCCAGCTCGCCATTCATGAAATATTTGTGCCTCGGATTTTCGAAGGCAGAGATTAGCACAAAAAAGATTTGATAGAAGCCGGGATTCATGAAAATCCCGAGACCAATTGTAATTCACGCATGTCATTTTGACCGGCCACGGCCTTTTCTCAAATTTTTACGCGGTTGCATAGAGATTAGGACATTACCGATCCGGTATTCGGTCTATCAACATACGCAATTACCCT
Organism: Burkholderia sp. SR8; assembly: GCF_052851275.1. Taxonomy (NCBI): domain Bacteria; kingdom Pseudomonadati; phylum Pseudomonadota; class Betaproteobacteria; order Burkholderiales; family Burkholderiaceae; genus Burkholderia; species Burkholderia sp. SR8. Next base: position 51,247 of record NZ_JAULUC010000031.1, read on the forward strand.
GCATCCGGAAAATCGAAGCTTTCATCCCGCGACAAGTTCGGGAAAATCACGCGGCCATATCGCGCTAAACACGCGATGGCCGCCGCGACGTCACGCCACATCCCGCGCAGATGCCATCAATCGCTCGCGCAGCGCGCCGATGTCGCCCGCCACAGCGCCGAACGGCGTGCGCACGCGGCGGCCGTCGCAGCGCCAGTCGGCGCCGTGGCGGTCGACGCCGAGCAGTTCGAGCCCGTCGCGGCGCGCATCGCTCGCGTCATACGCCGCCCACAACGCCTGTTCGTCGTCGAACCCGAGCGGCGGCAGCGCATCGAGCGCCGTGCCGTCGACCCAGCCCATCCGGCCGAACCCGCCGATATAGCGCAGCCGCTCGACGTCGAGCGCCCAGAACGCGAAATCGCCGAGCGCGAGATAGCGCGCGGCATCCGGCTCGTAGCGCGTATAGCGGGCGGCGACATGCGGATCGTCGCCGAGCGGCACGAAGCGGCCGAGCAGCGTCGCGCGCTCGGCATTCAGCACGTCGCCGTCCGGCGCATCGACGACGAGGAAGCCCGCGCGCGGATCGGCGGCGAGGTTGCGCGTGTGTTCGGCGAGGCCGCTCACGAGGATCACCGGCCGATGCGCCGCATCGGGGGCGAACGGCACGACCGTCGGATACGGAAAGCCTTGCGGGTCGCGCGCATGCGTCGCGAGCGTGCCGAGCGCGCAGCGGTGCAGCAGATGCAGCGGAAGGTCGGGATCGATGTTCAAGGTCACTCCTGCGGTCGTGTCGGCGGCGGCGCAAGCGCGCCCTGCAGAGGTTTCGGGCATGCCGCCTGCGCATCGATGTTACTCGCGGCAGCGGTACGCTGGGCACTGGCCGGATGGCCGATGCGGGCCGCGCACGCGCGATCCGCCGCGCAGGGTCGGCCGGACGGCCAGCGCGCCGGCAAGACCGTAAGCGGTTCGATAGAATCGGACGAATCCGACGGGCGCGGCGCGCCCCGCGCATTTTTCATTGAAGAGCCTTCCGTGTCCGAATCCTCGTCCCGATCCTCGCCCGACTTCACGGCAGCGCCCGACGCGCATCGCGTGCTTGCGCTGCCGGTCCGCCAGCGCGCCCGCACGGCCACGATGGCGCTGTTCTTCGTCGCCGGCATGATGTACGCGTCGTGGGGCGTGCACGTGCCCACCGTGCGCGACAAGTTCGCGCTGAGCCCCGGGCTGCTGTCGATCGCGCTGTTCGCGGTCGCGGGCGGCTCGATCGCCGCGATGCTGACGATCGCGCGCTGGATCGCGCGGGTCGGCTCGCGCACCGCGTGCCTCGCCGGCGGGCTCGTGATGTCCGCGTGCGCGGCGCTGATCCTCGTCGTGCCCGACTACTGGATGCTGCTCGTCGTGCTCGCGCTGTTCGGCTTCTCGATGGCGACGCTCGACGTCGCGATGAACGCCGAAGCAAGCGCGGTCGAGCTCGCGCTCGGCAAGCCGATCATGTCGTCGCTGCACGGGATGTTCAGCATCGGCGGGATGTCGGGCGCGGCCGCCGGCGGCGCGCTGCTGTCGGCCGGCATGGCGCCGGCCGTGCATCTCGCGCTCGCGGCCGCGCTCAACGCGGCCGTGCTGCTGGCCGCGAGCCCGGCCGTGCTGCCGCACGTCCCGCACCACGAGCACGCGCACGGCGGCGGCAATCGCTGGCGCTCGGCCGCGCTGTGGATGCTCGGCGGCATCGCGCTGGTCGCGTTGATCGCCGAAGGCGCGATGTACGACTGGGCGACGGTCTACATGCGCGACGTCGTCGCGGCGAGCCCCGCGCTCGCGAGCGCCGCGTATGCGGCGTTCTCCGGCGGCATGGCGATCGCGCGCTTCGCGGGCGACGCTGTGCGCGCCCGCTTCGGCGCGCCGCAGCTCGTGTTCGCGAGCGCGTCGCTTGCCTGCGCCGGGATGGTCGGCGCGCTGCTGTTGCCGAATGCGATCGCCGTGCTCACGGGTTTCACGCTGATGGGCCTCGGCCTCGCGAACATGATGCCCGTGCTGTTCGCCGCCGCCGCGCGCGTGAAGGGCATTCATGCGGCCGAAGGCCTCGCGCACGTGGCCGGGCTCGCGTATTTCGGACTGCTGTTCGGTCCGGTCGTGATCGGCGGCGTCGCGCAAACCGCGAACCTGACGGTCGGGCTGTCGGTCGTCGCGCTGTGCGCGGCGCTCGTCGCGGCCGTCGCGCCGAAGGTGCTCGCGCATCTGAAGATCTGACGGGGCGGCGGCGCACGCCGCGCGGTGCCGCCCCGCGCGCCTGTCGGCCGTCGCGCCGAAGCTACTCGCGCATCTGAAGATCCGACCGCGCGGCGGCGCGCGCCGTCCGCTGCCGCGTCGCGTCGCGCAAAAAGAAAGGCGCGCCCGCGTTGCCGCGGGCGCGCCTTCACCCCTTCTGTCGACCGCTTGTCAGCTTACATCTTCACTTCGTCGAGCAGCGTCTTCTTGCCGCTCTTGTAGTTGTACAGCGAAATCACGCCGTGCTGCAGGTCGCCCTTCGAGTCGAAGGTCGTCGTGCCGATCACGCCCGTGTACTTCGTCGCCGGCATCGCCGCGAGGATCTTCGCCGGGTCCGTCGAGTTCGCGCGCTTCATCGCGTCGGCGATGATGTACACGGCGTCATACGTGAACGGTGCGTAGATCTGGATCGGCTGGCCGAAGCGCTTCTCGTACTTCGCCTTGAACGCTGCGCCGCCCGGCATCTTCTCGAGCGAAGCACCGGCTTCCGAGCACACGATGTTGTCGGTCGCGTCGCCGGCCAGGTCGGCCAGCTTCTCCGTGCACACGCCGTCGCCCGCGAAGATCTTCGCGCGCAGGCCGAGCTGCTTCGCCTGTTTCGCGAACGGGCCACCTGTGGCGTCCATGCCGCCGTACATGATCGCGTCCGGGTTTTCACCCTTGATCTTGGTCAGAATCGCGCGGAAGTCGACCGCCTTGTCGTTGGTCGCGTCGTGCGACATCACCTTCAGGCCGAGCGCCTTCGCCTTCTTCTCGAACTCGTTCGCGAGACCCTGGCCGTAAGCGGTCGAGTCGTCGACCACCGCGACGCTCTTGATGCCCTTCGAATGCGCGTAGTCGGCGAGTGCCGGACCCTGCTGCGCATCGGTCGCGACCACGCGATACGTGGTCTTGAAGCCTTGCTGCGTGTAAGCCGGGTTGGTCGCCGACGGCGAGATCTGCACGATGCCCGCATCGCTGTAGATCTTCGATGCCGGGATCGACGTGCCCGAGTTCAGGTGGCCGACCACCGCGACGACCTTGTCGTCGACGAGCTTCTGCGCGACCTGCGTCGCCTGGCGCGGGTCGGCCGCGTCATCCTGCGGGTCCAGTTGCAGCGTGATTTTCTGGCCGCCGATCGTGAGACCCTTGGCGTTGATCTCCTCGACTGCGAGACGTGCACCGTTTTCGTTGTCCTTGCCCAGGTGTGCAATGCCGCCCGTCAACGGCGCGACGTGGCCGATCTTGACGACTTGATCGGCGGACGCGTTGCTTGCAGCTGCAGCACACAGCATCGCTGCGGCGGTGATCGGCAACAGCTTTTGCATCTTGATATTCATGTAAGTCTCCAGTTTCGGTCCCAATAAACGCCATCGCCCGGTGCCCCGCTGCCATCCCTGTGTTTGCATTCACTGGACGATTCGCCGGTTGCATCGTTCATGCACTTGGCCTCAAGCACGTGGGGAAACGGCCGCTTTTAGCAGCCGCCCGCCCGTACTTGCGCGCAAGTGTAGGTGATCAAATTAATTTGTGGGACTTTTTTGGGGTAGTGGTAACACTACCGATGCGCGTGCTTTGGAACGACTCCTCGAATATCGCTGCAAGCCCCGCCGGATAAGGGTTTCCGCTAATTACGGACGGCCCGGCCGAAAGGTGGATTTAAAGCATTCCCGTGTCATTTCGATTCGGTATTTTGTGCGCGGGATCATTGAATGAAACGCGCGTGACAGCACGCGCGTTTCGGGCCCGGATGCGCGCCGTTCAGGCCGCTGCCGCGCGCCATTCGGCGTCGAGCGCGTCGACGAGTTGCGACGTGGTCAGCGCGGCATCGCGCCGCCGGGCGAGCGGCGCGCCCTGGCCGGCCCACAGCGACAGGTAGTCGCCGTCGTTCGCGCGCGCGGCGGCCTGGCGCAGCGGCTGGGTCAGCGCGTTCTGTACCGGATACGGCGCGGCATCGGCCACGCGTTCGCCGAGCCGCGCCATCAGCGTGTTGCGCAGGCCGCGCGCATGACGCCCGGTGATCGCGCGCGTGACCTGCGTCGACGTATCGGTGCTCGCAAGAAGGCGTGCCTTCCAGTCCGGCGCGATCGCGCTTTCCGCGCACGGGAGGAACGCAGTGCCGAGTTGCGCGGCCTGCGCGCCGAGCGCGAGCGCGGCGGCCATCCCGCGGCCGTCCATGATGCCGCCCGCGGCGAGCACCGGCAGGCCGGTCGCGTCGACGAGCTGCGGCACCAGCGCGAGCGTGCCGATCAGCGCATCGTCGACCGCGCCGATGAAGGTGCCGCGGTGGCCGCCGGCTTCGGCGCCCTGCGCGGACAGCGCATCGGCGCCGGCCGCCTGCCACGCGAGCCCTTCCGCGACATGCGTCGCGGTGCCGATCACGTACGTGCCGGCAGCCTTCAGCCGCGCGACGTCGGCCGCGTCGAGCACGCCGAACGTGAAGCTCGCGACCGGCACGCGCAGCGCGACGAGCGCATCGAGCTGCGCGCGGAAGTCGGGCGCGTAGCGCGCCGGCGCGGTGCCGGGCGGCAGCCCGAGCGCCGCGTTCAGCGGATCGATCGCCGCGAGCGCGCGTGCGACGGTCGCCGCGTCCGGCGCGGCGTCATCGGGCAACACGAACAGGTTGACGGCGAACGGGCGTGCGGTGGCCGCACGAATCGCGGCGACTTCGGTTTCGAGACGGTCCGGCGTGAACGCGCCGGCGCCGAGGCTGCCGAGCGCGCCGGCATTGGACGCGGCCGCGGCCATCGCGGCCGTGCTCGCGCCGACCATCGGCGCCTGCACGAGCGGCAGGCGCAGGCCGAAGCGTTCGGAGAATGGAGTGGATAACGAACGGGCGGACATGGCGAATCCTTCGATGACGATGAGCGAAAGCGCTTTGTAAAGGCCGACACATCGACTCTATCGAAGCGGCGCGCCGCCGAAAAATGAATAATCGAGATCGAAACGATCGCTGCACGAGAAGCGGGTCCGGCGCGCCGTGCACGCGGCGCTCGCGCGCGTTGCACGCACTGCAGCGCCGCGGGATTGGTGGCACACTAGGCCGCCTCTTTTCCCATCCGCGGCGCGCAGCACGCGCGCCCGTTCGCCAGGAGTTCAAACGTGACTGCCCAATGGATCGACATCCCGACCGGTAACGACAGCTTCGGCGGCTATCTCGCGCTGCCCAGGCGCGGCAAGGGCCCCGCCGTGATCATCCTCCAGGAGATCTTCGGCGTGAACTCGCACATCCGCGCGGTCGCCGACCAGTACGCGGCCGACGGCTTCGTCGCGCTCGCGCCGGACGTGTTCTGGCGCACGCAGCCGCGCGTCGAGCTGACCTACGAAGGCGCCGATCGCGACAAGGGCATCGAGCTGATGAAGAAGACCGACATCGGCCTCGCGGTCGCGGACATCGGCGCGGCCGCCGGCGTCCTGCGCGGCCGTCCGGAAGTCGCCGGCAAGGTCGCGGCGATCGGCTACTGCTTCGGCGGCCAGCTCGCGTATCGTGCAGCGGTGGCCGGCCACGTCGACGCGGCGGTCGCGTATTACGGCGGCGGGATCCAGAACGCGCTCGACCTCGCCGGCAAGGTCACGCAGCCGATCCTGTTCCACTACGCGGAGAACGATCATGCCATTCCGCTCGACGCGGTCGAGCAGGTGAAGGGCGCGTTCGCGGGTCGCGGCAACGCGGCGTTCCACGTGTATCCGGGCGCCGAGCACGGCTTCAACTGCGCGGACCGCGCGTCGTACAACCAGCGCGCGTCGGCACTCGCGCACGGCCGCACGCTGACGTTCCTCGCCGAGCACCTGTAACGGCGGCCGGCAGCGGGCCCGGCGCGCCGGGCCCGCGTTATCCTGCCATCATCGCCACGAGTCACAACGGGGGTGACCGCGATGCACTCGGACTATCTCGCGCACGACGCGATCGGGCTCGCCGCCCTCGTGCGCGAGCGCAAGGCAAGCCCGCGCGAACTGCTCGACGCCGCGATCGGGCAGGCCGAAGCGGTGAACGGCGCGATCAACGCGATCGTGCTGCAGGACTACGACGCCGCGCGCAAGCGCACCGAATCGGCCGACGGCGCGGCCCCCGACGCGCCGTTCGCGGGCGTCCCGTATCTCGTCAAGGATCTCGGCGCGGCGGTGGCCGGGCTGCCGCTGTCGATGGGCAGCCGGCACTACCGCTACTTCGTCCCCGCCGACGACTCGCCGGTGATCGCCCGCAGCCGCGCGGCCGGCCTCAACGTGTTCGGCAAGACCAACACGTCGGAAATCGGCCAGATGCCGTACACCGAACCCGAACTGTTCGGCGCGTGCCGCAATCCGTGGAATCTCGACCACACGCCCGGCGGATCGAGCGGCGGCGCGGCCGCGGCCGTCGCGGCCGGCATCGTGCCGCTCGCGCATGCGTCGGACGGCGGCGGCTCGATCCGCATTCCCGCGTCGTGCTGCGGGCTGTTCGGGCTGAAGCCGAGCCGCAATCCGGTGCTGGTCGACCTGCCGTCGAACGGCGAGCTGGTGGTCCAGCACGCGGTGTCGCGCAGCGTGCGCGACAGCGCGCTGCTGCTCGACGTGACGACCGGCCAGACGCTGCCGCCCGGCGCGCCCGGCACCTTTCTCGGCGAGCTCGACGCGCCGCCGGGGCCGCTGCGGATCGGCCTCGTCACCGACCCGATGCTCGCGCCGGCGCTCGACGACGACACGCGCCTGGCGCTCGACGATGCGGCCGCGCTCGTCGAATCGCTCGGCCATCACGTCGAACCGGCGACGCTGCACATCGACCATGCGCGCGCGGCCGAAACCTTTCTCACGCTGTGGGCGACGATTGCCGAGGAGATGGTGCTCGGCGCGCGCGCGCTGACCGGACGCACGCCGAAGCGGGCCGAATTCGAGCCGGCCACGTGGGCGATGGCGGTAGTCGGCCGGCGTGTCGCGCGCGCGCGGCTCGCGGACGTGCTCGAATGGCAGCGCCAGCTCACCGTGCAGGTCGCGGGCCTCGTGTCGCGCTACGACGCGATCCTGTGCGCGACGCTCGCGGGGCCGCCAGTGAAGATCGGCGAGCTGCAGCCGACCGCACTCGAAGCCGCGCAGATGAAATTGCTCGGCGCGCTGCCGGTGAAGCCGCTGCTGCGCGAAATGCTCGCGAAATCGTCGGAGAAGGCATTCGCATGGGCCGGCTGCACCGAGCTGTTCAACCTGACGGGCCAGCCGGCGATGTCGGTGCCGCTCTACTGGAACGCGCGCGGGCTGCCGATCGGCGTGCAGTTCGTCGCGCGGCACGCCGACGATGCGCTGCTGCTGAAGCTCGCGCGCCAGCTCGAACGCGCGCGGCCGTGGTTCGACCGGCGCCCGCCGCTGATGCAGGCGCAGCGCTGAAGCACGTGCCCGCGGGCCGCCGCCCACAGCCCGCAGCGAAAAAAAAACCCGCCGGCTCATCGCCGGCGGGGCTTTCACGGATGCAACCGCGTGACGGCGCTTACATCGACAGCCGTTCGCAGATGGTCCGCGTCGCGGACGCCGCGTTCAGCGTATAGAAATGCAGCCCCGGCACGCCCGCGTCGATCAGGCGCTGGCACAGGCTCGTGACGACGTCCGCACCGAACGCGCGGATCGCGTCGCGATCGTCGCCGAAGCTCTCGAGCCGGCGCGCGACCCAGCGCGGCACTTCCGCACCGCACATGTCGGAGAAGCGCATCAGCTGCGAGAAGTTCGTGATCGGCATGATGCCCGGCACGATCGGCACGTCCACGCCGAGCTTGCGCACATCGTCGACGAAGCGGAAATACGCGTCCGCGTTGAAGAAGTACTGCGTGATCGCGGAATTCGCGCCGGCTTTCACCTTGCGCGCGAAGTTCTCGAGATCGGCCTTCGGCGAACGCGATTGCGGGTGGTACTCCGGATAGCCGGCGACTTCGATGTGGAACCAGTCGCCATGCTGCGCGCGGATGAAGCTGACGAGCTCGGACGCATAGCGCAGCTCGCCGACCTCGCCCATCCCCGACGGCAGGTCGCCGCGCAGCGCGACGATGTGCCGGATGCCGTGCGAGCGGTACTGGTCGAGGATCGCGCGCAGGCTGTCGCGCGACGAGCCGATGCACGACAGGTGCGGTGCGGCCTCGAGGCCGTCCTTCTGCATGTCGAGCACGGTATCGAGCGTGCCCTGCTGCGTCGAGCCGCCGGCGCCGAACGTCACGGAGACGAATTTCGGCTTCAGCGGCAGCAGCTGCGCGCGCGTGGCCCGCAGCTTCTCGACGCCGTCCGCCGTCTTCGGCGGGAAGAATTCAAACGAAAGTTCGATCGGTTTCATGATTCGCAAGAGTGGGCCCGGCCGTCAGCCGATGTCGCGCTGCCCGAAGATCAGTGCCGACAGCAGCCACGACACGATGCTGTACAGGATCGAACCGAAGAACGCGGACCAGAAACCCGACACCTCGAAACCCTTCAGCAGCGACGACGCGAACCAGAAACACAGCGCGTTCACGACGAGGATGAACACCCCGAGCGTGACGATCGTGACGGGCAGCGTCAGCAGGATCAGCACCGGACGGATCACCGTGTTGATCAGGCCGAGCACGACCGCGATGATCAGCGCGGTGCCGAAGCTCTTGATGTGGATCGACGGCACGAGGTACGTGATGATCAGCAGCGCGAGGGCGTTGATGACCCAGGTGAGGATGACGCTCATGGAGGGCTCCGGTTCGGTTGTCGATCTGGTCGGTCAATGCGCTCGGTCGCCGCCGGCCGCCACGCATGCCCGCGGGCACGACGCGACGGCCGGCGATCCGGCACCGTGCCGCCGCACCGCGCGCCCGATGCGGGCATGCGCGGCACGGCGGCGCCGGCACATCAGTAGCGGTAGTGGTTCGGCTTGAACGGGCCGTCCTTCTGCACGCCGATGTACGCCGCCTGCTCGTCCGACAGCACGGACAGGTTCGCGCCGATGCGCGCGAGGTGCAGGCGCGCGACCTTTTCATCGAGATGCTTCGGCAGCACGTACACCTTGTTCTCGTACTGTTCGCCGCGCGTGAAGAGTTCGATCTGCGCGAGCGTCTGGTTCGCGAACGAGTTCGACATCACGAACGACGGGTGGCCGGTCGCGCAGCCGAGGTTCACGAGGCGGCCTTCGGCCAGCAGGATCACGCGCTTGCCGTCCGGGAAGATGATGTGGTCGACCTGCGGCTTGATGTTTTCCCACTGATACTGGCGGGTCGACGCGACGTCGATTTCCGAGTCGAAGTGACCGATGTTGCAGACGATCGCGTTGTGGCGCATCGCCTTCATGTGATCGTGGTTGATCACGTGGTAGTTGCCGGTCGCCGTCACGAAGATGTCGGCCTTGTCGGCCGCGTATTCCATCGTCACGACGCGGTAGCCTTCCATCGCCGCCTGCAGCGCGCAGATCGGATCGATTTCGGTGACCCACACGGTCGCGCCCAGGCCGCGCAGCGACTGCGCGCAGCCCTTGCCCACGTCGCCGTAGCCGGCGACGACCGCGACCTTGCCCGCGATCATCACGTCGGTCGCGCGCTTGATGCCGTCGACGAGCGACTCGCGGCAGCCGTACAGGTTGTCGAACTTCGACTTCGTGACCGAGTCGTTCACGTTGAACGCCGGGAACGGCAGGCGGCCGTCCTTTTCCATCTGGTACAGGCGGTGCACGCCGGTCGTGGTTTCTTCGGTCACGCCCTTGATGTGCGCGAGGCGCTTCGAGTACCAGTTCGCGTCGATGTCGAGGTGCTTCGCGATCGACTTGTACAGCGCGACTTCTTCCTCGTTGGTCGGCTTCGCGATCACCGAACGGTCCTTCTCGGCCTTCGAGCCGAGGATCAGCAGCAGCGTTGCGTCGCCGCCGTCGTCCAGGATCATGTTCGCGAATTCGCCGTTCGGCCATTCGAAGATGCGGTGCGAGAACTCCCAGTATTCGTCGAGCGACTCGCCCTTGAACGCGAACACCGGCGTGCCGGCTTCGACGATCGCGGCCGCGGCGTGGTCCTGCGTCGAGAAGATGTTGCACGACGCCCAGCGGACGTCGGCGCCGAGCGCCTTCAGCGTCTCGATCAGCACGCCGGTCTGGATCGTCATGTGCAGCGAACCCGCGATGCGCGCGCCCTTCAGCGGCTGCTGCGCCTTGTATTCGTCGCGGATCTGCACGAGGCCCGGCATTTCGGTCTCGGCGATGTTCAGTTCCTTGCGGCCCCAGCCGGCAAGCGCCATGTCGGCGACGACGTAATCGTTGGAAGCCTTGGAATCGATAATGGCGTTCATCACGCCCTCCTTTCTAAAAAAGTTCTAGAAATTGGTGACGTGAGCGCCGTTCAGGAAGCGGGGCCGGCGCGAATTTCGCCGCACGGCTGCTTGGTGAAGCTCTCCGAGCCTGGCGGACGCAGAAGGTCCGTCGCAACGCTCCTCGGAAAACGGGTGGGATTGTAGCAAATCGGCGCGGGAATTGCGCGCCGCGCGCACCACGCGCGGCGTCGGCGCGCGTGGACGGGGGCGATCAAAGGGTCAGTTCTCCGCGCCGACCCACGCCTGTTCGCGCAGCCGCGCACGCAGGCGCGCGACTGCCTGGCTGTGCAGCTGGCACACGCGCGACTCGCTGACCTCGAGCACCGCGCCGATCTCGCGCAGGTTCAGCCCGCGCTCGTAGTACAGCGACATCAGCAGCTTCTCGCGCTCGGGCAGCCGGTCGATCGCGTCGACGAGCGCCTCGCGCAGGTGGTCGTCGAGCAGCGCCGACAACGGATCGGCGTGATCGACGCGATAGCGGTCGAGGAACGGCTCGTCGTCCGCTGCGCGGTCGAAATCCTCGTAGTAGATGAGCTGGCTGCCGTGCAGGTCCTGCAGCATCCCCTGATATTCGTCGAGCGGCATCTTCAGATGTTCGGCGATCTCGGCCTCGCTCGCCGAACGGCCGAGCTGCTGCTCGACCTGATGCACCGCGTACTCGACCTCGCGCGACGTCTTGCGCAGGCTGCGCGGCAGCCAGTCGTTGCTGCGCAGCTCGTCGAGCATCGCGCCGCGGATGCGCTGCGTCGCGTAGGTCTCGAACTGCGCGCCCTGGTCTTCCTTGTAGCGGCCGGCCGCGTCCATCAGGCCGATCATGCCGGCCTGGATCAGGTCGTCGAGATCGACGCTCGCCGGCATCTTCGCGACGAGCTGCAGCCCGAGGCGCCGCACGAGCGGCGCGTATTGCGCGAGCACGTCGGCCTGGGTCATCTTTCCCTGAGCGTTGTACATCATGGCTCTCTCCTTGCGGTGGCGCTCACGCGGCGTGCGCCGCACCCGCCTCGTAAGACGGCTTGCCGCCCGCGTGCACGGCGCGGCCGGCGCCCGAGCTCGGGCGCATCGGCCAGTACAGCAGGTCGGCGGCAATCTGCCGGTAATCGCGCGCGGCCGACGACGACGGGAACGCGTCGACCGCGGTATGCATCAGGTCGCGCGCATGTTCGACGAGCGGATCGGCGCTCACGCAGCCGGCGTCGGCGATCGACACCGTCAGGTAGCGGCTCGCGACGCCCGCGAGGTTGTCGAACGCGGTCTTCGCATCCGCGTGGCTGCCGACGTGATTGGTCAGCACGCGGAACTGCGCGACCGCGTGCGCGAAATGCAGCCGCTTCATGCACGCGTACGCCTCGGTGATCGCCTGCGCGGCGACCCGCGTGACGATCAGCACGTCGTGCGCCTCGCGCGCGAGCGCCGAGAATGCGCCGTCCGCGCCGAGCTGCGCATCGACCAGCACGATGTCGGCCTGCCCGTCGATGAAGTCGCTCAGCTGCGTGTCGCTGTAGCCGTCGCGCGCGAGGCGCGCGGCCGCGCACAGGCCGAAGCCGGCCGCCACGCGCGTGCGTTCGCCGTCGCGCAGCCACGCGCCCGCCAGCGTCGCCGCGGCCGATTGCACGTCCGCACGCTCGTCGACGACGAGCACGTCCTTGCCGAGCGCGGCGAGCGCGGCCGCGACGTTGACGACGGTCGACGTGCAGCCGACGCCCGCCGGCCCGCCGGTCACCGCGACGATGCGCGACGCGCGCCCGGCCAGCAGGCGCCGCAGCCCTTCGGCCTGGTCGATGATCCGTTTATCCAAATCGCACCTCGTGCAGCTCGGCGGTGGAACGTGCGGTCAGTGCGGAGAGCAGCGTCGGCATGTCCTCGTCTTGCGGCACGAAGGGCGAGCCGTCGCGCGGCACACAGAACGCGCTTTTCAGCAGGAATCGGGTCGACGCGACGTACAGGTTCTCCGGCACCTTCTGGCCGGTCGACACGTAATGCACCGGCAGCTTGTAGCGGATCACCGTGTCGAGCACGCCGCCGAGGTGGGTCGCCTCGTCGAGCTTGGTCAGGATGCAGCCGGCGAGATCGGGATACTCGGCCGCGCTGCGGTACGCCTGGACGACCTCGTTGAGCGTGTCGCCGTGGCTCGTCGCGTTCAGCAGCAGCAGGCGCTGCACCGGCGCATTCGCGCCATGCAGCATCGCGATCTGATCGGACAGCGCGCGGTCGCGCTGGCTCATGCCGATCGTGTCGATCAGCACGATGTGCTTGTTGCGCAGCTCGGACAGCGCGAGCTCGAGATCGCCGGCGTCCTTCACCGCGTGCACCGGCACGCCGAGGATCTTGCCGAAGATGCGCAACTGCTCGTGGCCGCCGATCCGGTAGCTGTCGGTGGTCAGCAGCGCGACCTTGCTCGCGCCGAAGCGCATCACGCAGCGCGCGGCGAGCTTCGCGGTCGTGGTCGTCTTGCCGACGCCGGTCGGCCCCATCAGCGCGAACACGCCGCCGCGCTCCATCAGCGCATCCTCGTTTTCGAGCACCGGCAGGTTCGCCGCGAGCACCGACTGCGCCCACTCGGCGGCCTGCTCGAAGGTCTGCGTGTCGTCGCCGGACGGCAGGTTGTCGACCAGCATCCGCACCAGCTGCGCGGAAAAACCGGCCGAGAACAGGTGCTTGCTCAGCGCGCCGTGCACCGGGCTGCGGCGCTGGCGGTCGTGCCACATCAGGCTGTCGAACTGCTCTTCCATCATCCCGCGCATCGCGCCGAGCTCGTGCATCACCGTGCCGGTGACGATGCGCTCGATGCGCGCGTTCACCGCGTCGGCCACCGCGGCGGCGGCCTCCGCCGACAGACGCGTGCGTTCGGCCGCGCGCTCGGCCGGCCGCGCGGCGCTCGCTTCGCTCGCGCGGATGGTCGCGGCGGACGGCAGCCGGCGCTCGGCATCGCGCACGATGTCGCGCGCCCAGTCGGCCGGCGTCGCGGACGCGGCGTCCTGCTGCGCGCGAACCGGGGCCTGCGGGGCGGCCGGCGCGGCCTGCGCGCGGGCGATCAGCGCTTCGCGCTGCTGCGTCAGACGCTTCGCGTGCTCGACGAGCCACGGCGCGGGTTCGGAGGCTGCTGCCGGCGGCGTCGCGGCCGCCGCTGCGGCTGCAGCGGATGCAGGCACGGCTGACGATGGCGATGCGTGCGCTGCTGCATGGGCATCGGTACGCGCGTCTGCGTCGGTATCGAATGCGGCCGGTTCCGAGACCGCCTGCGCGCTGTCGGCGCTCGCGCCGAACACCGACGAGAATACGTCCGGCAGCCCGCCTTCGCCTGCCGCATACGGATTGACGGCCGGGCGCGCGAGCGCGGCGCCCGGACGCGACACGATGCCCGGCACCGCGGCGGCCGGCACGGAGTCCGCGCCACGCGGCGCCACGGCGCGCGGCCGCGCGGCGGCCGGCGGCGCGACGGCGGCGAGATCCGAGTCGGCGAGTGCGACGATTTCGACACTGCCGTCATCGAGCGTGCGATTCGACAGCACGACGGCGTCGGCGCCCAGTGCCTCGCGCACGAGACGAAGCGCGTCGCGGCTCGTCGCGCCGGTGAATTTGCGAATGTTCAAGCGGAACCCCCGATGACGTTAACGACTTTGATCGTGCGTGTGTCCGGCACTTCGGCATACGACAGCACTTTCAGTTGCGGCAGGCTGCGGCGCAGGAAGCGCGCGAGCATCGCGCGCAGCGCGTGCTGCACCAGCAGCACCGGCGGCAGCCCGAGATTCTGTTGACGCAGCATCGCCTGCTGCGTGCCGGTCAGAAGGTTGTGTGCGAGGCCGGGCTCGAGGCCCGGGTTCGCGCCGGTCGCGAGCGCCTGCGACAGCACGCGCTCGAGATTCGAATCGAGACCCATCACCTGCATCTCGCCCGCGCCCGGATACCACTGCTGCGTGATCGCGCGGCCGAGCGCGAGCCGCACCGCGGCGGTGATCTCGTACGCGTCGCCGCGGCCCGCGTGTTCGGACACGGCCTCGAGGATCGTGCGCATGTCGCGGATCGGCACGCCTTCCTCGAGCAGGTTCTGCAGCACCTTCTGCAGCGTGGTGAGCGAGATCGTCTTCGGCACGAGGTCCTCGACGAGCGACGGCGCGTCCTTGCCGGTGCGCTCGACGAGCGCCTGCACTTCCTGGCGGCCGAGCAGCTCGGCCGCATGCTGGACGACCAGGTGGTTCAGGTGCGTCGCGACGACCGTGCTCGCATCGACGACGGTGTAGCCGTACACCTGCGCCTGCTCGCGCATCGCGACGTCGATCCACACGGCCGGCAGCCCGAACGCCGGATCCTGCGTCGCGGCGCCCGGCAGCGCGGCCGTCACCTGGCCGGGGTTGATCGCGAGCCACTGGCCCGGAAACACTTCGCCCGCGCCGATCTCGACGCCCTTCAGCGCGATCCGGTATGCGTTCGGCCGCAGCTCGAGGTTGTCGCGAATGTGGATCACGGGCGGCAGGAAGCCGATCTCCTGCGCGAATTTCTTGCGGATGCTCTTGATGCGCTTGAGCAGCTCGCCGTCGCTGTTCTTGTCGACGAGCGGAATCAGCCGGTAGCCGACTTCGAGGCCGAGCGGGTCGATCAGCTGCACGTCGTCCCAGGTTGCCTCGTGGCTGTCGCCCGGCAGCGCTGCGGGCGGCGCGATTTCGGTCACGTCGCCGGCCGCCACGCGGGCCGCCGCGCGGCGCGTCTGCGTGCGGGCCAGCCAGATCGCGCCGCCGCCGAGCAGCAGGAACGCGAAGTGCGGCATGCCCGGGATCAGCCCCATCAGCACGATGATCGCGCCGGTGATGGTCAGCACGCGCGGGTTCGTGAACAGCTGGCCGGTGATCTGCGTGCCGATGTCCTCGTCGGTCGCGACCCGCGACACGATCACGCCGGCGGCCGTCGAGATCACGAGCGACGGGATCTGCGCGACGAGGCCGTCGCCGATCGTCAGCAGCGTGTAGTTGGTGCCGGCCGCCGCGAACGACATGTCGTGCTGGACCATCCCGACGATCAGCCCGCCGATCACGTTGAT
Source organism: Burkholderia sp. SR8 (assembly GCF_052851275.1). NCBI lineage: Bacteria > Pseudomonadati > Pseudomonadota > Betaproteobacteria > Burkholderiales > Burkholderiaceae > Burkholderia > Burkholderia sp. SR8. The sequence continues at coordinate 66,767 of NZ_JAULUC010000031.1, forward strand.
CGCCATGATGATCAGGCCCGCGATCGCGTCGCCGCGCACGAACTTCGACGCGCCGTCCATCGACCCGTAGAACTCGGCTTCCTGCGACACGGCGAGGCGCCGCTTGCGCGCCTGCTCCTCGTTGATGAGGCCCGCGTTCAGGTCGGCGTCGATCGCCATCTGCTTGCCGGGCATCGCGTCGAGCGTGAAGCGCGCGGACACTTCGGCGATCCGCCCCGCGCCCTTCGTGATCACCATGAAGTTGATGATCATCAGGATCACGAACACGACGATGCCGACCGCGAAGTTGCCGCCGACGAGGAAGTGGCCGAACGCCTCGATCACCTGGCCGGCGGCGTCGGGGCCGGTGTGACCCTCGAGCAGCACGACGCGCGTCGACGCGACGTTCAGCGACAGCCGCAGCAGCGTCGAGAACAGCAGCACGCTCGGGAACGCGGCGAAGTCGAGCGGCTTCATCGTGTACATGCTGACGAGCAGCACCATCACCGACAGCGCGATGTTGAACGTGAAGAGAAGATCCAGCAGCAGCGGCGGCAGCGGCAGGATCATCATCCCCAGGATCATGCAGATGAGGATCGGGCCCGCGAGCGCGCGCAGGTTGGTGCCCGCGAACGGGTTCGCGCGCTTGGCGAACAGGCCGGTGGTCGGGGTGCTCATGCCGCGTTTCCTTGCTTGCCGAGCGTGTCTTCGGCTTCTTCGCGCTCGTCGTCGGCCGAGACCGACGACCCCTTGTCGAGTTCGACCGGCACGTTCAGATCGACCGGCGCGGCCGGGAACGCGCCGCCTTCCGAGCGGAAGCGCCGCAGCTGGTAGACCCACGCGAGCACTTCGGCCACAGCCGAGTACAGCGAGCCGGGAATCTCGCGTTCGATTTCGACGTTGTGATACAGCGCCCGCGCGAGCGGCGGCGCTTCGAGCAGCGGCACGTTGTGCTCGGCCGCGAGTTCGCGGATGCGCGCGGCGACGAGATTCACGCCCTTCGCGACGACCTTCGGCGCGCGCATCTCGCCGTCCGCGTACTGCAGCGCGACGGCGAAGTGCGTCGGGTTCGTGACGACCACGTCGGCCTTCGGCACGGCGGCCATCATCCGGCGCCGCGCGATCGCGCGCTGCTGCTGGCGGATGCGGCCCTTCACGTGCGGATCGCCTTCGTTCTCGCGATGCTCGCGCTTCACTTCTTCCTTCGTCATGCGCAACTTCTTGTTGTACTGCCAGAGTTGGAAAGGCACGTCGAGCGCGGCGACCACCAGCATCCCGGCGACCGTCGTGCCGCAGCACACGGCGACCAGATGCATCGCGTCCGCGAGCGCCGAGCCGAGCGGCTGCGTCGCGAGGCCGAGCAGTTCGTCCTTGCTGCGCCAGATCGCGATCCCGCCGATCCCGCCGACGACCAGCGTCTTCGCGAGCGACATCCCGAGCTGGATCGGCCCCTGGATCGAGAACATCCGGCCGAGGCCGGCGATCGGGTTCAGGCGGTCGAACTTCAGCTCGAAGGTCTTCTGCGAGATCAGCCAGCCGCCGAGCGCCATCGGCGCGAGCAGTGCGGCGAGACCGGTGAGGGCGAGGATCGGCAGCAGCGCGGCGAACCCTTCGGCGCTCGCGGTGCCGGCTGCCGACAGCATCCGGTGCGTGTCGAACGCGGTCGCGCGATCGAACGCGAACGCGCCGCGCAGCATCGCCTGCAGACGCGCGCCCGACGGACCCGCGAGCAGCCACGCGCCGTAGAACCCGGCCGCGAGCAGCGCGAACGAAGCGAGTTCGCGCGAACGCGCGACCTGCCCCTCCTCGCGCGCCTTCTCGCGGCGTCTCGGAGTGGCGGCTTCGGTTCTGTCGAGATCGCTCTCGTCTGCCACGGGGCCTCCAGTCGGGTACGGCGAAATGCCGTTTTCCAGTGACACCGATTATTCATGCGCACGTCAA
>NZ_JAULUC010000032.1:0-65631 GCF_052851275.1 Burkholderia sp. SR8
AGGGCCTGGCCGGCCTCGGTGCGCTGCGCAAGTCGCTGCAAGGCGAAGCCGACCGGCGCGAACGCACGCGCGTCGAAACCGCGAAGGCGGCCCGCCAGGCGGAGGCCGACGCGAACCTGTTCCGCAACGAAATCGGCGCGATCCAGCCGTTGAACGCGCCGCCGCGCGCGAAGTCCGGCCGCACGCCGCCCGATCCGCTGCCGAAGCAGACGCAGCGCGACGAGGAAGCGGTGCTGAACGCGACGCTGTCCGACGAATTCGATCCGGAAACGCTGCTCGACAGCGACGAATCGCTGTACTACCACCGCCCCGGCATCAGCCGCGACGTCGTGCGCAAGCTGAGGAGCGGCGCGTGGATCGTGCAGGCGCAGCTCGACCTGCACGGGATGCGGCGCGACGAGGCGCGCGACGCGCTCGCGGAATTCATCCGCGAAGCCGGCAAGAAGGGGCTGCGCTGCCTGCGCGTGATCCACGGCAAGGGCCTCGGCTCGATCGGCAAGGAACCCGTGCTGAAAGGCAAGGTGCGTGCGTGGCTGGTGCAGAAGGAAGAAGTGATCGCGTTCTGCGAGGCGCGCAGCCACGACGGCGGCGCGGGAGCGGTGCTCGTGCTGCTGCAGCCGCTCGCGGCGCCCGCCGAACGGGGGCCGCGTGCCGCATCCTAGGCTGACGCTCGCGATCTCGATACTGGAGGCGATCGCCACGCTGGCTTTCGCGATCTCGGGCTTCATCGAGGCGCGCAAGAACCGCCTGGACTCGGTCGGCACGTTCGTCGTCGCGCTCGCGACCGCATTCGGCGGCGGCACGCTGCGCGACATCCTGCTCGAACGCCGGCCGTTCTACTGGGTCGTGCACGACGACTACGTGATCGCGATCTTCGTGCTGGCGCTGTTCGCGCCGTTCGTGCTGCGGATGCTGTCGCGGCTGTCGGCCGAGCGGCTGTTGCTGGTGGCCGATGCGATCGGGCTCGGCATCTTCAGCATCTCGGGCACCGCGATCGCGCTCGATGCCGAGATGCCGCGCTTCATCGCGGTGATGATGGGCGTGATCACCGGCGTGGTCGGCGGGATCGTGCGCGACGTGCTGTGCAACGACATCCCGCTGATCCTGCGCGATTCGCGGCCGTACGCGACCTGCGCATTCGTCGGCTGCTGGTTCTACCTGCTGCTCGCGTGGCTGCAGTTCGACTCGGTGTACAGCGTGCTGCTCGCGACCGGCTTCATCCTCGTCGCGCGGCTCGCGACGTTCAAGTTCGACGTGCGGTTGCCGCACTGACGCTGCAGCGCGACCGCGCCGCCAACGATCGCCAACCCGTCCAAACGAAAGGGGCCGTTCATCACGAACGGCCCCTTTTCTTTCACTCAGCGCACGCGCCGCGTCACGCGATCCGCTCTTCCGACGCCGGATCGAACAGCACCGCCTTCGACACGTCGAACAGCAGCGACTGCGTCTGCCCCGGTTGCGGATTCGCGGCCGGATGCACGCGGCTCACGATCCGCTTGCCGTTTACCTGCGCGAACACGTGCGTGTCCGGGCCCGTCGGCTCGGTCACGTCGACGCGCACGTCGATCGGCTGCAGCTTCGACGCCTCGCCGTGATGGGCGTTGCGCGCGTCGGTAATGCGCTCCGGACGCAGACCGAGGATCACCTCGCGGCCGACGTGGCCGTTCATCCGCTTCGCATCGAACGGCAGGTTCAGCGCGCTGCGCGCGAGGCCCGTGTCGATCTCGAGCGCGATCCCGCTGCCCTGCTCGACCAGCTTGCCGTTGATGAAGTTCATCGGCGGCGCGCCGATGAAGCCCGCGACGAACAGGTTCGACGGCGAATCGTAGATCTCCTGCGGCGCGCCGAACTGCTGGACCACGCCGTCCTTCATCACCGCGATCCGGTCGCCGAGCGTCATCGCCTCGATCTGGTCGTGCGTCACGTAGACGATCGTCGTGCCGAGGCGCTGGTGCAGCAGCTTGATCTCCGCGCGCATCTCGATGCGCAGCTTCGCATCGAGGTTCGACAGCGGCTCGTCGAACAGGAACAGCGACGGATCGCGCGCGAGCGCGCGGCCCATCGCGACGCGCTGGCGCTGGCCGCCCGACAGCTGGCCCGGCTTGCGGTCGAGCAGATGCTGGATCTGCAGCATCGCGGACACGCGCTCGACGATCTGCTGCTGCTCGCTCTTCGGCACCTTGCGGATGTTCAGGCCGAACGAGATGTTCTCGCGCACCGTCATCGACGGATACAGCGCGTACGACTGGAACACCATCGCGATGTCGCGATCCTTCGGCGACAGGTCGTTGACGACCTTGCCGTCGATGCAGATCTCGCCGCTCGTCACGGTCTCGAGGCCGGCGATCATGTTGAGCAGCGTCGACTTCCCGCAGCCCGACCCGCCGACCAGGATCAGGAACTGTCCGTCCTCGATCTCGATGTCGACACCCTTCAGGACCGGCACCCCGTTCGGGTAGGTCTTGTACACGTCACGGATGGAAAGGCTTGCCATGCTGTGAATCCTCTGTCTCGTCTCGCGCGGCGCTACGGCGCCGCGTCGGGTTCGTTTCGATGCGCCGCGCGTCGTGCGCGGCCGGTTCGTCGTATCGGATGAAGCCGCGCTTACCCCTTCACCGCGCCCGCCGTCAGCCCGCGCACGAAGTAGCGGCCGGCGACCACGTAGACGAGCAGCGTCGGCAGCGCGGCAATGATCGCGCCGGCCATGTCGACGTTGTATTCCTTCACGCCCGTCGACGTGTTGACGAGGTTGTTCAGCGCGACCGTGATCGGCATCGAATCGACGCCGGAGAACACGATCCCGAACAGGAAGTCGTTCCAGATCTGCGTGAACTGCCAGATCAGGCACACCATGAAGATCGGCAGCGACACCGGCAGCAGGATCTTCGTGAAGATCGTGAAGAAGCCCGCGCCGTCGATGCGCGCGGCCTTCACGAGCTCGGCCGGCACGCTCACGTAGAAGTTGCGGAAGAACATCGTCGTGAACGCGATCCCGTACACCACGTGCACGAACACCAGGCCCGGGATCGTGTTCGCGAGGCCGAGCATCCCCTGCAGGCGCGCCATCGGCAGCAGGATCACCTGGAACGGAATGAAGCAGCCGACCAGCATCATCGTGAACAGCGCATCCGCGCCGCGAAAGCGCCAGTGCGTGAGCACGTAGCCGTTGAACGCGCCGATCAGCGACGAGATCAGCACGGCCGGAATCACCATCTGCAGCGAGTTCAGGAAGAACGGCTTCATCCCGTCGCAACGCACGCCGGTACACGCGCCGCTCCACGCCTTCACCCACGGATCGACGGTCCAGTGCGACGGCGGCGTCAGCAGGTTGCCGGTACGAAGCTGGTCGAGGTCCTTGAACGACGTCGACAGCATCACGTAGATCGGGAACAGGAAATACAGCGCGAACAGGATCAGCGCCGCATAGATCACTGCCCGGCTGATCGTCATCTTAGGCTGCATTGCGGGTGCTCCTCGATTCCATATACATCAGCGGCACCAGCACCGCGACCACGGTCGCGAGCATCATCACCGACGACGCCGCGCCGAGCCCGAGCTGGCCGCGATTGAACGAAAACGTGTACATGAACATGGCCGGCAGCGACGACGACGTGCCGGGGCCGCCCGCCGTCAGCGCGACGACCAGGTCGAAGGTCTTGATCGTGATGTGGCACAGGATCAGCAGCACCGAGAAGAACACCGGGCGCATGCTCGGGATCACGATCTTGCGGTAGATGGTCGGCAGCGTCGCGCCGTCGACCTGCGCGGCCTTGAAGATCTCGGCGTCGACGCCGCGCAGCCCTGCCAGGAACAGCGCCATCACGAAGCCGGTCGACTGCCACACGGCGGCGATCACGATACAGAAGATCGCCTTGTCCGGATCGTCGAGCCAGCCGAACGAGAAACTCGTCCAGCCCCAGTCGTGCATCACCTTCTCGAGGCCGAGGCCCGGGTTCAGGATCCACTGCCACGCGGTGCCGGTCACGATGAACGACAGCGCCATCGGGTACAGGAAGATCGCGCGCAGCGCGCCTTCGTTGCGGATCCGCTGGTCGAGCAGGATCGCGAGGAACAGGCCGAGCCCGACGCAGATCGCGATGAACGGAATCCCGAACCAGCCGAGGTTCGCGGCGGAGGTCCACCACACGTCGTTCTGGAACAGGTCGGTGTAACGGCCGAAGCCGTCGAATTCGTAGTTCGGCAACAGCCGCGAATTGGTCAGCGACAGATAGCCGGTAATCAGGATGAAGCCGTAGATGAACACCACGGCGATCGCGAGGCTCGGCGCGAGCACGAGCTTCGGGATCCAGCGATCGGCGAAGGCCGACATCGGCGACGTGCGCCGCGCGACGGCAGCGCCGGATCCGTTTCCGCTAAGAGGGGCAGCCACTTGATTCGACTCCTGGAACGAGGACGGCGCAGGCCGGGCCGGCGCCGGTACGGCGCGGGCCCGCGGGCGAGCCCGTTTGCTGCACATGCAAAAACGCCCGGCCGACGATGCGCTTGCGGCCGGGCGCCTGTCGCGCTTTACTTCACCTTCGCGGCTTTCGCGAGCGCGGCGACCGCGCTCTTCGAATCCTGCTGCGAGTTCATGAACTTCGTCACGACGTCGGTGATCGCGCCGGCCGTCGCATCGCCCTGCGCCATCCCGTGCGCCAGCGACGGCACGAAGCCGCCCGACTTGATCGCGGTCTGCTCGTCGGCGTACGACTTCTTCGCGCAGTCGTCGAACTTGTCCATCTTCACGCCGAGACGCACCGGCACCGAGCCCTTCAGCAGGCTGAACTGCTCCTGGAAGTCCGGCGTCATGATCGTCTTCGCGAGCGCGATCTGGCCCGGCGTCGCGTTCTTCTCGCCCTTCTGCTGGAAGAACACGAACGAGTCGACGTTGAACGTGTACGAATTCACGGTGCCCGGCACCGGCGCGCAGATGTAGTCCTTGCCCGCCTTCTTGCCGGCGTTCTCGAACTCGCCCTTCGCCCAGTCGCCCATGAACTGCATGCCGGCCTTGCCGTTGATGACCATCGCGGTCGCGAGGTTCCAGTCGCGGCCGTTGCGGCCGGTGTCGAAGTAGCCCTGGATCTTGCGCACCGTGTCGAACACCGACAGCATCTGCGGCGAGGTCAGCGTGGCCTGGTCGAGGTCGACGAGCGCCTTCTTGTAGAACGCCGGACCCTGCGACAGCACGACGTCTTCCCACAGCGTCAGGTCCTGCCACGGCTGGCCGCCCATCGCGACCGGCTGGATGCCCGCGGCCTTCAGCTTGTCGGCGACCGCGAAGAATTCAGGCCAGGTGGTCGGCACCTTCGCGCCGACCTTGTCGAGCGCGGCCTTGTTGATGTAGAGCCAGTTCACGCGGTGCACCGAGAACGGCGCGGCGACGGTATGACCCTTGTACTTGATGATCTTGTCGATTTCCGGCGGCAGGTTCTGCTTCCAGTCGCCAGCGGCGGAGTCGATGTTGACGAGCACGCCCTGGTCGGCCCAGTCCTGGATCAGCGGGCCCTTGATCTGCGCGGCCGACGGTGCGTCGCCGCTGATCACCTTGGTCTTCAGCGCGGTCATGGCCGCCGCGCCCGCGCCGCCCGCGACCGCGAAGTCCTTCCACACGTAGCCCTGCTTCTGCATGTCGTCCTTCAGCACGCCGACGGCCTTGGACTCGCCGCCCGAGGTCCACCAGTGCAGCACCGTCACGTTCTCGGCTGCCTGCGCCGCCACGGCGCCAGCCATCAGACCCGCGGCGCAGAGCGCGCCCATGATCGAGCGAACTTTCATTACTTATCTCCTCCAGACTGAATCAACTCGTGAGGTTCCCCGACGGGGAACCGGCTTCTTGATAAACGACGGGGAAATCGAGCCGCGGGACGCATGCAGCGTACGGGCCGATGACCGGCCGGGCTCTTACAGAAAGCGTGAATCGAGATTCAACGGCGTGTCTCCTCTTTGTGTTTCTGGCCCGCCGCGATGCTGCGGCGCGAGCCCGGGGGCGACGGCGCGCGAACGATGCGCTCCGTCAATGTCCGATACCATTCGGCACAAGGCGCTCCCGAAGGCGAAGCTCGTGCAGTTCGTCGACCGCACATCTTTTTTTCTTCACCCAGGTGCTACCCCTTGCGGCGGATTGTAGTTAAACTACAATTCAGTGTCAAAAATATTTTTATCGCACTACGGATCGCTTCCCAGCACCCCAACCGGCGGAGACACATGCATACCGATTCCAGCTTTACCTTCGTACTTTTCGGCGGCACCGGCGACCTGTCGATGCGCAAGATCCTGCCCGCGCTGTTCGAAGCGCACCGCGGCAACATGCTCGCGGAAGGCGGCCGGATCGTTGCCGTCGCGCGGCACGAATCGGATCGGGCCCACTATCTCGAATGGGTCGACACGCACGTGAAGCCGCATGCGGCGAAGGCGGCCGGCAGCGCATTCGACGACAGCGCATGGAAGTCGTTCCTCGAGCGCATCCAATACGTGAATCTCGACCTCGGCCGCGAGGAAGACTACGTCGTGCTGCGCGACGCGGTCGCGCATCTGCCGGGCATCCGCGTGTTCTATCTCGCGACGGGCCCGTCGCTGTTCGTGCCGATCTGCAAGGCGCTCGCGTCGGTCGGGCTGAACGAAGGCGCGCGCATCGTGCTCGAGAAGCCGCTCGGCTACGACCTGCGCTCGTCGAACGCGATCAACGACGCGGTCGGCGAAATCTTCGCGGAAGACCAGATCTACCGGATCGACCACTATCTCGGGAAGGAGCCGGTACAGAACCTGCTCGCGCTGCGCTTCGGCAACGCGCTGTTCGAGCCGCTGTGGCGCCGCGAATGGGTCGAGAGCATCCAGATCACGATCGCCGAGGAGCTCGGCGTCGAAGCGCGCGGCGATTTCTACGACAATACGGGCGCGCTGCGCGACATGGTGCAGAACCATCTGCTGCAGCTGCTGTCGATCGTCGCGATGGAGCCGCCGCACTCGATGGATTCGGATTCGGTGCGCGACGAGAAGCTGCGCGTGCTGCGTGCGCTGAAGCCCGTCGATCCGCGCGACATCGGCAAGGTCGCGGTGCGCGGCCAGTATCATGCGGGCGTGATCAAGGGCGCGCAGGTGCCGGCGTACGCGACCGAGCCGGGCGTGAAGCCCGACAGCCAGACCGAGACCTTCGTCGCGCTGAAGGTGGAGATCGAGAACTGGCGCTGGGCCGGCGTGCCGTTCTTCCTGCGCACCGGCAAGCGGCTCGCCGACCGCGTCGCGGAGATCGTCGTCAACTTCCGTCCGGTGCCGCACTCGGCGCTCGGGGCCTCGGCGCTGCGCGCCGGCGCGAACCGCCTCGTGATCCGGCTGCAGCCGAACGAGACGATTCGCCTGTACTGCCTCGCGAAGCAGCCGGGCGAAGGGATGAACCTCGCGAGCGTGCACCTCGACCTCGCGTTCGACCAGTTCTTCAAGGAAGGGCAGATGGAGGCGTACCAGCGCCTGCTGCTCGACGTGATCAACGGCCGACTCGCCCTCTTCGTGCGGCGCGACGAGCAGGAAGCCGCGTGGCGCTGGGTCGAGCCGATCCTGAACGAATGGGCGCGCACGCTGAAGCCGCCGAAGCCGTACGCGGCGGGCACGTGGGGGCCGGCCGCGGCGAGCGCGATGCTCGCGCAGCACGGCACCTGCTGGCTCGAAGAGGAAAACTGATGCAAGCCGTTGCCGTGCGCCCCGTGCGCGCGGCAACGTGCGCCACGATTCACACGAATTGAACAGACAAAGCAGTCCGGAGGAGATGTGATCGAGATCCACGCTTTCGACACCCAGGAAGCGCAAAGCGAAGCGCTCGCGCGCGCCGTCGGCGATGCGCTGCGCGCGGCGCTCGCGGGCCCCGCGCGCCCGACGCTCGCGGTGTCCGGCGGCACGAGCCCGCGGCCGTTCCTGCAAACGCTGTCGCATGCGGCGCTCGACTGGGCCGGCGTCGACGTCACGCTGGTCGACGACCGCTGGGTGCCGGAGCACGACGCAGCCAGCAACGCGCAACTCGTGCGCGACACGCTGCTGCAGCACGCGGCGGCCCCTGCCCGCTTCCTGCCGCTCGTCGACACGCGCGTGCCGCTCGACGCGCACGTCGCAGCACTCAATGCAAACGCCGATTACCGTGTGCCGACCGTCGCCGTGCTCGGCATGGGCGAGGACGGCCATACCGCGTCGATTTTCGCGGATGCGCCCGAATGGGACCACGCGATCACGACGCCCGAACGCTTCGTCGCCGTGCATCCCGGCGCGGCGCCGCATGCGCGCGTGAGCTTTTCGCTCGATGCGCTCAAGCGCGTCGACCGGCTGTTCCTGCTGATCGCCGGCAGCCGCAAACGCGACGTGCTCGACGCCGCGGCCGCCACGCTGCAGAAGAACGCGATTTCCCAACTGGCCAACGACAAGGGGACCAAGCTCGATGTCTACTGGTGCGCAAAGTAAGGCTGTCGTCGCCGGCCAGCACGCCGACGGCCCGCGCCTGCTCGCGGACGTCGGCGGCACCAACGCGCGTTTCGCGCTGGAAACCGGTCCGGGCGAAATCACGCAGATCCGCGTCTATCCGGGCGCGGACTACCCGACGCTCACCGACGCGATCCGCAAGTATCTGAAGGACGTGAAGATCGCCCGCGTGAACCACGCGGCGATCGCGATCGCGAACCCGGTCGACGGCGACCAGGTCACGATGACCAATCACGACTGGAGCTTTTCGATCGAGGCGACGCGCCGTGCGCTCGGGTTCGACACGCTGCTCGTCGTCAACGACTTCACCGCGCTCGCGATGGCGCTGCCCGGCCTGACCGACGCGCAGCGCGTGCAGATCGGCGGCGGCGCGCGCCGCCAGAACAGCGTGATCGGGCTGCTGGGGCCCGGCACCGGGCTTGGCGTATCGGGGCTGATACCGGCGGACGACCGCTGGATCGCGCTCGGCAGCGAAGGCGGTCATGCATCGTTCGCGCCGCAGGACGAGCGCGAGGATCTGGTGCTGCAGTACGCGCGCAAGAAGTTTCCGCACGTGTCGTTCGAACGCGTGTGCGCAGGCCCCGGCATGGAGATCATCTACCGCGCGCTCGCCGCGCGCGACAAGAAGCGCGTCGCCGCGTCCGTCGATACGGCCGAGATCGTCGAGCGCGCGCATGCGGGCGACGCGCTCGCGCTCGAAACCGTCGAATGCTTCTGCGGGATTCTCGGCTCGTTCGCCGGCAGCGTCGCGCTGACGCTCGGCGCGCTCGGCGGGGTCTATATCGGCGGCGGCGTCGCGCTGAAGCTCGGCGAGCTGTTCACGCGCTCGTCGTTCCGCGCGCGCTTCGAGGCGAAGGGCCGCTTCGCGCACTATCTCGAGAACATCCCGACCTACCTGATCACCGCCGAGTATCCGGCGTTCCTCGGCGTATCGGCCATTCTCGCGGAGCAGTTGTCGAACCGCTCGGGCGGCGCGTCGTCGGCCGTGTTCGAGCGGATCCGCCAGATGCGCGACGCGCTGACGCCGGCCGAGCGCCGCGTCGCCGATCTCGCGCTGAACCATCCGCGCTCGATCATCAACGACCCGATCGTCGACATCGCGCGCAAGGCGGACGTGAGCCAGCCGACGGTGATCCGCTTCTGCCGCTCGCTCGGCTGCCAGGGCCTGTCGGACTTCAAGCTGAAGCTCGCGACCGGCCTTACCGGCACGATTCCGATGAGCCACAGCCAGGTGCATCTCGGCGACACGGCCACCGATTTCGGTGCGAAGGTGCTCGACAACACGGTGTCCGCGATCCTGCAGCTGCGCGAGCACCTGAACTTCGAGCACGTCGAGAACGCGATCGAGATCCTGAACGGTGCGCGCCGCATCGAGTTCTACGGGCTCGGCAACTCGAACATCGTCGCGCAGGACGCGCACTACAAGTTCTTCCGCTTCGGGATCCCGACGATCGCGTACGGCGACCTGTACATGCAGGCCGCGTCGGCCGCGCTGCTCGGCAAGGGCGACGTGATCGTCGCGGTGTCGAAGTCCGGGCGCGCGCCGGAGCTGCTGCGCGTGCTCGACGTCGCGATGCAGGCCGGTGCGAAGGTGATCGCGATCACGTCGAGCAACACGCCGCTCGCGAAGCGCGCGACCGTCGCGCTCGAGACCGACCACATCGAGATGCGCGAGTCGCAGCTGTCGATGATCTCGCGGATCCTGCATCTGCTGATGATCGACATCCTGGCCGTCGGCGTCGCGATCCGTCGCGCGTCGACCAACGGCGAATTGCCGGAGGCCGTCGCGCAGGCCCGCGCCCGCGCGAGCGACGACGAAACGGCCGACGTGCTCGACTGGCTGAGCCACGGCGCATCGCCGGCGGCGAAGGACGTCGCGCGCGACTGATGCACCACGCGATGCGGGAGGCAGGTCACGGCCTTCCGCTCGCCGTAAAAAAACGCCACCGCGCGCCGTGAATCCAACCGTCGAAGTGGTTCGCCAACTTTTGAGGTTCGGTTCACCGCGCGCGGTGGCGTTTCGTCATTCCACGGCCGGCGCCGCGGCACTTCACGCGCCCGCTTTCACCGGCCGGCCGTGCCAGCGCAGCACGAGATAACGTCCGACGAACACCAGCACGCCACAGACGCCGATCGTCACGCCCATCGCGAACGGCGTGCCGTCGGCAAGTGCGCCGATCGCGACGCTCGCGAGCGCGCCGAGCGCGAGCTGCATCGCGCCGAACACGGCCGCCGACGCGCCCGCGTTGTGCGGATAGCGATGCATCAGGTCGGTCGTGCAGTTCGCGGACAGGATCCCGACCACGCCGACGACGAAGAACAGGCACACGACGATCGACCACAGCCCGCCCCACCCGGTCAGCGCGACGAGCGCGACCGCAAGCGATGCGATGCCGCTCACGAGCGACGCGGCCGAGATGATGCGCAGCGAGCCGAGGCGGCCGACGAGCCGCGTGTTGGTGAAGTTGCCGATCATGATCCCGACGACGTTCAGCCCGAACAGCAGCCCGTAGTGCTGCGGCGACACGTGGAAATACTCGATGTACACGAACGGCGTCGCGGTGATGTACGAGAACATCGACGCGAACGCCATCCCGCCGCACAGCATGTGCCCCCACGCGACCGGATCGGACAGGATGCGGCCGTACGATGCGAACGACGCGAGCACGGCCGCGCTCTTGCGCCGCTCCTTCGGCCAGGTCTCGGGTACGCGCAGATACGCGGTCGCCGCGCACAGCGCGCCGAACGCGGCGAGCACGACGAACACGCCGCGCCAGCCGGCGAAGCGCAGGATCTGGCCGCCGAGCAGCGGCGCGAGCAGCGGCCCGACCGCGGTGACGATCGCGACCATCGACAGCACCTTCGCCGCATCGGTCGGCTCGTGCGCGTCGCGCGCGATCGCGCGGGCGAGCACCGACGCGGCACCGGCGCCGAGCGCCTGCAGGAAGCGCACGAGGATCAGCATGTCGATCGAGGTCGCCACGAAGCAGCCGATGCTCGCGAGCGTGAACAGCGCGATGCCGCCGAGCAGCACCGGCCGGCGGCCCCACGTGTCGGACAGCGGCCCGTACAGCAGCATGCCGATCGAGAAACCGGCCATGAAGCTCGTCAGCGTGCGCTGCGCGGCGCCGGGGCTCACGGAGAAGCCTGCGGCGATCGACGGCAGGCTCGGCAGGTACATGTCGGTGGCGATCGGCCCGCAGGCCGCGAGCGCGCCGAGCAACAGGATCAGCCGGGCATCGGGCCGGCGCCGGACGACGTGGGACATGGGTATCCGGATGGGAGGCCCGCGCGCATCGCGGCGCGCATGGCGGTGAAGACGGAGGCGCGCCGCGAGCGGTGCGTTCAGGCTCATGATTGTACGCGCAACTTTTTCGGATGCCGCGCGCGGCCCGAACGCGACCGCACGATCGGCGTCGCGAATTCGCACGCGGATTCGATTAAGCTTTCCGCTCTCCGCCTCTCTCGTCTGATCAATCCGACGCACGACCGAAACGATGACCGCCTTCCTGCTGATCTGGAGCCCCAAGAAATGGCCGTGGCCCGAACTGCCCGACGTCGCCGCGCGCGTGAAAGCCGGCGAGGCCGTGCACGACGTGTGGGGCTGCGGCTTCGCGCGCGGCATCCTGCCCGGCGACCGCGTGTTCCTGCACCGCGTCGCGAAGGAGCCGAAGGGCGTGTTCGGCTCGGGTTACGTGACGCGCGCGCCGTACGAGGTCCCCGACCCGGCGACGAAGCGCGGCTACCGGCTCTGCATCGACTTCGTCTACGACTGGCTCGTCGACGCGCATCGGGACGTCGTGATCCCGCGCGACGCGCTGCGCGTGCATCCGTACTCGGTGCAGACCTGGGATGCGCAAAGCTCCGGCACGTCGATCAAGCCGATGGTCGAGGGCCCGCTGGAAAAGCGCTGGGCCGAGCTGACCGGCAAGCGCAGGCCGCCGCGATAAAAGGGGCCGATCCGACGGGCACGCGCGGTTCGCGGGTGCCCGTCCGGTCCCGTTCCCCACGCGCCGAAAGGCCGCAGACCCGGCCGCGGGCCCGCCGCGCGCGTCTCTTGTACAATCGGACGATCGTTCCGCCCAGGCGCCGCGGCCCGTGCTCAAGGCCCCCGCGCCCTTCTCTCGCAGGTTTCGCCCATGTCCAACAATCAGATTCTCTTCGAACGCGCCCAGAAGACCATTCCGGGCGGCGTCAACTCGCCGGTGCGCGCGTTCCGTTCGGTCGGCGGCACGCCGCGCTTCGTGTCGCGCGCGCAGGGCCCGTACTTCTGGGATGCCGACGGCAAGCAGTACATCGACTACATCGGCTCGTGGGGCCCGATGATCGTCGGCCATGTCCATCCGGACGTGCTGTCGGCCGTGCAGAACGTGCTCGCCGACGGCTTCTCGTTCGGCGCGCCGACCGAAGCGGAAATCGAAATCGCCGAGGAAATCTGCAAGCTCGTGCCGTCGATCGAGCAGGTGCGGATGGTGTCGAGCGGCACCGAGGCCACGATGAGCGCGCTGCGCCTCGCGCGCGGCTTCACGGGCCGCAGCCGCATCGTCAAGTTCGAAGGCTGCTACCACGGCCACGCGGACAGCCTGCTGGTCAAGGCCGGCTCGGGCCTGCTGACGTTCGGCAACCCGACGTCGGCCGGCGTGCCCGCCGACATCGCGAAGCACACGACCGTCCTCGAATACAACAACGTCGCCGCGCTCGAAGAAGCATTCGGCGCGTTCGGCGACGACATCGCCGCGGTGATCGTCGAGCCCGTCGCGGGCAACATGAACCTCGTGCGCGGCACGCCCGAGTTCCTGAACGCGCTGCGCGCACTGTGCACGAAGCACGGCGCCGTGCTGATCTTCGACGAGGTGATGTGCGGGTTCCGCGTCGCGCTCGGCGGCGCGCAGGCGCACTACGGGATCGCGGCCGACCTCACGTGCCTCGGCAAGGTGATCGGCGGCGGGATGCCGGCTGCCGCGTTCGGCGGCCGCCGCGACATCATGGCCCACCTCGCGCCGCTCGGCGGCGTGTACCAGGCCGGCACGCTGTCGGGCAACCCGATCGCGGTGGCCGCGGGCCTGAAGACGCTGCAGCTGATCCAGGCGCCCGGCTTCTACGACGCGCTCACCGCGCAGACGAAGCGCCTCGCCGACGGCCTCGCGGCCGAAGCGCGCGCGGCCGGCGTGCCGTTCGCGGCCGACTCGATCGGTGCGATGTTCGGTCTCTACTTCGCCGAGCGCGTGCCCACGAGCTTCGCGGAAGTCACGAAGAGCGACGTCGCGCGCTTCAACCGCTTCTTCCACCTGATGCTCGACGAAGGCGTGTACTTCGCGCCGTCCGCGTACGAGGCCGGCTTCGTCTCGAGCACGCACGACGACGCGGTGATCGACGCGACGCTCGCGGCCGCGCGCCGCGCGTTCGCGGCGCTGGCCGCCTGACCCGGGTCCGCGCGCATGTTCTCGGATACCGACTTCGCCCACATGCAGCGCGCGCTGACGCTCGCGGCGCGCGGCATGTACACGACCGCGCCGAACCCGCGCGTCGGCTGCGTGATCGTCAAGGACGGCAGCGTGATCGGCGAAGGCTTCACGCAGCCGGCCGGCCAGGACCACGCGGAAGTGCAGGCGCTGAAGGACGCGCGCGCGCGCGGCCATGACGTCGCCGGCGCCACCGTGTACGTGACGCTCGAGCCGTGCAGCCACTTCGGCCGCACGCCGCCGTGCGCGAACGCGCTGATCGACGCGCGCGTCGCGAAGGTCGTCGCGGCGATGGAAGACCCGAATCCGCAGGTGTCGGGGCGCGGCCTCGGGATGCTGCGCGACGCGGGCATCGACGTGCGCTGCGGGCTGCTCGCGAACGAGGCGGGCGAGCTGAACATCGGTTTCGTGTCGCGGATGACGCGCGGCCGCCCGTGGGTGCGGATGAAGACGGCCGCGTCGCTCGACGCGCGCACCGCACTGCCGTCCGGCGAAAGCCAGTGGATCACCGGCGAGGCCGCGCGCCTCGACGGCCACGCGTGGCGCGCGCGCGCGTGCGCGATCCTGACCGGGATCGGCACCGTGCGGGAAGACAACCCGCTGCTGACCGTGCGCGGCATCGACACGCCGCGCCAGCCGCAGCGCGTGCTGATCGACAGCCGTCTCGACCTGCCGCTCGATGCGCGGCTGCTCGAAGGCGCGCCGCTGCTGATCTTCTGCGGCCGGCTCGATGCAGCCGGCGACATGCGCGCGAACGTGCTGAAGTCGCGCGGCGCGGAAATCGTGCCGCTCGCGAATGCGCAAGGCAAGGTCGACCTGCCCGCGATGCTCGCGGAGCTCGGCGCGCGCGGCGTGAACGAGCTGCACGTCGAAGCGGGCCACAAGCTGAACGGCTCGCTGCTGCGCGAGCAGTGCGTCGACGAGCTGCTGGTCTATCTCGCGCCGAGCCTGCTCGGCAGCGACGCGGCCGGCATGTTCGACCTCGCCGCGCCGGCGAGCCTCGACGCCCGCACGCGGCTCGCATTCCACAGCGTCGAGCGGATCGGCGACGATCTGCGCATCCTGGCGCGTGTCGCGCCGCCCCCTGCGTCCCATTGAACGGAGCCGTCACGATGTTTACCGGAATTGTCGCGGCCGTCGGCCGCATCGAATCGATCACCCCGCTCGGCGCGTCGCCCGATGCGGGCGTGCGGCTGACCGTGCAGGCCGGCGAGCTCGACCTCGCCGATGTCGCGCTCGGCGACAGCATCGCGATCCAGGGCGCGTGCATGACGGTCATCGAAAAGACCGCCACCGGCTTCGACGTCGACGTGTCGCGCGAAAGCCTGAACCGCACGGTCGGCCTCGCGCAGCCCGGCGAAGTGAACCTCGAAAAGGCGCTGCGCGCGCACGACCGGCTCGGCGGGCACATCGTGTCGGGCCACGTCGACGGCCTCGGCACCGTCACGCGCTTTGCGCCGGTCGGCGAGTCGCACGAGCTGCGGATCGTCGCGCCGCGCGAGCTCGGCCGCTATCTGGCCTACAAGGGCTCGATCACGGTCAACGGCGTGAGCCTGACCGTCAATACCGTCGACGATCGCGCGGACGGCTGCGAATTCTCGATCAATCTCATCCCGCATACGGTCGAGGTCACGACGCTGCGGCACGTGAAGGCCGGCGACAAGGTCAATCTCGAAGTCGACATGATCGCGCGGTATGTCGAGCGGATGCTGTCCGCATCGCAGGGCGTGCATCAGGACTGATGGCGGCGGTTCGGCCGCTGGAATCGCTGGATATGGAATGGCGGCTGCCGGCTCGGCGCCGCCCCTGGCCGAACGGCCAACGACGCGCACGCCCCGTCGCGTCGCGCTAAGATGCAACGGCAGCGGATCCGGCGCCGCGACGCACGGCGCGACCGGTGTCGGCTGCACCCTTTTCCACCAGGAGTCGTCCCCATGTCCATCTCGATGTACCAGGCTTCGCTGCCCGTCCTGATCCGCGGCCTCACCAACCTGCAGCACATCCTCGGCAAGGCGCAGGCGCACGCGGCCGAGAAGCAGATCGACCCGTCGGTGTTCATCGGCGCGCGCCTCTTCCCGGACATGCTGCCGCTCGTCCGCCAGGTGTACATCGCGACCGACACGGCGAAGGGCTGCGCCGCGCGGCTCGCCGGCGTCGACATCCCGAGCTATCCCGACGTCGAGCAGACGTTCGACGAACTGCATGCGCGCATCCAGAAGACGATCGACTATCTGAAGGGCTTCGACGCCGCGCAGATCGACGGCAGCGAAGCGCGGCAGATCGTGCTCAAGATGCGCGTCGGTCCGATCGAGTTCACCGGGCAGTCGTACCTGCTGAACTTCGTGCTGCCCAACTTCTTCTTCCACGTGACGACCGCGTACGACATCCTGCGCCACAGCGGCGTCGAGCTCGGCAAGCTCGACTACCTCGGCGGCCGCAACGAGCAAGGCTGACGCACGGCGGGCCGGGCCGCCGCCCGCGCGCGCCGTTCCCCGGCAGGCCGCGGTGCGCCCGGCCGGTCTGCCGCACGGGCCGGCCGAACCGCTTTCCGGCACGCTCGCCGGGCGCGGGCGGCCCGTGCCAGCCGAAACGTGCGCCGGCTGGCGTAAAATACGCACTTTCCTCTTTCTCGCCCCCTTATGACGCTCGCCTCCACGCTCGACATCATCGCGGAGTTGAAAGCCGGCCGGATGGTGATCCTGGTCGACGAAGAAGACCGCGAAAACGAAGGCGACCTCGTGATCGCCGCCGAATTCGTCACGCCGGAAGCGATCAACTTCATGGCCAAGTACGGCCGCGGCCTGATTTGTCTGACGTTGACGCAGGAACGCTGCAAGCAGCTGCACCTGCCGCTGATGACCTATCGCAACGGCACGCAGTACGGCACCGCCTTCACGGTCAGCATCGAAGCGGCCGAAGGTGTGACGACCGGCATCTCGGCCGCCGACCGCGCGCACACGATCGCCACGGCGGTCGCGCACGACGTCCGCCCCGAGCACATCGTGCAGCCGGGCCACGTGTTCCCGATCATGGCGCAGCCGGGCGGCGTGCTCGTGCGCGCGGGCCACACCGAGGCCGGCTGCGACTTCACCGCGCTCGCCGGGCTCACGCCGGCCGCGGTGATCTGCGAGGTCATCAAGGACGACGGCACGATGGCGCGCCTGCCCGACCTGCTCGAATTCGCGAAGGAGCACGGTCTGAAGATCGGCACGATCGCCGATCTGATCCAGTATCGCAGCCGCACCGAATCGATCATCGAGCGAATCGCCGAGCGCACGATGCAGACCGCGCACGGCACGTTCCGCGCGGTGCTGTACCGCGACCAGCCGAGCGGCTCGCCACACATCGCGCTGGTGCGCGGCACGCCGTCGCCGGACGTCGACACGCCGGTGCGCGTGCACGAGCCGCTGTCGGTCCTCGACCTGCTCGAGACGGGCATCTCGACGCACTCGTGGACACTCGACGCCGCGATGCGCGACATCGCGGAACGCGACCTCGGCGTGATCGTGCTGCTCAACTGCGGCGACACGAAGGAACATCTGATCGACGTCTTCAAGGCGTTCGACGAGGAAGAAAAGGCCGCTGCGCTGAAGCGCCGGCCGGTCGATTTCAAGACGTTCGGCATCGGCGCGCAGATCCTGCGCGATGTCGGCGTCGGCAAGATGCAGGTGCTGTCGAATCCGCGCAAGCTGGGCAGCATGTCCGGCTACGGCCTCGAAGTCACGGGCTTCATTCCGATGCCCGGCGGCGAAGCCAAGTCCTGCCCGGCGTCCAACGCGTAACCCGCCACGGCGCTTTCGCCCTATAACCGTTCATCCACACCACGGACCAGATCATGGAAATCGGACAATACCAACCGAATCTCGAAGGCGACGGCCTGCGTATCGGCATCGTGCAATCCCGCTTCAACGAACCCGTCTGCAACGGCCTCGCCGATGCATGCGTCGAAGAACTCGAGCGCCTCGGCGTCTCCGGTGAAGACGTGCTGCTCGTGTCGGTGCCCGGCGCGCTGGAAATCCCGCTCGCGCTGCAAAAGCTCGCGGAAAGCGGCCAGTTCGACGCACTGATCGCGCTCGGCGCGGTGATCCGCGGCGAGACGTACCACTTCGAACTCGTGTCGAACGAGAGCGGCGCGGGCATCACCCGCATCGGCCTCGACTTCAACCTGCCGATCGCGAACGCGGTGCTGACGACCGAAAACGACGAGCAGGCCGTCGCACGCATGACCGAGAAGGGTCGTGACGCCGCACGCGTCGCGGTCGAGATGGCCAACCTGACGATGGCGCTCGACCAGCTCGGCGACGACGAGGACGAAGAAGAAGACGAAGACGACGAAGAGGAGCGCGCATGAAGAAGAGCGCCCGCCGACAATCGCGCGAGCTGGCGACGCAGGGCCTGTATCAGTGGCTGCTGTCGAACGCGTCCTCCGGCGAGATCGACGCGCAGCTGCGCGGCGCGCTCGGTTACGACAAGGCCGACAAGGAACTGCTCGACGCGATCCTGCACGGCGTGATTCGCGAGCATGCGACGCTCGTCGAAGCCCTCACGCCGTCGCTGGACCGTCCGATCGACCAGCTGTCGCCGGTCGAACGCGCGGTGCTGCTGATCGCGACGTTCGAGCTCACGCACCACGTCGAAACGCCGTATCGCGTGATCATCAACGAAGCCGTCGAACTCGCGAAGACGTTCGGTGGCTCCGACGGCTACAAGTACGTCAACGGCGTGCTCGACAAGCTCGCCGCGAAACTGCGCCCCGCGGAAACGCAGGCGCGCCGCAACGGCTGATGCCGTCGCTCGACGGGCGCGCAAGCGCCCGTTTTTCGTTCTCCCCCGCCACTCCCGCCCCGCCCGACCGATGAATACCACCGCCGATTCGCTCGTCACGCTCGCCGCACGCGTCGACGCGATCCAGCCCTTCCATGTAATGGAACTGATGAAGGAGGCACAGCGGCTCGAGTCCTCCGGGCGCGATGTTATCCACATGGGTATCGGCGAGCCGGATTTCACCGCGCCGGAGCCCGTCGTCGAAGCGGCCGCGGCGGCATTGCGCCGCGGCGTCACGCAGTACACGGGCGCGCTCGGCATCGCACCGCTGCGCGAAGCGATCGCCGCGCACTATGCGCGCGCGTACGGCCTGACGATCAGCCCGGAGCGCATCGTCGTGACGGCCGGCGCGTCGGGCGCGCTGCTGCTCGCGTGTCTCGCGCTCGTCGGCCGCGACGACGAGGTGCTGATGCCCGACCCGTCGTATCCGTGCAACCGGCACTTCGTCGCGGCGGCCGAAGGCCGGCCGGTGCTCGTGCCAAGCGGCCCGGAAGCCCGTTTCCAGCTCACCGCCGACGACGTCCGCACGCGCTGGGGCAGCCGCACGCGCGGCGTGCTGCTCGCGTCGCCGTCGAACCCGACCGGCACGTCGCTCGAACCGGACGAGTTGAAGCGGATCGTCGAGGCCGTGCGCGCACGCGGCGGCTTCACGATCGTCGACGAGATCTACCAGGGGCTCAGCTACGACGCGGCGCCCGTGTCGGCGCTGGCGTATGGCGACGATGTCGTCACCGTCAACAGCTTCTCGAAGTACTTCAGCATGACCGGCTGGCGGCTCGGCTGGCTCGTCGTACCGCCGGCGCTGGTCGGCACGTTCGAAAAGCTGCAGCAGAACCTGTTCATCTGCCCGTCCGCGCTCGCGCAGCACGCAGCGCTCGCATGCTTCGAACCGGCCGCGCTCGACATCTACGAAGCGCGCCGCGTCGAATTCAAGCGCCGCCGCGACTTCATCGCGCCGGCGCTCGAAAAGCTCGGCTTCACGGTGCCGGTGATGCCGGACGGCGCGTTCTACGTGTATGCGAATTGCCGCGGCGTCGCGCATCCGGCCGCAGGCGACAGCGCGGCACTCACGCAGGCGATGCTGCATGACGCGGGCGTCGTGCTGGTGCCGGGCATGGATTTCGGTGTCCATGCGCCGCACGACTATATCCGGCTGTCCTATGCGACCGCCTACGCGCGCCTCGAGGAGGCCGTCGAGCGGCTCGCGAAGCTGTTCGGGCAGCACTGACGCCGCGCGTCGCCGGTTCCCTCCGGCGCTTCGGCCACCGCGGCCCCCTGCGCACGAAAAAAAGCACCCGGATCGGGTGCTTTTTTCGTTTCGGCGCGGCTATGGCTGACGCGGTGTTACGCGCCCAGCTCCGAATGATCGCCGCCGTGCGCCTGCTTCGCGGTATCGACGCTTGCGTCGTCCTGCTGCGGCGCGCTCTTCGGCGCGGCAGCGGCCTTCGCGGTGATCGGCTGAGCGCCGTCGAGCGTCGCGTGCACGCGCTTCGCGCCGCCTGCCGCGGCCGTCACCGAAGCGGTCACGATCGGCTTCGACGGCTGGGCCGGCGCCTGCGGCGCGTTGATCGGCACGCTGCGGCCATGCGCGACATCGCGCAGACGGCCACGCTCGGCCATCACCTTCGACCCGTATGCGTTGTCGTCCGGGTTCGTCGAGCCGTTGTACAGGCGCAGGCCGTTCGCGAGCGAGCCGCCGCGAGCGATGCAGTCCTTCAGCACCAGCGCGCCGACCTGCAGGTTCGCGAGCGGCTGCAGCGCGGTGTCGGTACCGCCGAAATATTCGAACTTGTCGGAATGGACCTTCGACATCACCTGCATCAGGCCCTGCGCGCCGACGCCGCTTTCCGCGTACGGGTTGAAGCCCGATTCGATCGCCATCACGGACAGCAGCAGCAGCGGATCGAGACCGACGTCGCGGCCGGTCTGGAACGCCGCCTTGACGAGCTGGCCGAGCGGCTCCTGGGCGACACGGTAGCGGCGCGACAGGTAGGTGGCGACGAGCGCCTGTTCGCGGTTCGACGCGAGCGCACGATCGTCGCGCGCATCAGCCGGAACCCGCTGGGTCGGAATCAGTTTCGCGAGCGCGACCGGCGACGGACCGTTGCGGGCCGGATCGGACGCGTCGTTCTGCGCGGCGGCTTCCGGGGCGACGTCGAGGCCCACGGCGAGCGCATCGGTTTCCGGCGCGTCTTCCTGCTGCGGCTGCACGCCGGCAGGTGCGAAATTCGGCAGCGGATGACCGGTCAGCAGACGGGCCGGACCGGCCTGCACGGCCGCGGATACGACCGGCATCAGCTTCGCGGCGAGATCTCCGCGCACGGTCGGCAGCAGCCACAGGGCAAGCGCAACCGCGACAGCGCAACAGCCGACAACGCTGAATAGATGGTGACTGACACGCGTCCCGCGACGCAGCATGTCGCGCACGAACTGCGCATGCTGCTCACTGGGACGCCACGATAACCAAGCGTTCATTCAGATCATCTCCCATGAACATGACTCGTGCGGCTCGCTCAGCTCGGTGGCGAGACAGAAAACGCGCCGCGGAATCACGACGCCGCACGCCTTGGTTGGGGCGCGCAAGCATCGGGGAAACGGTATAAGTACCGTTCAGGGCCACGGTGTAAGAGGGCCGGCGCCTTCGCACCATGGGCGAGGCGGGCATACGCGGTGGCACCCACGCAAAAAACCAGCGTCTGGTGGCGCTGGTTGGGACTACGACAAAGGCCGTCGAATACGCCGTGCAGGTTTCGGCGGACGGTGACGCGCTGCGTCAAAGATCGGTGATTGGCGGCTCGAAGCCGTTTACCCTGCAGCCAATGTGAGCGGATTCTAGCAGGGTTTTATAGATCGTCAACACTACAAAACCTCGAAATTATAACAAAAAGTAATTTAAAACCGCCCTTCAGATCGCAAGCCCCGTGCCGTAGGGGCTTCGCGCGCGATCGACTTTTTTCTCGGCCAGGCGAGCGCGCGGCGCCCCGGGTAAAATCGTCGGTCGATTGGGGGTCGCAGCGGCCGCTGCGCCCGACCATCGCTGCCCGTTCCGCGGGTAGCCCGGACCTTCTTCATGAAATACAAAGACTTACGCGATTTCATCCAGCGCCTGGAGGCGCTCGGCGAACTGCGGCGCGTCACGCAACCCGTGTCGCCCGTGCTCGAAATGACCGAGCTGTGCGACCGCGTGCTGCGCGCCGGCGGCCCCGCGCTGCTGTTCAATGCGCCGCCCGGCAATGCGTTCCCCGTGCTCGGCAACCTGTTCGGCACGCCGCGCCGCGTCGCGCTCGGGATGGGCGTCGATGCGGGCGACGACGCCGCGCTCGGCTCGCTGCGCGATCTCGGCCGGCTGCTGTCCGCGCTGAAGGAGCCGGATCCGCCGAAGAGCCTGAAGGACGCCGGCAAGCTGCTGTCGCTCGCGAAGGCCGTATGGGACATGGCGCCGAAATCGGTGTCGTCGCCGCCGTGCCAGGAGATCGTCTGGGAGGGCGCCGACGTCGACCTGGACAAGCTGCCGATCCAGACCTGCTGGCCGGGCGACGCGGGGCCGCTCGTCACGTGGGGCCTGACGGTCACGCGCGGGCCGAACAAGCCGCGCCAGAACCTCGGCATCTACCGCCAGCAGCTGATCGGCCGCAACAAGCTGATCATGCGCTGGCTCGCGCATCGCGGCGGTGCGCTCGACTTCCGCGAATTCGCGCTGAAGAACCCCGGCAAGCCGTACCCGGTCGCCGTCGTGCTCGGCGCGGATCCGGCCACGACGCTCGGCGCGGTGACGCCGGTGCCCGACTCGCTGTCCGAGTACCAGTTCGCGGGCCTCTTGCGCGGCAGCCGCACCGAGCTCGCGAAGTGCCTGACGCCCGGCGTCGACACGCTGCAGGTGCCCGCACGCGCGGAGATCGTGCTCGAAGGCTTCATTTATCCGCAGGAAGGCACGCCCGCCCCTGCCCCGGCAGGCGCGCCGCCGCGCCCGGCCGGCAATGCGGCGGCCGCATACGAGCACGCGCTCGAAGGCCCGTACGGCGACCACACCGGCTACTACAACGAGCAGGAGTGGTTTCCGGTGTTCACCGTCGAGCGCATCACGATGCGCCGCGACGCGATCTATCACTCGACCTACACGGGCAAGCCGCCCGACGAGCCGGCCGTGCTCGGCGTCGCGCTGAACGAGGTGTTCGTGCCGCTGCTGCAGAAGCAGTTCACCGAGATCACCGACTTCTACCTGCCGCCGGAAGGCTGCAGCTACCGGATGGCCATCGTCCAGATGAAGAAGAGCTACGCGGGCCATGCGAAGCGCGTGATGTTCGGCGTGTGGAGCTTCCTGCGGCAGTTCATGTATACGAAGTTCATCGTGGTTGTCGACGAGGACGTGAACATCCGCGACTGGAACGAGGTGATCTGGGCGATCACGACGCGCGTCGATCCCGTACGCGACACCGTGATGGTCGACAGCACGCCGATCGACTATCTCGATTTCGCATCGCCGGTCGCGGGCCTCGGTTCGAAGATGGGGCTCGACGCGACCAACAAGTGGCCCGGCGAGACCAGCCGCGAATGGGGCCGTCCGATCGAGATGGATGCGGCCGTGAAGGCGCGCGTCGACCGGCTCTGGCAGGAGATCGGACTCTAGACCCGCACGGCCGGCATGCGCCGGCGCGTGCATCGAATGCACCCGCAACACGAACGACGATGAGCTTTCCGCCCGCCTCGATGCTGTCCGATGGATTCTTCCTGTCGCTGTCGCTGTGTCTCGACATCGGCCTCGTCAACGTCGCGATGCTGTCGCTGACGCTGTCGCACGGCTTCCGGCCGGGCTTCTGGCTCGGCGTCGGCTCGTGCGTCGGCGATCTCGTGTACGCGGCGCTGGCGCTCGCGGGCATGGCGGTGCTGCTGCAGTTCGACGCCGTGCGCTGGATCGTGTGGATCGGCGGCGGTGCGGTGCTGCTGTTCCTCACGTGGAAGATGGCACGCGAAGCGCTCGCGCCGGCCAGCGACGTCGGCCGCGGCGACGCGGACGACACGCCGCAGCCGCGTGCCAGCGCGCGGCGCAGCTTCATGCGCGGGATGCTGCTCGCGATGTCGTCGCCGAGCGCGATCCTGTGGTTCGCGGCGGTCGGCGGCGCGCTGATCGCCAAAGCCGGCGCGACCACGCCGGCGACGGCGTCGGTGTTCCTGTCCGGCTTCTTCCTCGGCGGCCTCGCATGGACGCTCTTCATGTGCACGCTCGCGAGCCAGGGCCGCAAGCGCGCGGGCGCGGGGCTGATGCGCGCGTGCCATGTGGCTTCCGCGCTGCTGTTCGCGTATTTCTCGTACAGCGTGATCGTCGGCGGCTATCGCGACCTGATCGCCCACGCGGCGTAATCGCCGGGCCGGCCGCGCGTGCGGCCGCCGCCCAAATGAAAAACGGCGCAACGTCCAGTGAAGGACGTTGCGCCGTTTTGCCGCGCGCGGTCACGCCGCGCGGGCCGCGTCAACGACGCCAGTAACCGTGGTGGCCCCAGCCGCCGTACCCGTGACGCCAGTACGGACGCCCGTAGTAGCCGCCGACGACCACGGGCGGCGGCGCATAGTAGGCCGGCGCCGGCGCGTAATACACGGGCGGAGGCGGCGGTGCGTAATAGACGGGCGGCGGCGCCGCATACACGGGGTACGCCGGTGCGAGCGGCACACCGATGCCGACCCCGATCGACACGTGGGCCTGCGCGGCGCTCGCGGCACCCAGGCCCAGCGCGGCGGCGGCGATGAACGGAATGAGCTTTTTCACTTCGATTCTCCTGCTGGAGCGGTAATTTGTGCGCTCCTGTCGGCAACGGCGGGCATGCACGTCGCATGAAAGCAATGTAGCGAAAACCCGCCCGGCGCGTATCGTGCATTTGTTGCAAATTGCAATTCCATACGGCTGAAGCCACGGTGCGACATGGCTTTGCGGATCGTCGCCATCCCTTGCCGGCCGCGCGGCTCCGTCCGAGTTCGGAGATTGCCCCACGTGCGCCGGTCAGTCTTACCGGCTCCGGCCCGCGCTGTGGGGACGCTTGCGTAATGAACGATTACAAATTTGAGACAAGACGCCGACAATTCAAGCGTGGCGGAGATTCCGCTTGATTCGGGGACGGATCGAAGCATCGCAAGGATGTGGCGACATGACATGCTTTGCCGCCGCGCGCGAAGCCCGGACCGTTCTAGGCCGCGGCCTCCGATCATCCCGCGTCATCGCCATCCTCTCCGTCAGGACGGACACGCCCGGTTCACGGCCGCGCCGCCATTCCTGCGATACTGCCGTCTGCTCCGTTTTCGCGCGTTCCCCGATCATGGCCCTCCCCGACACTCCCCGCCTCGGCTTCATCGGCGCCGGCCGCCTCGCGCGCTGCGTCGCGCAGCGTTTCGCCACGGCCGGCTTTCCGGTCGTCGCGATCGCGAGCCGCACCGCTGCATCGGCTACGGCACTCGCCGCGCGCATCGACGGCTGCCGCGCAGCCGGCACGCCGCAGGAAGTCGTCGATGCCGCCGACCTGATCTTCCTGACGGTGCCGGACGACCATCTGGCGGCGACGGCCGCCGCGCTGCGGTTCGATGCGGCGCGCGCGGCGGACCAGGCGCTCGTCCACTGCAGCGGCGCGTCGGCGGTCGACCTGCTGGACCCGGCGAAACGGCAGGGCGCGGCCACCGGCGGCTTCCATCCGCTCTACCTGTTCGGCGGCACGGACGCCGATCTCGCGCGCATCGACGGCTGCTCGGTCACGCTCGAGGCCGACGGCGCGCTGCATGCGACGCTGCTGCGGCTGACTGCCGCACTCGGCTGCCATCCGCTGTCGATTCCGGCCGGCGGCCGGATGCTCTATCACGCGGCCGCGCACTACGCGGCGAGCTTCGCGCTGTGCGGTCTGTCGGAAGCGGTCAACCTGTGGCGCGGCCTCGGCTTCGACGAGGAGGCGGCGCTGCGCGCGCTACTGCCGATGCTCGCCGGCACCATCGAAACCGCGCGCGACAAGGGCCTCGCGAACGCGCTCGCGGGCCCGGTGTCGCGTGGCGACACCGGCATCGTCGAGCGCCAGCTCGCGCTGCTCGAAGCGCGCGGCGGCGATCACGCGACGCTGTATGCGCTGATGACGCGCCGTGCGGTCGCGCTCGCGGCGAAGCGCAGCGCACCGCCGGCCGCGCTGCCGGCGCTCGCGCAGGCCGTCGAAACGTCGCTTGCGCGCACCGCCGGGTCCCCCTCCCCGCCGCGAGACGAGGCGTGATAAGGTGTCGGCCGATGCGCCGCCATCCGGCGTTGGCGGCCGCACGCTACTCGACTGTATAAAAAGGATGCCAACGATGTTCGGCGAGATCGCCCGTTTTCTGCTCAATACCGTCTTCACCCTGTTCGGCGCCGCGCTGATCCTGCGCGTCTGGATGCAGGCCGTCCGCGTGCCGCCGTACAACCCCGTCACGCAGGCCGTGCTGCAGGCGACCAACTGGCTCGTGCTGCCGCTGCGCCGCGTGATCGCGGGCGTGCGCGGCATCGACTGGGCGAGCGTCGTCGCCGCGCTCCTCACCGCGCTCGTCTATGTGGTGCTGATGGTCGTGATGGCCGGCTTCGACCCGGCCGCCGTGATCGCGACGCTCGTCGTGGTCGCGCTGCTCACGGTCGTGAAGTGGGCGCTCAATCTGGTGATCTGGATGACGATCCTGATGGCGCTGCTGTCGTGGCTCAATCCGCGCTCGCCGGCGATGCCGATCCTCTACCAGCTCACCGCGCCGTTCCTGAACCCGCTGCGCCGCGTGATCCCGAACCTCGGCGGCATCGACCTGTCGCCGATCCTGCTGTTCGTGATCGTGCAGGTGCTGCTGATGGTCGTCACGCGCGCGGCCGTGTCGCTGACGATGTTCGGCATCTGACGCGCCGTCGCGCTACGCTGCCGGCCCCTGCGCCGGCGGCGCGCCGAGCGTGTCGATCACGCCGAAACGGGCCGGTATCATCGCGTAGCACACGCGCACCTTCTCGCGCGACAGCCGCTCGAGCAACTGCTGCGCCTCGTCCTCGGTGACGATGAATTCCACTTCGACCGCGAGCGAACCCTGCAGTTCGAAAAAGCGATCCTCGTGCAGCACGCGATGCCGGCCGAAGCCGGCCATCGCGCGGAATGCGGATCCGCCCGCGACGCCCATCCGGTTCCCTTCTTCGAGCAACCACTCCCACAGCGGTTTCCAGTGCAGCCGGTGCTGCTCGTGCACGTAGAAGCGCAAGAAGACCCTGTCCATCGCGCCCTCCCGATGCCGGCGCGCTCAGGCCGCCGCGAACCACGCGCGCGCGGTCCACATGCCGAGCGCCGTCAGCGTGAACGATCCAGTCAAGTGTAGGGCAGCCACCGCGAACGCCCATCCCAATTCGCCCTGCACCGCGTGCGTCATCACCTCGACCGAATAGGTCGAGAACGTCGTGAGGCCGCCGAGGAAGCCCGTGATCACGAACAGCCGCCACTCGGGCGGCAGCCCGACTCGCGTGGTGAACACGACGGCGGCGATGCCGATCACGTAGCCGCCGATCAGGTTCGCGGCGAGCGTACCGAGCGGCACCGCCGGAAAGAACGCGTTGAGCGCGAGGCTCAGGAACCAGCGCAGCAACGCGCCGAGCCCGGCGCCGACGAAGATCGCGACGATCGAATAGAACAAGGGAACTCCTCGCTGACGACGCCGCGTGGCGGGTGCGGCCTACGCCGAACTGTATGCGCAATCGCGCCGCGGCGGCAATGGCGGCAGGCCGGCGGCCGGGTCGCGAACCGGGCCGCACAGGCGCTGCGCATTCGATTATTCCTGCGCGGCTGCCGGTTTCGACATTTTCCGCCGGATTACGCAGGACATTACAAATTCATCCCAAAGCGAATCGATTATCGATTCGCTTTTCAACACCGAAAAGGCGGTTTTACGCCGCCGCCCATTAATCCTCGAGACCCGCGTTTTTCCGGGCTCCCCGCGTACTTTCCCTTATCAGACATTCCCGAATCCGGCCGATATTTGATGCAATCGGTGCAGCCGATTTCGTAAAATTATTTCGCCACCCTGCTCCATCGACATGGAGATTCAAAACATGAACAATATCCGCCTGTCATCCATGTTGATTCCGGCGTTGTGCGCGTCGCTGCTCGCATCGACCGTCGCGCTCGCCGACGACAACGGCACCGCGTCCTACGTCGAAGGCCACCGCGCACCGAAAGGCTATGCGCGTCCGCCGTTCCATACGAAGCCGCGCGCCAGCACGGCCACCGTGGCCGGCCTCACGCCCGCGCTCACCCGGCATGCGTACGGGTTCGACACGCTCGCGAACCAGGGCGACGGGATGGTCGTCGCGATCGTCGACGCATACGACGATCCGAAGATCGAAGCCGATCTGGGCGTGTTCAGCAATACGTTCGCGCTGCCGGCCTGCACCACGGCGAACGGCTGCTTCACCAAGGTGTACGCGCGCGGCTCCCGGCCGAAGACCGATTCGGGCTGGTCGCTCGAGATCTCGCTCGACGTCGAATGGGTGCATGCGATCGCGCCGAAGGCGAAGATCATTCTCGTCGAGGCCGCGTCGGCCAGCTTCAACGACCTGATGACGGCGGTCGACGTCGCGGTGAAGCGCGGCGCGTCGGTCGTGTCGATGAGTTTCGGCGGCAACGAATTCAGCAGCGAGACCGGCTTCGACGGCCACTTCAACGTGTCGGGCGTCACGTTCGTCGCGTCGTCCGGCGACAGCGGCACCGGTACCGAGTATCCGGCGGCATCGCCGTACGTCGTCGCGGTGGGCGGCACGACGCTGTCGACCGACGCGTCCGGCAGCTACGTCGGCGAAGCGGCGTGGAGCGGCAGCGGCGGCGGCGTGAGCAGCGTCGAGGCCGAGCCGGCCGGCCAGACCGGCTGGCCGATTCCGGTGGCCGGCAAGCGCGGCGTGCCCGACGTCAGCTACGACGCGAATCCGTCCAGCGGCTTCGCGGTGTACGACTCGGTCACGTATCAGGGGCAGGCCGGCTGGTTCCAGGTCGGCGGCACGAGCGCGGGCGCGCCGCAATGGTCGGCGCTCGTCGCGATCGCGAATTCGCTGCGCGCGGCGGCTGGCAAGAACCCGTTGAGCGGCGCCGACAACACACTCTATGCGGTCGGGAAAAGCGCGTACGGCAGCGACTATCACGACGTCACGACCGGCTCGAACGGCAGCTGCGGCAGCATCTGCAACGCGGCCGGCGGCTACGACTACGTGACGGGGCTCGGTTCGCCGGTCGCGCCGTCGCTGATTCAGGCGCTCGTCGGGCAGCCGTAAGCGCGCGACCGCCGTCGTGCAACGCGCGCCGCAGCGCTCAGCCGCCGTGCCAGGCGCGGTCGAGCGCGGCGAGCGTCGCGAGCGCGCCGCCTTTCAGTCCGATCACGTCCGCGCGGCGCGCGTGCGCTTCCCGCGCGTTGATGCGGATCACATCCGCGCCGAACCGTTCGCTCAGCAGCCGCACGGTCGGAATCGCGGTGCCCGCGCCGATCTCGACGACGGTCACCCGGCCCGCCCGGGCCATCCACGCGTCCAGTGCGCGCTGCTGCGCGTCGTAGCGTTCGCCGAGCCAGCCGCGGTCGCCGAACATCAGGATGTTCGGCCGCGCGAGGCCGCCGCAGCGCGGGCAGCGCGGCGACTCGCCGATCAGCCGGCACGCGGCCGCGTCGACGTCGGGCGTGAACGACGCGGCGTCCCACGTGTCGTCGGAGCACGGCCGCAGACACTGCATCGCGTGGATCGAACCGTGAATCTCTACGATTCGCGCGGGATCGAAGCCGGCCTTCTGGAACTGGCCGTCGACATTGCTCGTCAGCACGAAGCCGCCGTTCGGCATCGCATCCATCCAGCGCCGCAGGATCGCGAAGCCCGCGTGCGGCACCGTCTGCCGGTAGAGTTCGAGCCGATGCCCGTAGAAGCCCCACGCCAGTTGCGGCTGCGCGCGGAACGCCTGCGGCGATGCAATCTCGTGGAATTCGAAACGCTCGCGACGCAGCGCCGGATACGCGCGCCAGAAGCCGTCCGTGCCGCGGAAATCGGGCAGCCCCGAATCGACGCCGATACCGGCACCGGCCGTCACGAGCAACGCATCGGCACGCGCGAGCGCGTCGACGGCGGACGCGATCAGATCGGCCGGCAGTGACGCGCCGGCGGCGCTGGAATCGATAGAGTCGGGCGAATCGGAAAGCGGCATGACGGAGGAGCGGTGACGTCGAACGGTGCGCGGGTGGCGTCGCGCGATGATACGCCGGTTCGAGCGGCGCGCCGCTGCCTTATGAGGTCGAGGCGGTCGAGGCGGACGAGGCGGTCGCGCCCGCGTGCTCCCGCAGCGCGACGTACTGCAGCAGCATGATCGTCTTCGCATCGACGATCTCGCCGCGCTCGACCGCATCGAGCGCCGCGTGCAGCGGCATCTCGACGACCTCGAGATCCTCGCCCTCATCCGCGATGCCGCCGCCGTCGCCCGTGCGCAGCGACGCATCGTATTCGCCGACGAAGAAATGCAGCTTCTCCGTCACCGAACCCGGGCTCATGAACGCCTCGAACACCTTGCGCACGCCGCGCACGCGATAGCCGGTCTCCTCCTCGGCCTCCGCGCGGATACGCGCTTCGGGCGTCGCGTCGTCGAGCAGGCCGGCGGCGGCTTCGAGCAGCATCCCGTCGTGCCCGTTGACGAACGCCGGCATCCGGAACTGGCGCGTGAGCAGCACGTCGCCCGTCGCCGCGTTGCGCAGCAGGATCGTCGCGCCGTTGCCGCGGTCGTAGGTTTCGCGGCTCAGGCGCTGCCACGTACCGTCGCGGCGCAGGAAATCGAACGTCACCTTCTTCAGCACATACCAGTCATCGGACAGCACCGTCGTATCGACGATGCGCACGCGGTCTTGCGTTGCGGCCATGGCGGCCTCCCATTCGACAAGCGACGGCGCTCATGGTAGCGTGCATATTCGTGCAATTTCAAGAAATTTCGTGCAACCACGATGCTGACGACCCAACGCAAGAAAGCGATCCTCGACGCGCTCGGCCGCGACGGCCAGGTGCTGGCGGCGCAGCTGAGCGCGCAATTCGGCGTATCCGAAGACACGATCCGCCGCGACCTGCGCGAGCTGGCGGCCGAAGGGCTGCTGCAGCGCGTGCACGGCGGCGCGCTGCCGGCGTCCCCGGCCATCGCGCCGTTCGCGCAGCGCGAGACGCTCGATATCGCGGAGAAGCGCCGTATCGCGCGCCGTGCCGCGCAGATGATCTCGCCCGGGCAGGTTGCGATCGTCGACGGCGGTACGACGTCGGCGCTGCTCGTCAGCCAGTTGCCGCCTGACCTGCGCGCGACGATCGTTACGCACAGCCCGAGCGTCGCGGTCGCGCTGGCTGCGCACCCGTCGATCGACGTGATCCTGATCGGCGGGCGGCTCTACAAGCATTCGATCGTCGCGGTGGGCGCCGCGGCGATGGAAGGCATCGCGCGCATTCATGCGGACCTGTATTTCATGGGCGTGACCGGCGTTCATCCGGTCGCCGGGCTCAGCACCGGCGACTTCGAGGAAGCGGCGATCAAGCGCGCGCTGGCCGAGCGCGCGGCCGAGACGGTCGTGCTCGCGTCGCACTCCAAACTGCAGGCTGCGTCGCAGTTCGTGATCGGCGAACTCACCCTCGCGCAGGCCATCGTGGTCGAACAGGAGACCGATGCGGCGCTGACCGGACCGATCGAGGCTGCGGGCGTGACGGTCGTGCGCGCGTAGCCCCGCGGCGGCTTTGGCTTTGGCTTTGGCTTTGGCTTTGGCGCCACGATCGTTGCGCGGACCACGCTGCCGGCTGGATGTCAGCGTGCCGACAGGCGGCGCTTGCTACCATGGCCGACTGCCCACCCGCCGCGTCGAGTTCGCCCGATGTCTTCCGCCTCCCCTGTCGCACCCGTGCCGCCCGATGGCAATGCACCGCCGCCCGGCGTGCTCGCGTTGTTCATCGCGTTCGCGCAGATCGGCCTGACCAGTTTCGGTGGCGGGCTGAGCGGCCGGATGCTGCGCGACTTCGTGCACGAGCGGCGCTGGCTCGACGAAGAAGCGTTCCTCAACGGCCTCGCGCTGTCGCAGGCGCTGCCCGGCGTCAACGTGAAGAACCTCGCGATCTGGATCGGCTACCGGCTTGCCGGATGGCGCGGCGCAGTGGCCGGTTTCGCCGGCATCATCGCGCCGCCCGCCGTGCTGATCGTGCTGTTCGGCGTCGCGTTCTCGACGCTCACGCGCTTCACGCTCACGCATGTCGCGCTCGCGGGTGCGGCTGCCGCTGCGATCGGTTTGTCGATCTCGATGGCGATCACCGCGGTGCGGCGATTGTCGCGCCGCGCGCTGCCGTTCGCGGTGACGGCGCTCACGTTCATGTCGGTGGCGGTGCTGCACTGGCCGCTCGTATGGACGGTGCTGATCGGCGGCACGCTGAGCGTCGCGCTCGAATACCGCCGCGCGGGTAACTCTACCGGCGGCAGCGACGACCGATGAGCGGTTCGTCGCGCTACGTCGCGCTGTTCGGCGTGTTCGCACCGCTGTCGATCGCGACGATCGGCGGCGGTCAGGCGATCATCGCGGACATCCAGCGGCAGGTCGTCGACGTGCATCACTGGATGACGGCCACGCAGTTCGTGAACGACTTCGCGATCGCACGGATGGCGCCGGGCCCCGGCTCGCTGCTCGCGACACTGATCGGCTGGCAGGTGGCCGGCTTCTGGGGCGCAGTGATCGCGACGCTCGCGCTGTTCGGGCCCACGGCGTTCCTGATCTACGGCGTCGCGCATCTGTGGCGTCGGCACCAGGGCGCGCGCTGGCAGATCGCGCTCGAGGCCGGCCTGCGTCCGGTCGCGGCCGGCATGATCCTCGCGTCTGTCTGGGTACTGCTGCAGGCACTCGATGGCGGGTGGCCCGCGCGGGCGATCGCCGTCGCATCGACCGTGTGCGTGATGACGACGCGCATTCATGCGCTGCTGCTGATCGTCGTCGGGGCGCTGGTGCTGGTCGGCGTCCACGCGATCGGCTGATCGCGGACGCTGGACGGCAGCGAGGGGCGCATCGCTGCGTCGTGCGCCATTGCGCGATGCAGTGCAGGCTCGCGCTCGCGGCGGGGCCGTGACGAAATACGAGGCGAATTGATTGGCGAGCGACATCGTTTTAATCTCGCAAAATCACATCGGAATGCCAAGTAATCCTCCGCGATACGCGATACGCGATACGCGATTGGCCATTCGCCGCACGCCGCTCTCCACTTGCCGCTCGCCACGCGCAGCGTCCACGACGCGCATCGCATCGCGTCATCGCGCCCTACTGTCCCCGCCGAGAATTCGATGGACATCCAACATGAAGCGCGTATGATGAATTTGTCCGAGCATGCGTCATTTCTCTGACCGCTCGCCCCGCCGTCTGCCCTCTTGCGTCGCGCCTTCATCCGCACGCATTGCTGCCCTTTTCACCCCACCCGTCGCGCCGCACCGCGGTGATACCGGTCGGATGCGTTCGTCCACGCGATTTGTCGCGGCCGAACCGAGGAGTTCGTCATGAGCATGCATCTCTATCGCGGGTTCGAAATCTACCCGCTGATTTACCCGCACATTCCGTCGCAGAACGGCAATCCGCACAATTACGACGCCGGCTTCGACGCGGCAGTGAAGATCTGCCTGCGCGGCACGGCCGACACGCTGACGCGCAGCGAAACGTTCCGGCTGATCGAGCATGCGCCGTTCGAATCGGCTGGCGAAGCGCGTCGGGCGTCCCTTCGCTATGCGGAGGACATCATCGACGGCAATCGCGGCACGCAGCCGCTGTTCGCCGACACCCACTGATGCAGGCCGTCGCGGCAGCGACGCTCGCCCTTAGATTCGGAGCACGAAATGATCGTTGACGAATTCATCGACCTGATCGCGCGGCACGAGATCTCGCAGATCGACGCCGTGCCGCAAGACGGGCTCGCCGGTTCCGCGTTGCGCCATCAGCCGGAGCTGCAGATGTTCGCGGCCGTCCGCGCGCTGTCGCTCAGCGCCGGTTATTCGGAATTCGAGTCCGACAAGATAGCGAGCGCCGTCATGACGCGGCTCGGCTAGCTTTCCTTCACGTATTTTTCTAAATCCAGGACCTGCATGACGACGATCATCCTCAAGCCCAACGAACCCGTCGATGTCGCGCTCCGGCGCTTCCGGCGCAACATCGAGAAGACGGGCCTGATCCGCGAGCTGCGCAGTCGCACCGGCTACGAAAAGCCGACGACCGAGCGCAAGCGCAAGAAAGCCAGCGCCGTTGCGAGACAGCGGCTGCGCGCGAAGCGCATGCTGCCGCCTCGCAAGCTGTACTAGGAGAACATCGTGTACCAGCCGACCGTCGAAGAACCGCCGTTCTTTCCGTTGACGAAATGCGAAGTCGATTTCGATCGACAGAACGACGCGATCACGCTTCTGCCGAGCTTCTACGCATTCGGCTGCGAGTACACCAGTCGCGGCCTCCTGATCGGCCGCGACGATGCGTTCAGATTGATTGCAGCGATCGAAAAGGCGCTCAGCATCGAGATGTGATTGTCCCCGTGAAGCCGTCGCATCGCGTCCGGCAGCGCGGGCGCGGCGTTGCGACGACCGCGACAGACGCGATCCGCTCGCCGGACTTGCGCCTTGGACGGCCGGTTCTGCCGACGACATCTGTCCGCCGCCATCCCTCCTCCTCAACTGAATTGCGTCGACGACCAAAAGGCCGGTCTGTCGAATCGCTCCGCCGACCACGCCGGTCGCGGACGCGTCGCATCTCGGGCGCGAATTTCGGCGGGCATTCGGGATGTCGAGCGCGTATCGCGAGCGCCGGACACCCGGCGCGATCGGCGGGATGGCGGAATCGGCCGAACGCACGACGACGCTCGGCGAGTTGTTTCCGAACCGGAACGAATTCTATTGATGCGGAATCTGCCGTGCGCCCTCCCGGCTCCGCGAACCGGGAGGTGCGGGACCTCTGCGTTGCGCGCGGCCGTAGCGCGGCCGAATCGACTGGCGTTGCTCAGGCGAACACGAAGTACTTGCGCACCGTCTCCACCACTTCCCACGTGCCTTTCATGCCCGGTTCGATCACGAACACGTCGCCGGCCTTCAGGTGCACCGGCTCCTCGCCTTCCGGCGTGATGATGCAGTAGCCGTCGAGGAAGTGGCAGTATTCCCATTTCTCGTAGTTCACCTCGAACTTGCCCGGCGTGCAGATCCACGTGCCCATGATCTTGCTGCCGTCCTTGGACAGGTATGCGTTGAGGTTCACGGTATGCGGATCGCCGCCGATGCGCTTCCACTTGGTCGCGTCGACGACGGGCGTCGGGCAGGTCTTGCGCAGAACGGTGATGAAATCGGACATGTCGGCTCCAGACTAACGATCGGATAAGAGGTCTGTCACGTTAAGGCGAAAGCTTTGTCGGGGCTTGTATGGTTCCGACACCGACTCGTCTAATTTCGACACGGGGTTGCGGGCGGGGGAGCGGGCGCATTTCGTTGTGCATTCGCCGTATCCACGTTGCCGCCAATTGCGCTGACGCACGAGGACAGGTTGCCGTTGATTACGAAGCCTTCCGTTGGACTGGATATAGTTCGGCATCACGTGATACCGGGTAACTTCACTCGGTCGTGAAGCCAACCGTTAACTCAACCACGAGCTCGATGGGACGGGCCCGTCAGGCACTGCATGGCCAAGCCGCGAGGTGCCGTTACCTCTTGGCTCGGCAGCTATTCAATGATCCGGTTGAGGATCTGCGTAATGCCAAATGACCATGCCCCATGCTGTGCGCTGCGGCCCCGGCATAGACGCGCCGGCCTCGATATAAACCGAATCTTTCACGGCCGGGCTTTGCCAGTAACCCGTGCGCGGACAAGGCTCTCCAGGCAAGGCCCGTAGCCTCGGTTGCGCGACAGGCTTGGGTAAGTAACTTTCTTCCTCCGCCGGAATGCTGCCATCCCGGTAACGCGTGTCTTCCCACAGCAGCCGCCAGCGCACCACATGTTCGTCGTTGGTGCCTTCCAGCAGGTACTTGTGGGCAATACTGCCTTTGAGGAAGTAGCTCGGACAGCCGACCGTGCCGGCCGGAAACCATGGCTCCCAGATACCCTCGACAGGAATCTCTTGATCGCTGTAAATCTCGCCGCTGCTGGATTCGTTTTTAGGCGGGCAAGGAGGAAGCGATGCAGGATAGGTGCGCCCGGGCGGCCAATACCGCCACGCAGGAAGGGGGGCATTTTCGAACATAGATTCATAGGTCCAGTGCTCAAAAACGCGGGTTCCTCCATCCTTACGTGTTCCGTATGCAAGCATCCCGGTAAAACCGAATCCGACCGTGCACTTGAGCGCGTAGCAAATCAATCGCTCGATCCACACTCCCTCCGCAAACCCAGTCGCATACACCGGGTCCGCAAAGTTGGTATCCCTCAGTCCCAGCGAATGAAAAAAGGGATCGTATTTACGACCAATTTCTAGCGCACTACGTCCAAACAACAGGTCGCCACCTTGCTGGCTCCCTACAATCAATGCGTCGTACGCTGCTCGTTTGTCAAGACCTCGGCGCAATGCATCGATGCCCAAATCCATTTGCACCAGCGCTCCCAAGAAATCATGTACGTAAGCTTCCTCAAGCTCCGCCTGATTCGGGCTCGGCGTGTCCAGTTGCTTTGCGTACGCGCCGAGAAAGTCGCGATACAGTCCAACGGCGTAATCCAGGAACGTGAAACTCGTCCATTTCTTGAGCAAATAAAACGCCTTTGCTCGCGCATCCTGTTCCTGCTCGGGGGTCATGGTCAGAATATTCAACATTATTGAACCTGTTCGTCCGTCGATTGTTTCCCCGCATCGGCTACCGCTCTCCGCGCGTAGCCTTCCTGTCTGATCTTGGCCGATCGCTCGCGCTCGGCCAGCATCAGCGCTCGCGCAGTTGCTTGATTGGGTAGCTTAACGTCAGTCCAATGCGTCCGAAGCGCTTTGAGTTGCCCGTTCGCAAGCTGCGCGTCTATCCATTTTTTCACGGGGGCATTGAACGAGTGCTGAAAATCCACGAAGAATTGAAGGTCACCCCCGACCAGCAAACGCATGGTGGCAACCTCTTTTTCGTTGTCCCATTGCTCAGCAATCAACCCTTTCCACAGGCGCATCCCGTCCCATCCAGCTGGGACTTCGATGCCGAGCTTTTCCATCGCTTCGCGCGTCGGCACCTGCATCTTCACATAGCTGCCATTCATGCTCCAAGCGTGCTTGATCGCGCTGCGAATACGCCACCAAAGCCCGTTGGGAGCAAGGCGATCGGTCCAGAACTTGCCTGGGATTGTCCACGGCTTGTCCAGGTAACGAGTGTCGACCACACGAATCATCATCTGGCCCGGCGCGCCAGTAATTGCTTCAATCGGCACCTTGGCGCTGAACGTACCTATGGCCTCGCCCTCTTCCCAGTTGCGAAGATCGGGCCACCCGTCTTTATGCACGTATTGTTTGACGGTCATCGGCTTGTGCCCCAAGCTCTTCGTATCCTCGGCCAGATGAGCCAAACGCGCCTCCTCGGTCATCGTCCGAGTCGTCCCGCCCCCCACCTTCACATCCGCCCAGGTGCCCTCCACCAGATGACCCCGCACATGCTCCAGCAAGCGCATCAGATCCTTGATAGCCAACGCGATTTTCGTTTCGCCCAGCTTGCGCAGTTCCTCGAGGATCGGCAGCAGCTTCCTGATATAACGCGCCACCCGCGCCGGGATAACGGTACCCAGCCGGTTCAGAATGAAATTCAGCGCCTTGCTGATGCGATCCAGCATCATGCCGAACGCGTTGCTCACGACAAACTGATACTTGCTGAAGTCCAGTTGCCTGAACCACTCCACTGCATCGCCAAACCCAGCCTTGCGGATCAAGGCCAGGATTTCCTGGCATAGCTTGGCCAGATCTTCGGATTTGCTGACCGCTCGCATCAACAACTTGCCTATGCCCTTGAGCAAACCTCCGACCACCGGAACGACCGCGACAAGGCAAAGCACGAGCGCCACCCACTCCCACCCGTCGTCACGAACCTTCGGGTCGTCGCACATGCGAAGCGTAATGGCAATCGCGTCGCGCGCGGCCGTAATTTCTCCGGCGACAGGGAACATGCTGATGACGGCATCGATGATGATGGCGCCCGTATTGCGCTTTTGCGAGAACTCCCCCGCGACGGCGCCGACGACGGTATCGCCGACTGTAGCGGCGCCACTCCACAGATAGTCGCCGACCTCGGACGCCGCCTGACTGACCCAACTGCTGCTCATGCCCGACCTCCTTGCATCCGATCCAGAGAGGCTTGCATGTCGAATTCGTCCCAATGGGCCTTGTAGCTGGGATTATTCTCGGTAGCCTTGATTTCGTAAGGGCGGCTGTCCTCCCCCAATTCGATGCGCCCCGGCCCTTCCGGAGCACCTGTCAGATCGGCCATGCCTTTGCTGTCGACCATGCCGGAAAAGGTAGCGCCGCTGTCGTAGTGGATGGTGAATTTGGCGCCCTGCACGGGCGTATCGTCGTGGTAATGGTATTGCAGCACTGCAGCACCGCGCGACGTCGGCGCAGGCGATAGCGGATAGTCGA
The DNA here is from genome assembly GCF_052851275.1 of Burkholderia sp. SR8. Taxonomy (NCBI): domain Bacteria; kingdom Pseudomonadati; phylum Pseudomonadota; class Betaproteobacteria; order Burkholderiales; family Burkholderiaceae; genus Burkholderia; species Burkholderia sp. SR8. The sequence continues at coordinate 38,328 of NZ_JAULUC010000032.1, forward strand.
TCCGCGTCGGCCCGCTGATTGCATGCTGCGCCCCCTTCACATCGATCTTTCCAGGCGCGTGAATCTCGATGTTGCCGCCCTTGAGCCGGATATAGGCGCCACCGGAGGTAAGTAGAATCTCTTGCTGCGCCGCCACCTCGATATTCTTGGCGGCCGACAAGACCTTGACGGTTTTCTGGGCCGTTATTTCGATATTGTCCGAATGCGCCTGAACCTCAACCTTTCCCTTCGCCGCGATCAGTTTCATCCCGGCGTTTTGCACAAACAGGCTGATCTTCTCCGCCACACTCGCGACCAACGACTTCCCGCTGGCGATGAACGTGCTCTGGCCGCTCACTAGATTCGTTTGCTGATCGCTCGACACATGCACGGATGCCTGCGTCGACAGCGCGATACCGGAAGGACTCGCGACCAGCATGACGGGTGTCTTGAACGCGTTCACACTCCCGCCACCGCCTCCCGCCGTCCGTCCTCCCGACTTCGAACCTTGCACGTTGCTTTGGGTCGCATCGGTAAACGTCTTCAGCGCGTCATACCCCTCTCCCAGGGTTTCCGCCTGATGCATCGTGCTTACCTGCGACATTGCCTCGATCATGCTCTCGGCATTGACGAGCTGCTGTTGTGCTTCGCGAACGTCAAGCGGCTGACTGTTCGCCGATTTTGGATACGTCGAAACATACAGCCCCCGCGAAGCGCGCACGGCGCCGTATGCATCCGTCCGCAGATCGAAGCCCGATCCGACATAAGCACCGCGAGTATTGCCGGCTTGCTCGATGAGATAGCCCAGATGCAGCAAACTATTTGCGCTGCTGCTCATCAACTGCACCCGGGTCTGGCCCGTCGCGTCGTCCATCACCATCTGGTTATAACCGCTACCGCCATACTCTTTCGAGCGATAGCCCGAAAGGATCCCGTTGCTATGCCATTGCGGACTGACGGCACCGTTGTAGACGCGATGCAGCACGATTGGCCGATCGCAATCGCCGCCAACGTAACCGACGATGACTTCCTCGCCGACTCGCGGAATATGCACACCACCGTAGCCGCCGCCGGTATCCGATTGCGCTACTCTGACCCAGCACGAGGCCCCGGCATCGCCCGGGTTCTGCCGATCCCAGACGAACATCACCTTCACTCGATTCAATTCGTCGGTATGGACTTCTTCCCCATGTGGCCCGACGACGATCGCCGTCTCGAGATGCATCTCCGGCTTCAAATGTTCGAACGGGCTGCGATACGGAGCCGTGGTGCGTTGCGCCTCCACTTCGATCAAATAGAAGCCGGCCGAACCGTCGTCGTGGAGGACCGATGCGCCCGAGCACCCCGCTTTCGCACGCGCCAGGTCGGCTTGCATGCTATGGGGAAAACTGGCCTCCTGATTTGACAGCGGCAGGTTGTTCTCGATGTAGCGTCGAACCTTGATCGCGGCAAACTCGCGTTGTTCGGCCGAATCGCGATCGTGTTCCGGATGGCCCGTCAATCTGAAGCGCTGGCCAGCGTCGATTCCTCGCACTCCCCCCATCCCGACGAACCGCTTGGCGCGCGACTCCCATTCCTCCAAATGGATTTTCGAGAGATGCTCACCTCGGTCATGACGTCCATAGGTATAGGCGCCGGTGTACTCGTAGACTTCGGCCCGTTCTGGCAAATTTCCCTGGCCGGCCTTCGTCGGCAACGTCGTTCCGTTCGGACTGTCGGCAAACGACGGCGCCTTGTAGTCAAACGTGCGGGTCGTATGGACTGTGCTTTGCAAAGTCCGCGAACCTGCCCACTGCGTGAACGCATCCGTGTCGCTACCTGTGCCCGACCTGTTGAATCTGATCGGGTCGTGCGACACCTCGTCCAACGCATAGATATCGTCGGTTACGACGAGTGTATGCGACTTGCCGTCCTTGCCTTGGCGCCAAAAGCCATATAGGCCCTCCTCTTCCATCAGCCGATGGACAAAATTCCAGTCGGTTTCGCTCTGACGGCAGTACGAGCGCGAGGGTAGAGGTTTCGACAACGCAAATTGATACTGCCCACGAGCCTGCGGATGCACATCGAATACGTCAGCGATGATGCGGTCGGCGCTATTGTCCTGCCAGTACCGCATATCGCGCCGGAATTTGAGGAAGTACATCCACGACGCGACGACAAACTGATAGCTAGAAAGGCTACCGTCGTCGCCCAGCCTGCGCGCCGTGTGAATATAACCGTTGACTGGCAGATAAGACTTGTTCCCCTGCTGAATCCACAGCGTCATCGGTTGCGCGATCAACGCCTTGAGTTCGATATCACCCGCCGTGGACACCATGTCGAGCGCGACGCTGAAGTCGCGACCGAGTTCTGAATAGGTCACGGCCCGGCACGGTATGAGAGCATTGTCCGGCAACGACGGAATGTCTGTCTTGAGCAAGCGATCTTGTTGGATCAAGCCCGCACGTATCGCCTGAGCTAGTTCGGTCATATTCATGCGTTATCGATTTTCTTATTTGTTGCAAGCCCACGGCGGCTCGCGCTCTCATGGGGACGGCTCCCCGGTAATATCGCCGGAATTGTAGCGGAGCCGACAAGCCAGGAGAATGTTGCTCGCTGAGGCCAGCAATATAATCGAACCGGGGCTTAAACACGAATCGCCTAAGAAGCGTATTCGACACATCCGTTGATCCATTGAAATGCGGCTCCGATACTACAGCCCGCAGAAGGGATGCACCTCGAGTGTGGACGGCAGACCCCGTGAATAGCGGGGCCGACCTGACAATGCCAGCAATGCCGCCGCGCCCCATCGAGCCACGCCATTTTCGATGTCAGCAGCCAAAACACCTGCTTGCCATCCACGTACCAACCCCTGTACAATCACCCGTTCTGCGGGCGTCGTATAATGGCCATTACCTCAGCTTCCCAAGCTGATGACGTGGGTTCGATTCCCATCGCCCGCTCCACTTTCTGCTGCCCTGCAGCCTGCGCGTGAGCCGCCTCGTCGAAGGCGGCTTTTTTGTACCATGTGCCCGATCACCCGGCGCACTGCTCCGCGCAACGGGCCCTCGCCTGCAACCAAGCTTTCTGTACCGATGATGCACGACGATCCGAACGAAGCCGGCCTGCCGCCGGACGCCGCCGCCCTTCCCGACGAAGCCGCCGATGGCGCCGACGAAGTCAATCCGCTGCACCGCCGCCGCATCCGCAGCTTCGTCACGCGCGCCGGCCGCGTGTCGACCGGCCAGCGCCGCGCGCTCGACGAGTTCGGCCCGCGCTTCGTCGTCCCGTACGCGCCGGAACTCCCCGACTGGGACGCCGTGTTCGGCCGCAGCGCACCGCGCATCCTGGAGATCGGCTTCGGGATGGGCGCGTCGACCGCCGAAATCGCCGCGCACCGGCCCGGCGACGACTTCCTCGGCGTCGAGGTGCATGAGCCGGGCGTCGGCGCGCTGCTGAAGCTGATCGGCGAACAGGGCCTGACGAACATCCGCATCATCCAGCACGACGCGGTCGAAGTGCTCGAGCACATGCTCGCGCCGGAGAGCCTGGACGGCGTGCACATTTTCTTCCCGGACCCGTGGCACAAGGCGCGCCACCACAAGCGCCGGCTGATCCAGCCGCCGCTCGTCGCGCACCTCGCGTCGCGCCTGAAGCCGGGCGCCTACCTGCATTGCGCGACCGACTGGCAGAACTACGCGGAACAGATGCTGGAAGTGCTCGGCGCCGAACCGACGCTCGAGAACACGGCCGCCGACTACGCGCCGCGCCCCGACTACCGCCCTGTCACGAAGTTCGAACGGCGCGGGCTGCGGCTCGGCCACGGCGTGTGGGACCTGGTGTTCCGCAAGCGCGCGGGCTGAACGCAACACACCGCCGCACCATGCAAAACGGCCCGATCGGCATCTGCCGATCGGGCCGTTCGTCATTGGACGCGCTGCCGCCCCACCCCGCGCATCACGCCCAGTTCAGCCATCCGCTGTAGCCGACGAGCAGCACGAACAGCCCGAACGCGATCCGGTACCACGCAAACATGGTGAAGTCGTGCGTCGCGACGAAGCGCAACAGCCAGCGCACGCACACGAACGCGCTGACGAACGCGGCAACGAGCCCGAGCGCGAACAGCCCGAGCGAATCGACGGTGAACGCCTGCCAGTCCTTCACGGTTTCATAGAGCGTCGCGCCGAAGATGATCGGAATCGCGAGGAAGAACGAGAATTCGGTCGCGACGCGCCGGTCGAGACCGAACAGCATCCCGCCGATGATCGTCGACCCCGAGCGCGACATGCCGGGCACCAGCGCGAAACATTGCGCGATGCCGACCTTCAGCGCGTCGAGCGGCGTCAGCGCATCGACCGACTGCACGCGCGGCGGCTCGCGGCGCTCGCGCTGCCGCGCCTCGGCCCACAGGATGATCGCGCCGCCGACGACAAGCGCGAACGCGACCGGCACCGGCGAGAACAGCACGGCCTTGATCTTCTTCTCGAACAGCAGGCCGAGCGCGATCGCGGGAATCGTCGCGATCACGACGTTCAGCGTGAAGCGCTGCGCATCAGGCCGGCTCGGCAGCCCCGTGACGACGGACACGATCCGTTGCCGGTATTCCCAGCAGACCGCGAGGATCGCGCCGAACTGGATCACGACGTCGAAGGTCTTCGCGTGCGCGTCGTTGAAATTCAGGAAACTGCCGGCGACGATCAGGTGGCCGGTGCTCGACACCGGGAGGAATTCCGTCAGCCCCTCGACGACGCCGAGGATCAATGCCTTGCAGATCAGGATCCAGTCCATCCGTGGCCCAACTCCGAAGTGGTCGAAAGAAAGGGCCACGCTACCGCCGCGGCCCGCCCGGCCGCGCGCGGTGCGCCGTCACTTTTCGACGATCGCCACGCGTATGCCGTTTGTAAGAATCGTAATTGTACCGGGTTCGTAGTTGACCCCGGCAAATTGCAACTGCTCGGGCTTGAACGTGTAGATCGGATAGTTGGTCAGCACCTGCGTCGCGAGCAGCCCTGCGGCCGCGCCGACCTGTTGCGCGTACATCTGCGCGTCGCCGTCGAGCACGAGGCTGTCGACGGCCGGCGCCTTCAGCACGACCGAGCGGCTCGGCGCGTCGTACGCGAGCTGGCCCGACACGGTGAACTTGCCGCTCACCGGTGCGCGCAGGAACGGGCTCGCGAAGTGCGCGTCGAGCTGCACGGCGACGCGGTTCTGGTCGGGCAGCAGGTTCACGGCCGGATTCGCGAGCGACACGTCGACGACCTGCGCGACCGTCTTCTGATACGGGAACTTGCGCGCGACGGCCTTCTGCACGTCGCCGCGCGAGAACGTGTAGTGATCGGGAATGAACGGGAACGTCGACGCGCAGGCGGCGAGCGATACCGACACGCCGATGGCACCGGCGCAGGCGGCGAGGAAGCGGCGCCGGCCGGGCGTGCGAGATGCGGTCATGCTGGACTTTCTCCTTCCTGTATCGGGCGAAGCGCCGGTCGGTCTGACGTCGGCTTCGCCACGTGTGGCAGCTGGCTCCGAAGCGAGCGCTTCGGTACGCGCAGCCGGGTTCCGTGCGAGCGTCGGCGCGCGATCGATCGCGCGTCAGCGGGCCGCGCCGGCGCCCGGGGACGGCTGCGTCGCGACCTCGAGGCGCGCGAGCCACGCGAGCGCATCGTTGCGCGACGCGCCGCACATCTCGACCGAAGGCTGCAGCCCCGAACAGCACGCGGGACGCTCGGGCCGGCCGAAGATCCGGCAGCGCAGGTCGTCGCCGAGCTGCACGCAGCGCACGCCGGCCGGCTTGCCGCCGGGCATCCCCGGAATCGGCGATGAAATCGACGGGGCGATGCAGCATGCGCCGCACCCTTCGCGGCACGCATGCGGCGGCGGCACCTCGGCAGACGCCGGACGGACAGGCATTTCGACGGACACTCGGCTCTCTCGACAAACGACCCAAATACGGTGCGGCAACCGGACGCAGCGTGCGGCGGCCCACTCCGCATTGTGCCACCGACGGCTGCGACGTTATTACACAATGCAGCGCAAACGCGCGTTCATATACTCGAAAGCATCTAAAAAAGCGCGAGACCATCATGAGTTCCGGTTCTGCCGACACACTGTTCCGTCCCGATTTGCTCGCGAAGTACGGTGCGAACGGGCCGCGCTATACGTCGTATCCCACCGCGCTGCAGTTTCGCGACGACTTCGATCCGGCCGACTACGTGCGCGCCGCACGCGATCCCGGCGCGTCGTCGAGCGATCTGTCGCTGTACTTCCATATCCCGTTCTGCAACACGGCCTGCTTCTATTGCGGCTGCAACAAGATCGCGACCAACAACCACCGCCGCGCGCGCCCGTATCTGGCGCAACTGAAGCGCGAGCTGGCGCTGCAGGCTGCGCTGTTCGATCCCGCGCGTGCCGTCACGCAGCTGCACTGGGGCGGCGGCACGCCGACCTTCCTGTCCGACGCCGAGACGGCCGAGCTGATGGCGGCGACGCGCGAACACTTCACGCTCGCGCCGGACGCAGAAGCCGAGTTCTCGATCGAGATCGATCCGCGCACGGTCACGCCGGCGACGCTCGTGCACCTGCGCAACATCGGCTTCAACCGGCTGAGCCTCGGCGTGCAGGATTTCGATCCGGTCGTGCAGAAGGCGATCAACCGGGTCCAGCCGCTCGCGATGACGGCCGAGCTGCTGTCCGCCGCGCGCGCGACGGGCTTCCATTCGGTCAGCGTCGACCTGATCTACGGGCTGCCGCACCAGACGGTGGCGGTGTTCGCGCGCACGCTCGAGACGATCATCGAACTCGCGCCGGACCGGCTGTCGGTGTTCGGCTACGCACACATGCCGCACCTGTTCAAGATGCAGCGGCAGATCGACGAGGCGACGCTGCCGCCGCCGGAAACGCGCATCGCGCTGCTCGGCCTCGCGATCGACATGCTGACGTCCGCCGGCTACGTGTACATCGGGATGGATCACTTCGCGCGGCCGTCCGACGAACTGGTGCGCGCGCAGCGCAACGGCACGCTGCAGCGCAATTTCCAGGGCTACAGCACGCGCGCGGATACCGACCTGGTCGGCTTCGGCGTGTCGTCGATCGGCAAGGTCGGCGACGTCTATGCGCAGAACGCGAAGGATCTGCCGGCCTATGGCGCCGCGCTCGACGCGGGCCGGCTGCCGCTCGCGCGCGGCGTGCGGCTCACGGCCGACGACCGGCTGCGCCGCGACGTGATCACGCAGCTGATGTGCAACCTCGAACTGCCGTTCTCGCACATCGAGGCGGCGCACGGCATCCGCTTCGCCGACCACTTCGCGCGCGAGCTCGACGCGCTGCGCGGCTTCGAGCAGGACGGGCTGGTGAGCGTCGCCGCGGACCGCCTGACGATCCATCCGGCCGGCCGGATGGTCGTGCGCAACATCGCGATGGCGTTCGATGCGTACCTCGGCCGGACGCCGCGCCAGCGCTACTCGCGCACGGTCTGACACGGCTTGGCCGCGGGCGGCCGGCCGGTTTGATACAGTAAGGGGCTCAACGCCCCTGCAAGAATCCGCACGATGCGCACCACCAAAGCAACCCACGCGGTCGAACGCCTGAAGACCCGCTCCGGCAACCCGCAGTTTGCAGCCGTCGCGATGGCCGGCGGCCTGTTCTATCTGGTCGACCGCTCGAGCGGCACCGCCGAAAAGCGCAGCGAACCGCTGCCGCTCGACGAATTCGTCCGGTTCGTCGACGACTTCGGCCCCAAAAAGCCGCGCAAGGTCAGCAAGCTCGATCTCGCGTTCGAGGCGCAGATCAAGAAGAGCAAGGCGTAAAGGTCTGTTGCAGGCCGCCTGAAGGCTTTCCCGCCGTCCCGTTTGGTACAATCACGAAGTTTCTCTATCCCCGCTGATGGCCGACCTGGCTGCGTGACCACACCATGAATATCGAAAACGCGCGTTTCAACATGATCGAACAACAGATCCGGCCGTGGGACGTGCTGGATCTCGACGTCCTGGGCCTGCTGTCGATCGTCAAGCGTGAAAAATACGTGTCGCCCGAACATCGCGACCTCGCGTTCGCGGACCTCGAGCTGCCGCTGCCCGGCGGCCGCGGCAAGATGCTGTTCCCGCGCGTCGAAGCGCGCGTGCTGCAGGAACTGGCGGTCAAGAAGCACGAGAACGTGCTCGTGATCGGCGCCGGCTCCGGCTACCTCGCCGCACTGTTCGCGCATCGCGCGCAGCACGTGACGGCCGTCGAGATCGACCCGGCCATCGCGAAGTTCGCAGCCGACAACCTGCGCAACGACGGCGTGACGAACGCGGAAGTCGTGGTCGGCGACGGCTCGCTCGGCTGGCCCGACAAGGCACCGTACGACGTGATCTGCGTCGCGGGCGGCCTGCCGCTCGTGCCGCAGCAGATGCTCGAGCAGCTGAAGATCGGCGGCCGCCTGTCGGCGTTCGTCGGCGGCCGTCCGGTAATGAAGGCGCAGATCATCACGCGCATCGACGACAAGCAGTATCGTGTCGCTGACGTCTTCGAAACCTACGTCGATCACCTCGTCAACGCGATCGAACCGTCGCGTTTCAAGTTCTGAGCGGCGGCCCCATGCAGATCCTGACAGCCGCGATGCTCGCGGAATGGCTGCGCGATCCGGCGCGCCCCGCGCCGGTCGTGCTCGACGTGCGCGAACCGTGGGAAGTGTCGACCGCGCAGATCGCCGGCAGCGTGTCGATTCCGATGCAGCAGATCCCCGCGCGCAGCGAGGAGCTCGACGACGAAGCGGAAATCGTCTGCGTGTGCCATCACGGGATGCGCAGCGCGCAGGTCGCGATGTTCCTCGAATCGCGCGGCTTCACGAAGCTGTACAACCTGCAGGGCGGCATCGACGCGTGGTCGCGCGACGTCGATCCGTCCGTGCCGCGTTACTGAGTTTCTGACCTTTCCGGCGGTGCGCGTTCGCGCGCCGCCAAGTCGTCCGGCGCATCGCCGCCGGTCGCACCGATCTGCCGAACGGGTGCGCATTGCGCGCCCGTTTTTTATTTCTGCTCCCGGTTCCCGTTCACCGCCGCTCGTGCCGGCTACGTCGCACGTGCTCCGCGCCAGCGACGCGTCCGGCATTACCCCCGCCCTTCAGCCGCTCACACCGCGCGCGAACCCACGCGTGCGCCGTGCGCTGCATCCCGTGCACCATTTGCGCCCGCGCCGACGCACCGCAACGGATCGCGCGTGCTGCACGACGCATCATGCGCACCGCGCCGGTACCCTGCCCGATCGCGCACAGGCACGCCCGGCGTGCATCCGCGCGACTGGCACATGCCTTGCGTTATTCCGATGCCGGCGCCGCCACGGCGCACGCACAACCAACACGTCAAGGGGAACCCGATGAAACGTCGCAGTCTGCTGAAGTTCGGTTCGATGGCCGGTGCGCTCGCGCTGGCGGGCAAGAGTCCGTTCGCGCAAGCGGCCGATGCGGGCACCGGCCCGATCAAGGTCGGCATCCTGCATTCGCTGTCGGGCACGATGGCGATCTCCGAAACGTCGCTGAAGGACACGGCACTGATGACGATCGCCGACATCAACAAGAGCGGCGGCGTGATGGGCCGCAAGCTCGAGCCGGTGGTCGTCGATCCGGCATCGAACTGGCCGCTGTTCGCCGAGAAGGCGCGCCAGCTGCTCACGCAGGACAAGGTCGCGTGCGTGTTCGGCTGCTGGACGTCGGTGTCGCGCAAGTCGGTGCTGCCGGTATTCGAGGAACTGAACGGCCTGCTCTACTACCCGGTGCAGTACGAAGGCGAGGAAATGTCGCGCAACGTGTTCTACACGGGCGCTGCGCCGAACCAGCAGGCGATTCCGGCCGTCGAGTACCTGATGAGCGCCGAAGGCGGCGGCGCGAAGCGCTTCTTCCTGCTCGGCACCGACTACGTGTATCCGCGCACGACCAACAAGATCCTGCGCGCGTTCCTGAAATCGAAGGGCGTGAAGGACGCCGACATTCAGGAGGTCTACACGCCGTTCGGCCACAGCGATTACCAGACCATCGTCGCGAACATCAAGAACTTCGCGCAGGGCGGCAAGACGACCGTGATCTCGACGATCAACGGCGATTCGAACGTGCCGTTCTACAAGGAACTCTGCAACCAGGGCATCAAGGCGGCCGACGTGCCGGTGGTCGCATTCTCGGTCGGCGAGGAGGAGCTGCGCGGGATCGACACGAAGCCGCTCGTCGGCCACCTCGCCGCATGGAACTACTTCATGTCGGTGAAGAACCCGACCAACACGAAGTTCAAGGACCAGTTCGCCGCATGGGTGAAGGCGAACAACCTGCCGGGCGGCGCGAAGCGCGTGACCAACGATCCGATGGAAGCCACCTATGTCGGCATCCACATGTGGAAGCAGGCGGTCGAAAAGGCAAAGAGCACCGACGTCGACAAGGTGCGCGTCGCGATGATCGGCCAGACGGTTGCCGCACCGTCGGGCTTCACGCTGTCGATGGACGGCAACCACCACCTGCACAAGCCGGTGATGATCGGCGAGATCCGCGGCGACGGACAGTTCAACGTCGTGTGGAAGACGAAGACGGCCGTGCGCGCGCAGCCGTGGAGCCCGTACATCGCGGGCAACCAGGGCAAGCCGGACATCGTCAGCTCGATTCCGGCGTTCCTGCGCCGGCAGCGCGCGGCGCTGGCCTGATGCGATGCGGGGGCGCCGTGCACGCGTGCATCGCCCCCGCCGCGCGGGCTCGCGCGGCAGCAACGCGTCGAAACCGGCATATCGGTGCGCCGGCATCACGCGCCGTCGCGATTGCCGAAGCCGCAGCCGTCACGCCGCTGCGTGAGACCGCTTCCCCACGCCTGACAGGAATTCCGATGCCGATACGCATTCACCGGACCGTCGTTGCGATCGTCGCGTGCGCCGCGCTGACGTGCGTGCTGCCGCGCGCCGCCTGCGCGCTGACGGCCGCCGATACCGCCGCACTCGCGGGCGACGACTTCGATGCCAAAACGGCCGCGATCGAACACCTTGCCGCCGATACCGATCCGCGCGCGGCCGCGCTGCTCGATGCGCTGTCGAGCGGCGACGCGCTCGCGACCGGCGACGGCCGCCTGCTGATCCAGACCGGCGACACCGCGCACGATGCGCTCACGCAGGCCGCCACGCCGGCCGGCGACGCGCAGCCCGTGATGCTGAACAACCTGCTGCGCGCCAGGATCGCCGCCGCGCTGTCGGGGCGCGCACTCGCGTCGCCCGATGTGGCCGCGCGTCGCGACGCGATCGATGCGCTGCTGAAGTCGCCCGACCCGGCGCTCAAGCCGATGATCGACCGCGCACGCGCCAAGGAAACCGACCCGGCGTTGAAGCGCCGTCTCGACGCGCTGTGGGCGATCGCCGCGCTGCACGACGCCGATCCGGCGAAGCGCCTCGAAGCCGTGCAAGTGGTGGCCGCGCGCCGGGATCTCGACATGATCGAACAGCTGCGCCCGCTCGTCGCGAAGAACGCGGACGGCAGCTACGCGGAATCCGACGCACGCGTGCGCGACGCCGCGCAACAGGGGCTCGATACGTTGCACGCGCTGCAGCGCCGCGGCGAGATCGCGGGCACCGTGTTCGCGGGCCTGTCGCTCGGCAGCGTGCTGCTGCTCGCCGCGCTCGGCCTCGCGATCACGTACGGGCTGATCGGCGTGATCAACATGGCGCACGGCGAATTCCTGATGATCGGTGCGTACGCAACCTATGTCGTGCAGACGCTGATCCAGCGCTACGCACCCGGCGCCTTCGACTGGTATCCGCTCGTCGCGGTGCCCGTGTCGTTCGCGGCGGCCGCGCTCGTCGGCATCGTGCTCGAACGGCTCGTGCTGCGGCATCTGTACGGCCGCCCGCTCGAGACGCTGCTCGCGACGTTCGGCGTGAGCCTGATCCTGATCCAGGCGACGCGCATGCTGTTCGGCGCGCAGAACGTGCAGGTCGTGAACCCGTCGTGGATGAGCGGCGGCGTAACCGTGATGCAGAACCTGATCCTGCCGTACAACCGGCTCGCGATCCTGGCGTTCGCGCTCGCGGTGGTGCTCGTCGCGTGGGCCGTGCTGACCAAGACGCGGCTCGGCCTGTTCGTGCGCGCGGTCACGCAGAACCGCCGGATGGCCGCGTGCGTCGGCGTGAAGACCGCGCGCGTCGACGCGTATGCGTTCGCGTTCGGCGCCGGCATCGCGGGCCTCGGCGGCTGCGCGCTGTCGCAGATAGGCAACGTGGGCCCGGACCTCGGGCAGAACTACATCATCGATTCGTTCATGGCGGTCGTGCTCGGCGGCGTCGGCCAGATCGCCGGCACCGTGCTCGGCGGCTTCGGGCTCGGCCTCGTCAGCAAGGCGATCGAGCCGTTCTGGGGCGCGGTGCTCGCGAAGATCGCGGTGCTCGTGATGATCGTGCTGTTCATCCAGAAGCGTCCGCAGGGCATGTTCGCCCCGAAGGGACGCAGCGCGGAGGCTTGACGTGACTTCATTCACCGATTCGTTGTCGAACCCGGTCGCCGACACGCCGAAGCCTGCCGCTGCCGCCGCGCGCGCGGAGGCACGCTTCGCGCTCGGCCTGCCGGCGCGCCCCGCGCTGCTGTCGCGCCGCGCGTGGCTCGCGCTCGTCGCGCTGTGCATCGCGATCGGCATCGGCGTGCCGCTCGCCGCGCTGGTCGCGCCGGAGTCGAGCGCGTTCCATCTGTCCGCGTATGCGATGACGCTTGCCGGCAAGCTGATGTGCTACGCGATCGCCGCACTCGCGCTCGACCTCGTGTGGGGTTACTGCGGCATCCTGAGCCTCGGCCACGGGCTGTTCTTCGCGCTCGGCGGCTATGCGATCGGCATGTACCTAATGCGCGAGATCGGCCGCGACGGCAAGTACGGCAGCGACCTGCCCGACTTCATGGTGTTCCTCGACTGGCATCGGCTGCCGTGGTACTGGAGCGGCACGCAACACCTGGCATGGGCGCTCGCGCTGGTCGTGCTCGTGCCGGCCGTGCTCGCCTGGGTGTTCGGCTTCTTCACGTTCCGCTCGCGCGTGAAAGGCGTGTACCTGTCGATCATCACGCAGGCGCTGACGTTCGCCGCGATGCTGCTGTTCTTTCGCAACGAGACGGGCTTCGGCGGCAACAACGGCTTCACCGACTTCAAGCGCATCGCGGGCTTTTCGATCACGTCGCCGGGCACGCGCACCGTGCTGTTGCTGCTGACCTTCGCGACGCTCGTGCTCGCGTTCATCGTTGCGCGTGCGGTCGTCACCAGCAAGCTCGGGCGCGTCGTGACCGCGGTACGCGACGGCGAGACGCGGCTGATGTTCCTCGGCTACAGCCCGCTCGCGTACAAGCTGTTCGTGTGGACGCTGTCGGCCGTGCTGTGCGGCATCGCCGGCGCGCTGTACGTGCCGCAGGTCGGCATCATCAATCCCGGCGAGATGTCGCCCGGCAATTCGATCGAAATGGCGATCTGGGTCGCGGTCGGCGGGCGCGGCACGCTGATCGGGCCGATCGTCGGCGCGTTCGCGGTGAACGGCGCGAAGAGCTTCTTCACCGCGTATTTCGCCGAATACTGGCTGTTCTTTCTCGGCCTGATCTTCGTGCTCGTGCCGCTGTTGCTGCCACGCGGAATCATGGGCCTCGTCGACACACTGCTCGCGAAGGGGAAACGCGGATGAACGGCACGGCTCTCTACCAGTTCACGCCACCGCCCGAAGACGAGCTGCTGGCCGTCAGCGGCACCGCATCGATGGGCCGCGTCGTGCCGGACGGCATCGACACGTCGCACGGCACGATCCTCTATCTCGAGGACATCGAGGTGAGCTTCGACGGCTTTCGCGCGCTGAACAAGCTGTCGCTCGCGATCGACGCGGGCGAGCTGCGCTGCGTGATCGGCCCGAACGGCGCCGGCAAGACGACGATGATGGACGTGATCACCGGCAAGACGCGTCCCGATGCTGGCAAGGTGTTTCTCGGCCAGACGATCGACCTCGCGCGGATGAACGAACCCGAGATCGCGCGCGCCGGGATCGGCCGCAAGTTCCAGAAGCCGACCGTGTTCGAACAGCATCCGGTGTGGGAAAACCTGGAGCTGGCGATGCAGACCGACAAGGGCTGGCTCGCATCGCTGCGCGCGCGGCTCGATCGCACCGCGCAGGCGAAGATCGAGGAGACGCTCGCGCTGATCGGTCTCGAAAGCGATGCGTATCGCGCGGCCGGCGAGCTGTCGCACGGCCAGAAACAGCGGCTCGAGATCGGCATGCTGATGATGCAGCGCCCGGCGCTCTTGCTGCTCGACGAGCCGGCGGCCGGGATGACCGATCACGAGACGATGGAGCTCGCAAAGCTGCTGAACACGCTGCGCGGCTCGTGCTCGATGATGGTCGTCGAGCACGACATGGAGTTCGTCGCGGCGCTCGCGGGCGATGCGGGCCGCGTGACGGTGATGGCCGAAGGCGCGGTGCTCGCGCAAGGCACGCTCGACCAGGTCAAGCGCGACGACGCGGTGATCGAGTCTTACCTCGGACGATGACGCAATGCTGAAGATCGATGCACTGAACCAGTACTACGGCGGCAGCCATATCCTGCGCAACGTGACGCTCGCCGCCGACGACGGCAAGCTCACCGTGCTGCTCGGCCGCAACGGCGTCGGCAAGAGCACGCTGCTGCGCTGCCTGATGGGCGTCGTCGCCGCGAAGAGCGGCAGCGTGTCGTGGCGCGGCACGTCGCTCGGCGCGTTGCCGCCGTATGCGCGCGTCGCGGCCGGGCTCGCGTACGTGCCGCAGGGCCGCGACATCTTTCCGCGGCTCACCGTCGAGGAGAACCTGCTCGTCGGCGCGGCGAGCCGGCGCGCGCCGTCGAAGGTGCCCGACCGCATCTACGATCTGTTCCCGGTATTGAAGGACATGCGCGCGCGGCGCGGCGGCGACCTGTCGGGCGGCCAGCAGCAGCAGCTCGCGATCGGCCGTGCGCTGATGAGCGAGCCGCAGCTGCTGATCCTCGACGAGCCGACCGAAGGCATCCAGCCGTCGATCATCCAGGACATCGGACGCACGCTGCGCCAGCTCGTCGACGAATCGAAGATGACGGTGCTGCTTGTTGAACAGTATTACGATTTCGCGCGCTCGATCGCGGACCATTACTGGGTGATGAGCCGCGGCGAGGTCATAGCGGGCGGCGATGCGCGCGACATGGAGACGAGCGGTGTGAGGGAGTTGATCGCGGTGTAGTGCGGCACGCGGCGCGGGATTGCGCCAATTCGCGGTGGCGGTGGTCGGCGGGTTTCAGGGGTGTCGCAGGTGTCGCAGGTGTCGCAGGTGTCGCTGGTGTCGCTGGTGCCGCTCGTGCCCCTCGTCGCGCCGTATCGCCGTCAATCTCCGCGCCACGCTCGGCAACGCCTGCGCCCGCGCGTATATTGTTGCGATAGCATCCTCGTTTTCCGTGCCCGTCCCCAGCTTCCCGCCGATGTCCGCCCCCGACTCCCACGCTCCGCTGTCCCGCCCCGCCGTCGCCAAGTCCTGGCGCGGCCGCCTCGAACTCGGCTTCGAACGGCACGGCGCGCGCACGACGCTCGTCCACCGGCTGCACGACGGCCCGCTGCGCGTGCAGCGGCCGCTGTATCCGGAAGGCGACGCGGTCTGCCACGCGGTGATCGTTCACCCCCCGGGCGGTGTCGCGGGCGGCGACCGGCTCGACATCGACATCGCGCTCGGCGACGGCACGCACGCGGTACTGACGACGCCCGGCGCGACGAAGTGGTACAAGTCGAACGGCCTCGACGCGACGCAGCGTATCGGCATCACGGTCGGCGCACATGCGAAGCTCGACTGGCTGCCGCAGAACAACCTGTTCTTCGACGCTGTGCACGCCGCGCTCGACTTCACGGTCAGGCTCGGCGCCGGCGCGAGCGCGCTCGGCTGGGATGCGACGCAGCTCGGCCGGCAGGCGGCCGGCGAAACGTGGTCGGCTGGCCGTATCGTGTCGCGCTCAGCACTCGTCGATGCCGACGGCCGGCCGCTGTGGACGGAGCGCGCACTGCTCGACGCGCACGATCCGCTGCGCGGCGCGCTGCAGGGCCTCGCCGGGTTTCCCGTGTACGGCACGCTGTGGGCGGCCGGCCCCGCGTGCGATGCGGCACTGGCCGAAGCGCTCGCCGCGCGCATGCCGTTCGATGAGACGCTGCGCACAGGCGCGACCTGCGTGACGCCGGGCGTCGTGCTCGTGCGTGCATTGTCGACGTCGATGGAAGCGCTGCAACGTCACTTCACCGACTGCTGGCTTTACCTGAGGCCAATCGTGCACGGCGTCGACGCACGACCGCTGCGTCTCTGGCAAACCTGAACATGCCGCACGCGGCACGCACCGTTTCGGCGCAGCGTTGCGGTCGGTACTGCCCACGATCCATGCACCGCGCACCAAGAACGCGCACCGCCGCCCGTTCGACCGGCATGGCACGCGCCTTGCTGCTTACATAACGGATACACGACGCACGCAAAGCGGCGCGGTGCTACGATGAGCCGCGCCCTGACCGCACCGCCACGCACCGCCACGCACCGATAAAAATTACGTTTTCCTGAACGACTGCCTTCATGAAACTGACTCCCCGAGAAAAGGACAAGCTGCTGATCTTCACGGCGGCGCTGCTGGCCGAGCGTCGCCGCGCGCGCGGGCTCAAGCTCAACTATCCGGAAGCGGTCGCGTTCATCACCGCCGCGCTGATGGAAGCCGCGCGCGACGGCAAGACCGTCGCCGAGGTGATGCACTACGGCACGACGCTGCTCACGCGCGACGACGTGATGGAAGGCGTGCCGGAGATGATCCCCGACATCCAGGTCGAGGCGACCTTCCCCGACGGCACCAAGCTCGTCACCGTCCACCACCCGATTCCGTGACCGAGGTACCGCGCATGATTCCCGGCGAAATCCTCACCGACGACGGCGAGCACGAACTGAACGCGGGTCGCGCGACGCTGTCGCTCGTCGTCGCGAACACCGGCGACCGCCCGGTGCAGGTCGGCTCGCACTACCACTTCTTCGAAGTCAACGATGCGCTGTCGTTCGATCGCGCGGCCGCGCGCGGCTTCCGGCTCAACATCGCGGCCGGCACCGCCGTGCGCTTCGAGCCCGGCCAGACACGCACCGTCGAGCTGGTCGAGTTGGCCGGCGAACGCGCCGTCTACGGTTTTCAGGGCAAGGTGATGGGGCCGCTGTAAGCCGCGCCCCGCTCTTCAGGAACAGCACATGACACTACGCTTGAGCCGCCGCGCGTACGCGGAAATGTTCGGGCCGACGACGGGCGACCGCGTGCGGCTCGCCGATACCGACCTGCTGATCGAGATCGAACGCGACTTCACCACGTACGGCGAGGAAGTGAAATTCGGCGGCGGGAAGGTGATTCGCGACGGCATGGGCCAGTCGCAGCGCGTGGCCGCCGACGTGCCCGACACGATCATCACGAACGCGGTGATCCTCGATCACTGGGGCATCGTGAAGGCCGACATCGCGATCAAGCACGGCCGCATCGCCGCGATCGGCAAGGCCGGCAATCCGGACATCCAGCCCGGCGTGACGATCGCGATCGGCGCCGCGACCGAAGTGATCGCCGGCGAAGGGCTGATCGTCACCGCGGGCGGCATCGACACGCACATCCACTTCATCAGCCCGCAGCAGATCGACGAGGCGCTCGCGTCGGGCGTCACGACGATGCTCGGCGGCGGCACGGGGCCGGCCACCGGCACCAACGCGACGACCTGCACGCCAGGGCCGTGGCACATGGAGCGGATGCTGCAGGCGGCCGACGGCTGGCCGATCAACCTCGGCTTTCTCGGCAAGGGCAACGCGAGCCTGCCGCAGCCGCTCGTCGAACAGATCGCGGCCGGCGCGATCGGGTTGAAGCTGCACGAGGACTGGGGCACGACGCCCGCCGCGATCGACAACTGCCTGTCGGTCGCCGACGACACCGACACGCAGGTCGCGATCCACACCGACACGCTGAACGAAGGCGGCTTCGTCGAATCGACGGTCGCCGCGTTCAAGGGCCGCACGATCCACACGTACCACACCGAAGGCGCGGGCGGCGGCCACGCGCCCGACATCCTGAAGGTGTGCGGCGAGGCGAACGTGCTGCCGTCGTCGACCAACCCGACGCGTCCGTACACGATCAACACGCTCGACGAGCATCTCGACATGCTGATGGTGTGCCACCACCTCGATCCGTCGATCGCCGAGGATCTCGCGTTCGCGGAGTCGCGGATCCGCCGCGAGACGATCGCGGCCGAGGACATCCTGCACGATCTCGGCGCGCTGTCGATGCTGTCGTCCGACTCGCAGGCGATGGGCCGCGTCGGCGAGGTGATCATCCGCACGTGGCAAACCGCGCACAAGATGAAGGTGCAGCGCGGCGCGCTGCCGGAGGACAACGCGCGCAACGACAACTTCCGTGCGAAGCGCTACGTCGCGAAGTACACGATCAACCCGGCGATCACGCATGGCATTGCGCACGAAGTCGGTTCGATCGAACCGGGCAAGTGGGCCGACCTCGTGCTGTGGGAACCGGCATTCTTCGGGATCAAGCCGTCGATGATCCTGAAAGGCGGGATGATCGCGATGGCGCAGATGGGCGACCCGAACGCGTCGATCCCGACGCCGCAGCCGGTCCACTACCGCGAGATGTTCGCGACGCGCGGCGGTGCGCTTGCGCGCACGTCGCTGACGTTCGTGTCGCAGATGGCGGCCGACGCAGGCATCGCCGAACGCTACGGACTCGCGAAGCGCATCGTGCCGGTGCGCAACTGCCGCAACGTGACGAAGGCCGACATGATCCACAACGCGTGGCGGCCGTCGATCAGCGTCGATCCCGAAACCTACGACGTGATCGCCGACGGCCAGTTGCTCACCTGCGAGCCGGCGACGGTGCTGCCGATGGCGCAGCGCTATTTCCTGTTCTGATTTCCGGTTTTCGTTCCATGCGCACTCTCGACAAACGCATTGCCCCGAACGTGAAGCTCGCCGCGTCGCTCGTCGCGCGCGCGCCGACGCTCACGCTCGCATACGACGCCCGCTGCAAGAGCCGCCTCGCAGCCACGCTCGACACCGGCGAGGACGTCGCGGTCCTGCTGCCGCGCGGTACCGTGCTGCGCGACGGCGACGTGCTCGTCGCCGACGACGGCGCGCTCGTGCGTGTCGCAGCGGCCCCCGAGACCGTGCTGCTCGTGCATGCCGCCGATCCGCTCACGCTGATGCGCGCCGCATATCACCTCGGCAATCGCCACACGCCGGTCGAGATCGGTGACGGTTATCTGAAGCTCGAAGCCGATCCGGTGCTCGCGGACATGCTGCGCCGGCTCGGCACGCAGGTCGACGAAACGAGCGCGCCGTTCCAGCCGGAAGCCGGCGCGTACGGCGGCGGCCACAAGCACGGGCACGATGCGACGTTCGCCGAGGATTACGCGCTCGCGCAGCAGGTGTTCGGCGAACACCACGGCCACTCGCACTCGCACTCGCACTCGCACTCGCACTCGCACTCGCACTCGCACGATCACGATCACGATCACGATCACGATCACGATCACGATCACGATCACGATCATCAGCATGGTCCTGGCTGCACGCATGGCCACCACGGTCATGACCACCACTGAACTCGTCGCGCTGCTGCATCTCGCGTCGCCGGCACTGCCGATCGGCGCGTTCAGCTATTCGCAGGGCCTCGAAGCCGCGCTCGACGCGAACCTGATCCGCGACGCCGACACCGCGCGCGACTGGATCGCGAGCGGTCTCACCGACGTGCTCGCGCACGGCGAACTGCCGTTTCTCGCGCATCAGATCGCGCGCTGGCATGCACACGACGCGCACGCGCTGACGAGCGAGAACGCATGGTTCGTCGCGAGCCGCGAATCGGCCGAACTGCGCCGCGAGACCGAACAGATGGGCTGGTCGCTCGCGCAACTGTGCGCGTCGCTCGAATGGGGCGATGCCGGCCGCCGCGCGACGCTCGCGTCGCTCGCGCCGATCGCGCTGCCCACCGCATTCGCATACGCGGCCGCCGCCCACGATGCCGGCGCCGATGCCGCGCTCGCCGCGTACGCGTTCGGCTGGGTCGAGAACCAGACCTCGGCCGCGCTGAAAGCGGTGCCGCTCGGCCAGCTTGCCGGCCAGCGCATCATCGTTTCGCTGCGCGGCGCGATCGACGCGGCCGTGCGCCGCGCGCTCGCGACGCCGCCCGACGCCGTCAACACGTTCGCGCCGCAGCTCGGCATCCTGTCCGCGCGGCACGAAACCCAGTATTCGCGGTTGTTCCGCTCCTGAACCCGATTCCCACCATGAATGCACCCGCACCCTCCTCCGCCCGCCGCACGAAGAAACTGCCGCCGCTGCGCGTCGGCATCGGCGGCCCGGTCGGCTCCGGCAAGACCACGCTGCTCGAAATGCTGTGCAAGGCGATGCGCGAGCGCTACGACCTCGTCGCGATCACGAACGACATCTATACGAAGGAAGATCAGCGCCTGCTGACGGTCGCGGGCGCGCTGCCCGAGGAACGCATCATGGGCGTCGAGACGGGCGGCTGCCCGCACACGGCGATCCGCGAGGATGCGTCGATCAATCTCGAAGCCGTCGACCGGATGCTGTCGCGCTTTCCGGATGCCGACATCGTGTTCATCGAATCGGGCGGCGACAACCTCGCCGCGACGTTCAGCCCGGAGCTGTCGGATCTGACGATCTACGTGATCGATGTCGCAGGCGGCGAGAAGATTCCGCGCAAGGGCGGCCCCGGCATCACGAAGTCCGACCTGCTCGTGATCAACAAGACCGATCTCGCGCCGCTCGTCGGCGCGAACCTCGACGTGATGGCGTCCGACACGAAGAAGATGCGCGGCGAGCGGCCTTACGTGATGACGAACCTGAAGGCGCTCGAAGGCGTCGCGGACGTCATCGCGTTCATCGAGAAGAAGGGGTTGTTGACGGTTTGACTGGCGACGCGGCGGCCCCTCGGCTGCCGCCGCCTACGCAGCGCGGGGACGGCCGTGCGCCGCCCGCTCAATCGCCGGATGCGTGCTGCATCGAATGCTTACCGTTCTCCACCGGCGGCAACAACGCCGCGAGCACGTCGACCGAGCGCGCGGTCGCGCCGCGATGGCGCGCCGCGAACGCGGCACCGGCCGCGCCCATCGCGACGCGCCGCGCATGATCCGCAAACAACGCGTCGAGCACGTGCGCGAGATCGAGCGGATCCGCGACCTGCAGCGCCGCGCCGGCCGCGACCGCATCGGCGGTTGCCTGCGTGAAATTGAACACGTGCGGCCCGATCAGCACCGGCACGCCGACCGCGCATGCCTCGATCAGGTTCTGTCCGCCCAGCGGCAGCAGACTGCCGCCGATGAATGCAACATCGGCGGCCGCGTAGTATGCACCGAGTTCACCCATCGAATCGCCGAGCAATACCGTCACGTCCGCCGGCAACGGTTCCGCCGCGGCGGGCCGTCCGGCCGCGAGCGCGGCGGCGTCCGCGCCCCACACCGAACGCCGTACGCACTTGAAGCCGTTGCGCGCGACCAGCGCCTCGACTTCGGCGAAACGCTGCGGATGGCGCGGCACGAGCATCAGCAGCGCGCCGGGCGTCTTCATCGCGGCGAACGCCTGCAGCACCAGCGCCTCTTCGTTCTCGCGCGTGCTCGCGGCAACCCACACGGGACGCGTGCCGATCGCGTCGCGCCATGCGTGGCCGCGTGCCGCCAACTCGGGCGGCGTCGTCATGTCGAATTTCAGGTTGCCGAGCACCGTCACGTTGCGCGCGCCGAGCGACGTCAGCCGCTCCGCGTCCGCCGGGCTCTGCGCGAGCACGCGCGAGAAGCCGCCGAACACGTCGCGCGTCGCCGCGCCGAACTTCGCCGCGCGCCGATGCGAGCGCGCGGACATCCGCGCATTGGTCAGCACGAGCGGCACGTCGGCGCGGCGGCACTCGTCGATCAGCGTCGGCCACACCTCGGTTTCCATCACGAGGCCGAGCGTCGGCCGCCATGCGTGCAGGAAACGCCGCACCGCGCCCGGCATGTCGTACGGCAGGTAGCAGCGCAGCACGCGTGCGCCGAAGATCTGTTCGCCGGTCGCGCGGCCGCTCGGCGTCATGTGCGTGAGCAGGATGCGCGCGTCGGGACGCGCCCGCATCAGCGCGTCGACCAGCGGCTGCGCGGCTCGCGTCTCGCCGACCGACACCGCGTGCACCCAGATCAGCGGCGCGCGATCGTCCGGAGAACGGCCCGCGACATGGCCGAAGCGTTCGCCGATGTGTTCGCGATAGCCGCGTTCCTTGCGTGAACGCACGAAAAGCCGGATCACCGCGATCGGCGCGACGAGCCACCACAGCGCGCGATAGATCGCCCTCAGCATGAGGCAGCCCCCGTCTTGCGTCGAAACAGGTGCGCGCTCAAACCAGCGCCCTGCCGGTCAGGCGCTCGAGAATCCCGAGCGGCGCGCATTCGCGGCGCACCATCGCATCGACCGGCAGGAAGAAGGTCTGCTCGAGCATGAACTGGCCGGACATCACAGCGTGCGAAGTCTGATCGGAGAAACATATCCACACGCTGCCCGGCGGAAACGGCATCGTCTGCTGTGGGCAGGTCTTCTGATAGTCGAGATCGGCCTTCATCCCGTCGTGCAGGTTCAGCATCAGGTGGTCGTACGCGCTGCGCGGCGACTTCGTCACGTGCAGCAGGTTCAGCAGCCATGCCGAACCCGGCAACTGCGGCCGGATCGTCGGCAGGAAACGCTTCGCGACGTCCTCGAACGGCTCGCCGACCCGCCATACGCGCGGCTGGCCGGCCGGATTCACGTTCGTGAATACGCGCAGGATCCGCTCGCCGTAGTTCGGCCGCGACGGGAACGCGTCGACGTGCAGCCGGCTGTCGTCCTTGCGCCACGACGTCTGGCGCGTCTCGACCTGCATCAGCCGCAGGCTCGTCGGCGCGACGCGCAGCTTGCCGCGGTATTCGGGGAACAGGCCGTCGACGAGCGTGCCGGCCTGCTGCTGGAAGCGCGCGACCAGCGCGCGCACGGCCGACTGCGTGACGCTGTCGCCGAGCACGCCGGCGAGCGCGCCGCCGTTCGGCGCGAGGCTGATGTTCTTGCGTTTCGGATCGGCGAGCGCCGGATCGAGCAGCGCTTCCTCGCCGCCTTCGATCGCGAAGCGCAGATGCGGGAAATACAACACCTTGCCTTCCTCGACCGCGGCCAGCAGCTGCTCGCGCGGCGCCGACAGGTTGTGTCCGCTCCAGTCGGCGGACGGGACTTCGATGATCTGGGATTCGCTCATGATCGGTTCGCGTGCGTGACAGGCAGCATAGGCAGGACGGGCTGGACGGACATCGCAGGCATCAGAGCAGGCCGAAGCCCGCGAGCGCCGCCTTCACCTGCGCGATCGACGGCGGCTGCCCCGCCGTGCCGAGATTGACGACGTTCGGCGACCAGTAGCCGCCGGTCCGCCACGCCGTCGCGAAATTGTACAGTTCGACCGTCGGACGCTTCAGCGCGGCCGCGATGTGAACCAGACCTGTATCAACCCCGACCGTCGCGGCCGCGCCGTCGATCAGCCCGACGACCGCCGGCAGCGACAGCTTCGGCGGCACGATCGCGGCCGCGCCGAACTCCTTCGCGAGCCGCTCGCTGGTCGCGCGTTCCGCGTCGTTGCCCCACGGCAGCACGAGCGACGCGCCGCGCCGCACGAGCGCCTGGCCGAGCTCGATCCACGCGGCGTCCGGCCATTGCTTGTCGGCGCGCGACGTCGCGTGCACGAACACCACGTACGGCACCGGCAGGTTCAGCCCGAGCGCCGCGACCGCGAGCGCGGCCGCCCGCGTATCGAGGCCGAAGTCGACCGGATCGGCCGGCGTGGGCGCCGGGTCGCCGAGCGCGGCCGCGACGAGCTGGCGCGAGCGCTCGACCACGTGCGTGCGCGGCGCGATCGGCACGCGCTTGCGATAGAAGAAGCGCACCGGCCATTCGTAACCCGCGCCGTCGGTACGGTTGCCGAGGCCGGCGAGCGGGCCGTGCGCCCAGCTCGCGACCCAGGCCGTCTTGATCAGACCCTGGCAGTCGATCACAAGGTCGTACTGCTCGGCCGCGAGGCGCTGGCGGAATGCACGGATCTCGCGCCACGTCGCGCGCGAGAACGGCTTCTTGCGCCAGCGGCGCAGCGAGAACGGCAGCACGTCGCGCACGCCGTCGACGAGCCGCACGAGGTCGACGAAGCTCTCTTCGACGAGCCAGTCGATCTGCGCATCGGGATGGCGGCGCCGGATATCGGCGATCACCGGCATGTTGTGCACGACGTCGCCCAGCGACGACACGCGCACGATCAGGATCTTTTGCACGCTGAAAAAACGCCGGCGGACGGCCGGCGACAGGCATAAAGACGCGATTTTATCGCGCCCGGACAGTCAGACAGACAAAAAGCGGCGCATGCCGGTGGCATGCGCCGCTTTTCGGGGATCGCGCGACGATCGGCTCGACCGCCGCGCCGGGAGCGGCCCGCGGCCGCGCCGGTTCAGAACGGCAGCTTGACGTCGGGCTTCGCGGCGGTCAGCACGCGGCGGAAGTCGTCCTGGATGCGCTTCAGCCCTTCACTGGTCTCCGATTCGAACCGCATCACGACGACCGGCGTCGTGTTCGACGAACGCGCAAGACCGAAGCCGTCCGGGTATTCGACACGCAGGCCGTCGATCGTCACGACTTCCTCGGCCCCGTCGAACTTCGCTTCCTTCTGCAGCTTCTCGATCAGGCGGAAGTTCTCGCCTTCGTCGAGCCAGAGCTGCAGTTCGGGCGTGCTCATCGCGTCCGGCAGACCGTTGAGCAGCGCGCTCGGATCGGCCGTCTTCGCGAGGATCTCGAGCAGGCGTGCGCCCGTGTACAGGCCGTCGTCGAAGCCGTACCAGCGATCCTTGAAGAACACGTGGCCGCTCATCTCGCCCGCGAGCGGTGCGCCCGTCTCGCGCAGCTTCGCCTTCACGAGCGAATGGCCCGTCTTCCACATCAGCGGCTCGCCGCCCTTCGCCTTCACCCACTGCGCGAGATGGCGCGTGCACTTCACGTCGTAGATGATCTGCGCGCCCGGGTTGCGCGACAGCACTTCTTCCGCGAACAGCATCAGCTGACGGTCCGGATAGATGATCTGGCCGTCCTTCGTGACGACGCCGAGGCGGTCGCCATCGCCGTCGAACGCGAAGCCGAGTTCGGCATCGGTGTCCTTCAGCGCCTGGATCACGTCCTGCAGGTTTTCCGGGTGGGCGGGATCCGGGTGGTGGTTCGGGAACGTGCCGTCGATGTCGGTGAAGCGCTCGACGAGCTCGCAGCCGAGCGCCTTGAACAGGCGCGTCGCGAGCGGGCCCGCGACGCCGTTGCCGGCGTCGACGACGAGCTTCAGCGGGCGCGCAAGCTTCACGTCGCCGACGATGCGCGCGACGTACTGGTCCGCGACGTCGAACGTCTCGAACGAGCCGCTGCCCGTTTCATAGCGCTCGTCGACGATGCGGCGGTACAGCGCCTGGATCTGCTCGCCGTAGATCGCCGCGCCGCGCAGCACCATCTTGAAGCCGTTGTAGTCCGGCGGATTGTGGCTGCCCGTGACGACGATGCACGAATCGACGCGGCGCTCGCCGCCCTTCAGCGCAAGCGGCACGCTCGCCGCGAAATAGCCGACCGGCGTGGGCACCATGCCGACGTCGACGACGTCGACGCCTGCCGCACGCAGGCCATCGGCGAGTGCGCCGACGAGCTCGGGGCCCGACAGGCGGCCGTCGCGCGCGACGACGACCGCATCGCCGCCCTGTGCGCGCACTTCGCTGCCGAATGCCCGGCCGATCGCGCGCGCCGTGTCGGCGTCGAGCGTCTTGCCGACCACACCGCGAATGTCATATGCCTTGAAGATGGATTGGGAGATCATCGATTCTCTCTCGGTTGCGTGCATGGAAAATAATCTGGCCGCCTTTCGCGCATGCCCGGCATCATACATGCGGGCTACGCGCCACCAGGAACGGGACGGCTGGAGCGACCCCGATCCCACTTATAATCGCGGGTTTCGATGACGCGGATTCCGTCCATTTTAATGCCTAGCCGTTCCGCCGCCGCCCACCTGCCGCCCCCGGGCGCCCTGCCGGCCGCCTCGCATGCGTGCGGCTGCCCCGCATGCTGAAGCGATTCGGCAACCCGGACGTCGCGAAGGCCGTCGCGAACCTCGTCTGGCTGGGGCTCGAACGGCTCACGCAGATCGGCGTCGCGATCGCGATCAGCGGCCTTCTGGCCCGATATTTCGGGCCTGACGTGTTCGGCAAATGGCAGTATGCGAATACGCTTCTCCTCGTACTGGCACCGCTCACCTGGGTGTGCGGCGCCGAAATCCTGGTTCCGACCATCGTCCAGCGCCCGCCCGCGCAACTCGGCGCGGTGCTCGGCAGCGCGTTCGCGCTGCGCATCGGCGTGTCCGCCGCCGCGCTCGTCGCGACCTGGATCGCGATCGCGGCCGGCGCATTCGATCCGCTCGTCGGCGCGATGCTCGCGGGCCTCGCAGTCACGATGGTGTTCCGCGAGCCGTTCGTCGGCGTGATCAACGCGTGGCTGCAGAGCATGACCTACAGCAAGCCGCAGCTCGTGACCAGCATGATCACCGCGCTGGCCAAGGCGCTCTGCGTGTGGCTGCTGGTCCGCGCGGCCGCCGGCCCGGCCCGCTTCGCGTGGCTGTGGGCACTCGAGGCCGCCGCGATCGGCTTCGCGCTCCTGCTGTACTACCGCCATCGTAACGGCGGCACGCTCGGCTGGACGTTCGACAAGCCGCTGTTCGGGCACTTCGCGACCGCCGGCACCGTGTTCTGGCTCGGCCTGATCTGCATGTACCTGTTCCTGAAGCTCGATCGCCTGATGCTCGAGCGTCACGTGTCGTTCGCCGACCTCGGCCGCTACGCGGCGGCCCAGCAGCTCAACGAGAACTGGATCACGCTCGCGCTGATGCTCGCGCAGACCATCGCGCCCGCGTTCGTGTACCGCGTGCAGGACGTCGCGCGGCTGCGCCGCAACATCGTCCGGCTGATCGCGATGACCGCCGGCCTGATGACGGCCGGCGCGCTCGTGCTGGACGCCGCCGCGCCGCTCATCGTCGGCAAGGTGTTCGGCCGCGGCTACGAGGCGTCGGTCGACATCTTCCGCTGGGCCGTCTGGCTGTCCGTGCCGGCCGGCATCGAGGCGATAGGCAATCTTATCGTTCTCAAATATCAAGCAAAATTCGTGTTGCTGGCGAAATGGGTGCTCGCGCTCGCGATCGCCGCGCTCGTCAACGTGTTCGCAATCCCGCGGCTCGGCCTGTATGGCGCGCTCGTCGGGCTCGCGGCCGGCT
>NZ_JAULUC010000033.1:0-61827 GCF_052851275.1 Burkholderia sp. SR8
TTGCCGGCAGCAGAACACTGCGTTGGAAGCGATCGCATTTTTCCCGCGCGTGAGCGGACCTACACTGTTTTCACCTGCTGCCGCTTCGTCAGACGAAGTCGAACGAACGCCGGCCGCCCAGTCGGAAACATGGAGGTTCCCGTCATGAAGCGCCTGATCCATGCAGTTGCCATCGCCCTGGCCGTAACCGCTCCGCTCGCCGCGCACGCACAGTCGAACCCGCCGCTGACGCGCGCGCAGGTCCATGCCGAAGTGAAAGCGCTGAAGCAGGCCGGCTTCCAGCCGAGCGACTGGTTCTACCCGGCCAGCATCGTGTCCGCCGAAGCGAAGATCGCCCGCCAGCAGAATGCCGGGTACGGCAACGATCGCGGCGCATCGTCCGAATCCCGCCAGTAAGCCGTTGGAGTAAAGCGGCGTGAAGCGGCCAGACTGCGACGCCTTACGCCTTACGCCTTACGCCTTACGCCTTACGCCTTACGCCTTACGCCTTACGCCTTACGCCTTAGGCCTTAGGCCTTAGGCCTTTACGCCTTTACGCCTTTACGCCTTTACGCCTTTACGCCTTTACGCCTTTACGCCTTTACGCCTTTACGCCTTTACGCCTTTACGCCGTTACGCCGTTACGCCGTTACGCCTTCACGCCGTTACGCCTTCACCGGCTGAATCAGTTTCGCGCATGCCGCTGCCTGCGGGTCGCCCGCCGGCAGCTTCGCGCACACTCCGTCGAACTGCTTCACGACCGACCTGACCGACGCATCGTGCGCACCGCCGCCGCGCCAGCGGTTCAGTTGCGTGACGACCTTGGTGAGCGCCCGCAGGTTCGCCCCGTAAAACGCATCGCGCGTCTGGCCGGCCTGCACGAGCACGCTCGCGGCGATCCCTTCGATCCGCGCTGCATCGTCCGGCGCCAACGCGACCGCATTCGCGAAATAGGTCGCGCCCCAACGCAGCTTCGTCGCCGATCCACTAGCCGATTCGTATGCGTTGCGGTACCAGGCGAGCGCCGCGGCCTTGTCGCCACGCGCCTTCGCGTTCGCGGCCAGCCCCGACATGAAGTAGTACGGCGTCGACGAACGCGGCAATTCCGCCTTCAGCAGCACATCCGATTCGTCGTACAGCCCTGCGTCGGTCAGCGTGTCCGCCGCTTCGCTGACGAGCGCCTGCCGCTCGTACGCGTTCGCGGCGCCCTGCACCGACGCGGCGATCTGCTTGCGGGCGGCCCCGACGAGCGCCGGCGCAGCGAGCGGCGCGCCGCCGTGCGCATCACCGCGCGCGAGCAGCACGCGGCCGTGCAACGCCATCAGCCGGTCGATCGACGATAGCGTCGCGTCGGTCGACAGACGCGCAAGCGCACCGTCGTACGCGGCGCGCAACGTCGCACGCTGCGCGGCATCGCTGCCGAGGTACGCGACCACGCGCGCGGGCGCCGCGATCAGCACGTCCGAGTCGGCCCGCGCGAGCGCCGGCTCGCGCAGCACCGCACGCAGCGCATCGCCGAGTGCGGCCTTGTCGAGCGCACCGGCCTGCGCGGGATCGTCCGACGCCGCGACCACCGCCGACTTCAGCGCAAACCGCGCGGCATCCGCCTTCGCGCCGGCCGCGCGCGCACGTTGCGACAACGTCTGCAGCGTCGCCGCGACACGGTCGGCCGGCACCGGCAGCGCGCCGTCGGTATCCCACGAATAGTCGGCGAGCAGATGCCATTCGTCCCGCGTCAGCGCTGCGCCGTTGTTCAGCGCGGTCGCGAGCGTCTGCCGCACCGGATGCGTGGCCGTCATCCCGAGCGACAGCGCCTGCATGTAGCGATCGAGATCGGCTTCGCCCGGCAGCCGCGTCACTTCGGTACCGTCCGGGCGGAACAGGATCATCGTCGGATAGCCGTGCACCTTGAAGCGCTCGCCGAGTTTCTGCGCGCTTGCGGTATCGCCGTCGAGATACACGGGCACGAACAACGACGAGCGCATCTTGAACGCCTGCTGGCTGAAGATCGTCGACTTCACCTGGTTGCACGATGGACACCACACCGCGCCCCAGTACAGCAGCAGCGGCTTGCCGGTGCGCTTCGCCAGCGCGAACGCGGCGTCGACGTCACCGTGCTGCCACGCGATGCCGGGCGGCAGATGCGCGCCATCGCGCGACGCGTTCGATACGGCGGCGTCCTGCGGCACGTTGGCGGCGAGCGCAGCACCCGCGGCGGCGAGCAGGCACGCGGCAGTCAGATTACGGAGAACGATTTTCATCGAGACGGATTCCGTTGAAAAAGACGGTTGCGGGAAGCGGCGTCGCGCGACGATTTCGACGCGGCACGTCGGCGGCGGCGCACCGATGCGCGCGAAACAGCAAAGCGAAAACACGACGAAACGACGCAACAATGAAACGCATCGACGCGCGCGCGACGCCACACGGAATCGACCGTACGCGTCACGCACGCACCGACACTGAAACCCGCGGCCGACCTCCGCCGCGCACACCGCATCCCACGCAACCATGCGAGCCACGACGATCGCGCCAACCGGACCGCCGCCGCTGCGCAAGCGCTGCGTTGCCGGCGGCGTGGGCGAGAAAAGAGAGCAGCGCCGTGACGGCGGAAGTCAAAAAAAGCTGACGACGGTCCATGACCCACCGAAACGTGATCGTGTTGCGGATACGGGGATACGGCGAGCGCAAGCTTGCGGTGCGGCCCGCGCGGATGTTTGCCGGTTCGTCGCGGCGCCGGACCGCGCGGCAAATCGCCCGACGATACGATTCGCACGGCTGGTTGAGAACGAATGAATTCTCGAATCGATATGACGTGCGGTATCGCCGACCGCGTTCATATGCGCGCAGGCACCACGACGCGTCCGAGCTGCACGCGCAGCTTCATCGACAGCGGTCCGCCCTGCCGAACGATCTTGTGCCCGGATGCGTGCCGGAAACGCCGCACGGCATCGCCGAGGCGCGCCTCCCCCGCGCGGCGCAACGGCGCGCCACGCGTCGCCTACAGCCTTCCCTTGATCCGAGCCATCTGGAATACCGACGCATATGCGCCGTCGCGCAGCGCGTAGTCCGGCGCCTCGCCCTCGATCCGGAAGCCGTGCTTTTCATACAGCGCGATCGCCGCCGGATTGTCGACGAACACCGTCAGCTCAAGGCGCGTGATGTTCAGCCAGTTCTCGGCGAGGTCGATCGCGGCTGCCAGCAGCCGGCTGCCGATGCCGCGCCCGTGATGCGACGCATCGACCATCATCCCGAGCGATGCCGCATGGCGCCGGCGCGGATTCTGTTCGGGATGCAGCGCGAGGTGACCGACCACCGTGCCGTCGCTTTCGGCGACGAGGCTCACGCCCTGTTCGCGCAGGCGCTCGAGCCGCTGCAGCCATTTTTCGTGCGATGGAAACGGATGCTGCAGCGTATTCATGTACACCGCCGGCTGCGCGACGATTTGCCGGATCGCGTCGACGTCGTGCGTCTCGCTGTGCCGGATCGTGATATCGGTCATGACTGGGTAGAGTCGAAAGGATCGGGTCGATGCATGTCGCCGCGCGCTCGCGACGACGCATCGAGCTTATCCGATTTCAAGCGAATGAAACACGGCCGGCGATGAAGCGATACCGTTGCCCGCGCAACCACACGGCGTCACGCGAACTCCATCCAATCGGCAATTCCTTCCTCCTCGCGTCGATGGAAACCGGTAATTCATGACCATTCCGCATGCGCCACATCACGCCTTCGATTG
Source organism: Burkholderia sp. SR8 (assembly GCF_052851275.1). NCBI lineage: Bacteria > Pseudomonadati > Pseudomonadota > Betaproteobacteria > Burkholderiales > Burkholderiaceae > Burkholderia > Burkholderia sp. SR8. Next base: position 3,716 of record NZ_JAULUC010000033.1, read on the forward strand.
GTTGCGCACGCAACGTAGCCGATGCGACGCGTGATGTCACTTCCTCATCACGTCGACGTCATCTGCGCTCCTTAGACTGGGCGCCGCCCTGCCCGGCACTCGCCGGGCCCGCGTGTGCCGGCGTCCTGTCCCGCGCATCACGATGCGTGCGGCGCGCAGGATCGCGACAACGGCCGACGCATTCGAACGCACACGCATCGCGTGCCGCCCCACGGGGACGACGCACGGGCACAACGAGAACGCTCCCACCTCCAAGGATCAGAACGCCATGACGTCACGCCGCAAGTTCCTCCAGCAGACCGCCACCTCGGGCCTCGCCGCCGCCGCGCTGTCCGCGTTTCCGCCGAGCATCCGCCGCGCGCTCGCGATTCCCGCGTTTCACGAGACGGGGACCATCAACGACGTCAAGCACGTCGTGCTGTTGATGATGGAGAACCGCGCATTCGACGGCTACTTCGGCACGTTCAAGGGCGTGCGCGGTTACGGCGACCGCTTCGCGGTGCCGTCGCCGAACGGCCGCGACGTGTTCTACCAGACCTACACGAAAACGACGCCCGCGACGACGTTCACGCCGTATCACCTCGATGCGAGCCAGGGCAACGCACAGCGCGCGGGCGGCACGCCGCACACGTGGGCCGACGCGCAGGCCGCGTGGGACCACGGCCGGATGAACCGCTGGCCCGATGCGAAGACGCCGCTGTCGATGGGCTATTACGACGCGGCGGAAGTGCCGTTCCAGCGCGCGCTCGCCGACGCGTTCACGCTGTGCGACCACTACCACTGCGGGATGCACACCGGCACGATCGCGAACCGGCTGTTCTACTGGAGCGGCACCAACGGCCCGAACGGCATCAGCCCGGCCGACGGCAGCCGCGTGAAGGTCGCCGCGCTGAACAACCAGTTCAACGGCGGCAACGACATCGGCCCGTCGAGCCAGGGCTGGACGTGGACGACCTACGCCGACCGGCTGCAGCAGGCCGGCGTGAACTGGAAGGTCTATCAGAGCCTGATCGACAACTTCGGCTGCAACGAGATGATGAGCTTCCGCCACTGGCGCGCGGCCATCGAACAGATGCCGCCCGCGCGCCGGCCGGCATACGTCGCGTCGACGGACATCACGCAGCCGGTGACGGCCGCCGGCGCGTTCTACGATCCGGCGATCGACGATCCGCTGAGCCCGCTCGCGAAGGGCTTCGGCAACACGATGCCGTACGGCTTTCTCGAAACGTTTCGCGACGACATCCGCAACGGCACGCTGCCCGAAGTGTCGTGGATCATTCCGCCGTCGGTGTACAGCGAACACCCGGGGCCGTCGAGCCCCGCGCAGGGCGCGTGGTACGTGCAGGCGGTGCTCGACGCGCTGACCGCGAATCCGGACGTGTGGAGCAAGACCGTGCTGCTGATCAACTACGACGAGAACGACGGCTTCTTCGACCATATGCCGTCGCCGGCCGTGCCGTCGCGCAACGCGGACGGCTCGCTCGCGGGCGGCCATACGCTCGCGGCTGCCGACGTCGCCGTCGAATACCACGACTTCGCGCCGGCAACGTCGAGCCAGCCCGCGGCCGACGGCCGCCCGTACGGCCCGGGCCCGCGCGTGCCGATGTGGGTCGTGTCGCCGTGGAGCCGCGGCGGCTGGGTCAACTCGCAGGTATTCGACCATACGTCGACGCTGCTTTTCCTCGAGAAGCGCTTCGGCGTCGTCGAACCGCAGATCAGCGCGTATCGCCGCGCGGTGTGCGGCGACCTGACGAGCGCGTTCAACTTCCGCGCGCCGAACCACGAGCCGTTGCCGACGCTCGCGGGCCGCACGACGAAGAGCCGGGTCGATGCGCTGAGCGCCGCGCAGCAGGCCGCGCCGAAGATCACGCCGCCGGCCGCGCCGTCGCTGCCCGCGCAGGCCGTCGGCGTGCGCCCGTCGCGCGCGCTGCCGTACGAGCTGCATGCGAGCGCACAGGTCGACACGGGCAAGGGCATCGTCACGCTGAAGTTCGCGAACACGGGCCGCGCGGCGGCGGTGTTCCACGTGTACGACAAGCTGCACCTCGAGCGCGTGCCGCGCCGCTACGTCGTCGAGCCGGACAAGTCGCTGCGCGGCGACTGGGCCGCGCTCGCGGACGACGGCGGCAAATACGACCTGTGGGTGCTCGGCCCGAACGGCTATCACCGCCGCTTCACCGGCGACCTGGCCCGGCTCGCCGGCGCGCGCGCGCCGCATCCGGAGATCCGGGTCGGCTACGCGGGCGCGAGCGGCAACCTGCATCTGCGGCTGCGCAACCACGGCGGCGGTGCGGTGCGCTTCACGGTGAAGTCGAACGAGGTGTATGGCCCGTTGCCGGGCCGCGGCGCGAACGACGATCGCGGCCCCGGCCACGATGCGGGCACGACATGGACGGTCACGGTGCGCGCCGGCGAGCAGTCGGAACTGCACTGGAAGCTCGATTCGACCGGCCACTGGTACGACTTCGTCGTCACCGCCGACAGCGATGCGAGCTTCTCGCGCCGCATCGCCGGCCGCGTCGAAACCGGCCGGCACTCGGTCAGCGACCCGGCGATGGGACTCGCCGACCGCTTCTGACGGCACGCGCGCCGGCCCGGGCCGCGACACCGCCCGGGCGCCGCGCGCGGCGCGGCCCGATCGGGCTGAAACGCCCGCCCGGCGCGGCTCAAACATCAGAGGGATAGGTGGTGCAGCCCTCATTTCGCGGCCACGAAAATGCTCGGTGTCGCGGCCCGTTCGCGTTAAACTTCGTCAAGCTGCATTCAACAACGACATCTTCGCCAACCCGGCACAAACGACAACGAGGATAGGTTCGATGCGCACTACCGGCTCATCCGGGGCAATGACCCTGCTCACCGAACACGACCCGGCCGACGGCCGTGAACTGCGCTCGCTCCGGCTCGAATCGACCGGCGACGGCAAGAGCGTGCTGCTGATCGAGATCGACGAACGCAAGCCCGGCATTCACCGCGAGGTCCGCTACGAGATCACGCCGGCCGAACTGATCGCGGCAATCCGCTCGCACGGCGCCGAGCTGCCCGGCGAAAACCACGGCGCCGCGTCGCTCGCACGCACACCCTCCTGATGTCGACCGGTGAGCCGTGCGCAAAGCACCGGCTCACCGTCCGGTCCGCATTGCCATTACGCCGCCAGGCGCTTTCCGTCATTCCCCGCCGCCGTCTTGAAAATGGCCGATAATCGGCCCATCTGCGTATCCTCCTCACGCGCTTCCTTTTCGGCCAGCCGTCATGCTCCGTGACCTCGTCGCCCAATACGGGCCGCTTCTCGTGTTCGCCAACGTGCTGGCGGCGGCCGTCGGCCTGCCGGTGCCGGCGATGCCGACGCTCGTGCTGTTCGGCGCGATGGCCGCGATGCATCCGGCGATGATCGGCTCGCAACTCGTGACGGTGCTGGCGCTGTCGGTGCTCGGCGCGCTGATCGGCGACACCGTGTGGTACGTCGCCGGGCGGCGCTACGGCGGCGCGACGCTGAAAACGATTTGCCGGCTGTCGCTGTCGCGCGATACGTGCGTGAAGAAGACCGAACGTTTCTTCGGCCGCTACGGCGTGCGCGTGCTCGCGGTAGCACGGTTCATTCCCGGGTTGTCGCTGGTATCGGTGCCGATGGCGGGCGCGCTCGGCACGCGCTATCGCACGTTCGCCGGCTACGATGCGCTCGGCGCCGCGCTGTGGACGATCGTCGGGCTCGTCGCGGGGCTGGTGTTCTACCGGCAGATCGACTGGCTGTTCGCCGGCGCGAGCCGGCTCGGCCGCGCGGTGCTGCTGGTGATCGTCGCGCTGCTGGCGATCTACGCGGCCGTGCGCTGGATGCGCCGCCGCGCGCTGATCCGCCAGCTGGCGAGCGCGCGGATCGGCGTCGACGAACTCGATGTGCTGCTGCGCGATCCGGCCGCACCGGTGGTGCTCGACGTGCGCTCGCCCGAGCATCGCAAGCTCGACCCGTTCACGATTCCCGGCGCGCAGTTCGCGGACGAGCGGAACATCGCGGACATCGTCGCGCGCTATCCGCTGTCGCAGAAGTTCGTCGTGTACTGCTCGTGCCCGAACGAAGTGACGGCCGCGCTGATGGCCAAGCGGCTGCTCGACGCCGGCTTCACCGATGCGCTGCCGCTGCGCGGCGGCCTCGATGCATGGCGCGACACCGGGCGCCAGCTCACGTCGCTGGTGGAAGAAATGCCGGCCGCGAACGATCCGGTGGCCGGGCTGCACAAGCCGGCCTGAGCACACGGGCTGCAGGCCGGCCGCACAAGAAGGGAAAACCACGGACCGGGGGACGTTGCCTCCCCGTTCGATCAGAACGCGTGCAGCGGCACGTTCACGACCAGCCGGTATTCGCGGTTCGTCGCATCCGAGTAGTGCGCGGACCCGTTGTGCCACATCGCGATGAACGTGACCTTCGTGTCCTTCAGCTTGCCGCTCTGGAACGTGTACGACGGGATGAAGCCGAACTCGTGGTGACGGCCCTGCACCGGCGCACCGTTGCTCCAGTAGATGCTCGACTTGCTCGGGTCGTTCGCGGCGCCGGCGCTGCCGTCGGCACCCCAGCCCGTCACGCCCCAGAGCATCGCCTTGAAGCCCGGCAGGCCGGCTTCCTTGCCGTAGAACGTGTAACGCAGCTGCAGCGACTTTTCGTGCGGCGCGTTGTAGTCGACGTCCATCGAGTTGGTCAGGAAGATACCGTTCGTTTCGTTCAGGTAGTCGAAGAACTGGTCGCCGAGGATCTGCTGGTAGCCGAGCAGCAGTTCGTGCGGGCCGTGCTGCGCGGCGATCGACAGGCTGTACGCGTTGTTGTCGATCTTGCCCTGCAGCGCGTCGCCGGTATCGTGCGTCGAGTAGACGTTGCCGAAGCCCGTCCACTTGATCGTCTGCGTGCTGCCGATGCTGTGTTTCACCGACGCGTAGTACTGGTGCCACACGTCGTCGGCCTGGTTCGCGTACAGCGCGACTTCGCCGTTCGGCGAGTAGTCCCACGTGCCGCCGACGTAGGTCAGGCGGTTGATGCGCGTGCCGCCGTACTGCGTCGTCAGATTCGTGAGCGTCGTATGGCCGCGCGCATCGGTCTTCGTGAAGCTGCCGGCCTCGAGCATCACGTTCTTGAATTCATTGCTGACGATCGTCGCACCGAGGAACGTCGGCGGCAGCGCACGGTTGTCGTGCTGTTCCATGAACGGGTTGTCGACGGCCTGCAGACCGTACTTGACGACCGTGTTCGAGATGCGCGCCTTCACGTCGTAGATGCCCGGATACGCCCACGCGAGCTGGTTGCCGCCTCCGCCGCCCTTCGCGATGTGCACCATGCTGCCCGCGCCCGCGCCGCCGTCGAGCTTCAGCGCCGCATACAGCGATGCGTCGAACCCGATGCCGATCAGGCCGGTCGTGAAACCCGACTCGAAGTTCGCCATTGCGCCCTGCACCCACGCATGGCGGTGCGGGCCGCCCTTGCTGTCGAGCACGTCCGCGTAGTTGCGGAACAGGAAGTTCAGGTGGCTGTCGGCGATGAAGCCGTTCGACTTCGACTGCGCCGACGGTTCGTCCGGCGGCGTGACGGCCTGGGTCGCCTCCGCGTTGACAATGGCGTTCGGGGTCGTTGCCTGCGCAACCGAGGTGCCCGCGCCGGCGGACGGTGCGGCCTGCGCGACCGTCAGCGGAGCGGGGACCGCGTCGTCGGCGTGCGCGACGCCGGTGAGCGACACGCCGGCGAGCGCCGGCACCCATGCAAGCAGCATCTTCGATGCCGTCCCGATCGTCTTCTGCTTTTTCATCGTAATTCTCGTCTTGTGTTGATGTCGTCCACGCCGGTTGCGGTCCGCTCCCGGCCCCCCGGCGAGCCCGGTTACGGACGCGCCTTTACCCGCGGCACGAAGATCGTTCGCGCCGCACCCTGCCCCTGTTGACCTGCCTGGTCATGTTTGCTGCGTCACTGCGGTTCACTTCACGCCGCCACGCCCGCCCGGATGCACGCGACACGCGCCGCCGAGCCGTGCCGGACTTCCGGCTGCGGCACGTCCTGCGCGCATGCGTCGATCGCGACCGGGCAGCGCGTGCGAAACGCGCAGCCGGACGGCGGGTTGAGCGGCGACGGCATCTCGCCCGCCAGCAGCATCGGACGGCGAGCACGCTCGCGCGCCGGCTCCGGCGTCGGCGCCGCATCGAGCAGCGCCTTCGTGTACGGGTGCTGCGGCACGCCGTACACGTCCTGCCGCGCGCCGAACTCCATCACGCGGCCGAGATACATCACGAGCACGCGCTGGCTGATGGCCTTCACCACCGCCAGGTCGTGCGCGACGAACAGATAGGACAACGACAGTTCACGTTGCAGATCGCGCAGCAGGTTCACGATCTGCGCCTGGATCGACACGTCGAGCGCCGACACGGGTTCGTCGCAGATCACGAGCTTCGGCTCGCCGATCAGCGCACGCGCGATGCCGACGCGCTGGCACTGCCCGCCGGAAAATTCATGCGGATAGCGCAGCAGGTGGTGCGCGTTGAGGCCGACGCGCTCGAGCATCGCGAGCACGCGGCGCCGCACTTCGGCGCGGCCGAGGCCTGTGTGGTGCGTGACGAGCGGCTCCGCGACGATCTGTTCGATCGTCATGCGCGGATCGAGCGACGCGAGCGGATCCTGGAAGATCATCTGCACTTCGCGGCGCATCGCGGTGCCGCGCAGGTGATCGGGCGCGACCGCTTCGCCGCGCCAGCGCACCGTGCCGGCCGTCATCGGCACGAGGCCGATCAGCGCGCGCGCGAGCGTCGACTTGCCGCAGCCCGACTCGCCGACGAGCCCGACCGTCTCGCCGCGCTTCACGTCGAACGACACGCCGTCGACCGCGCGCAGCGTGCCCTTCGGCGACCACGGATAGCCGCCGAGCGGCACCCGGAAATGCACCTTCAGATCGTCGACGGACAACAGCGTGTCGTCCGTCGCGCCCGCATGGCGGTGTTGAACGCCGCTCATCGCAGACCTCCCGTCAGATCGGCCAGCGGCCGGTGGCACGCGCGCACCGCGCCCGCCGCGCCATAGGTTTCGAGCGCGGGGCGCGCGGCGCCGCAGCGCTCCTCCGCATACGTGCAGCGCTTCGCGAACGCGCAGCCGGCCGGCGCGGTACCGGGCATCGGCGGATTGCCGGGGATCGCGACGAGCGGTGCGTCGTCGGCGTCGGTCAGGCGCGGCAGCGCGTTGAGCAGGCCGATCGTGTACGGATGCGACGGCGCCGCGAAGATCGATTCGGCCGGCGCATATTCGACGGTGCGGCCCGCGTACATGACCATCACGTCGTCCGCGAGACCGGCGACCACGCCCATGTCGTGCGTGATCAGCACGATCGCGGTGCCGCGCTCGCGGTTCAGCTCGCGCAGCAGGTCGATGATCTGCGCCTGCACGGTCACGTCGAGCGCGGTCGTCGGCTCGTCGGCGATCAGGATTTCCGGCTCGGACAGCAGCGCCATCGCGATCATCACGCGCTGCCGCATGCCGCCGGAGAATTCGTGCGGATACATGCGGATGCGGCGCGCCGCGTCCGGAATCCGCACCGATTCGAGCGCATCGATCGCGCGCTTCGTCGCCTCCTTGCGCGACAGCTTGCGATGCAGCTGCAGCGTCTCGGTCATCTGCCGCTCGATCGTCAGGAACGGATTGAGCGACGTCATCGGATCCTGGAAGATCATCGCGATCCGGTCGCCGCGCACCGCGTTCAGCGCGCGCGTATCCATGTCGAGCAAGTTGTCGCCGCGATAGCGCGCGGCGCCCGTCGTCGTGCCGTTGCCGGCCAGCAGGCCGAGCAGCGCCATCACGGTCTGGCTCTTGCCCGAGCCCGATTCGCCGACGATGCCGAGCGTCTTGCCGGCTTCGAGCGAGAACGACACGCCGCTCACGGCGTCGATCGGCGCTGCGTCCTTGCGCGTGAAGCGCACGCCGAGGTTTTCAACTTCCAGTAGCGCAGCCATCTTCAGCGATCCTTCGGGTCGAGCGCGTCACGCAGGCCGTCGCCAACGAAGTTCACGCAGTAGAGCGTCACGCACAGCATGACGGCCGGTGCCAGCAGCAGCCATGGCATCGATTCGAGTTTCTGCGCGCCGTCCTGGATCAGCACGCCCCAGCTCGTCATCGGCTCCTGCACGCCGAGGCCGAGGAACGACAGCACCGATTCGGTCAGCACGATGTTCGGCACCGAGACGGTCGCGTACACGACGACCACGCCGAGCAGGTTCGGCACGACGTGACGCAGCACGATCGACGCCGGCGACACGCCGATCGCACGCGCCGCATCGACGAACTCGCGGTTGCGCAGCGACAGCGTCTGGCCGCGCACGACGCGCGCCATGTCGATCCACGAGAACGCGCTGATGGTCAGCACGACCAGCATGAACGAGCGGCCGAACAGGGTCATCATCAGGATCGCGATCAGCAGGTACGGGATCGCGTACATCATGTCGACGACGCGCATCATCGCGGAATCGACGCGGCCGCCCGCGAAGCCGGCGGTCGCGCCCCACGCGACGCCGAACAGGCCGGACACCAGCGTGCCGAGCAGCCCGACCTCGATCGATACGCGCCCGCCGATCAGCGTGCGCACGAGCAGGTCGCGGCCGAGCTCGTCGGTGCCGAACCAGTGCTGGTTCGCGAGCGTCGGCGGCAGGCTGATCGCGGCCCAGTCGCTCGCGGCGGGGTCGGCCGCGAGCAGCCACGGGCCGGCGAAGCACGCGAGCGTGATCAGCGCGAGCAGCACCAGGCTGAATACGGCCGCGCGGTTGTGAAGGAAGCGCGCGAATGCGAGCGCGAGCGGCGAGCGCGAACGCGGCGGCGAGTCGGTCTGCACGGGCAGACTGACGACGGGAGTAGTCGGGGTCATCGCAGTGCCTCGCTCAGTAACGGATGCGCGGATCGAGCCACGCGTACGCGAGGTCGACCAGCAGGTTGAACAGCACCGCGCAGACGGTCGTCAGCACGACGAGGCCGAGCACCAGCGTGTAGTCGCGGTTGATCGCGCCGTTCACGACGAGCTGGCCGAGCCCCGGCAGCGCGAACACCGACTCGGTAACGACGGCCGCCGTGATCGACGTGATGCAGACCGTGCCGAACAGGGACACGACCGGCATCAGCGCGGGCTTGAGCGCGTGGCGCAGCACGATCGTCGAGCCCGGCAGGCCCTTCGCGCGCGCGGTGCGGATGTAGTTGCTCGACAGCGTCTCGATCATCGAGCCGCGCATCACGCGGGCGAGCAGCGACACGTTGATGAAGGTCAGCAGCACGATCGGCAGCAGCCGGTACTGCCAGCCGCCGTCGCCCCAGCCGCCGGCCGGCAGCCAGCCGTTGCCGGCCGACGTCTTCAGCAGGATCGCGAAGATCCACACGAGCACCGGGCCGAGCACGAACGGCGGCACGACGTTGCCGAAGTTGCCGATCAGCATCACGAAGCGGTCGATCACGCTGTCGCGGCGCACGGCCGCGACGGTGCCGAGCAGCACGCCGGACACGATCGAGATCGGGATCGACACGCCGCCCACGCCGAGACTCACGGGCAGCGCCTTCTTCACGAGATCGTTCACCGACCAGTCGACGTAGCGGAACGACGGGCCGAGATCGCCGTGCAGCAGCGAACCGAGATACAGCAGGTACTGCTTCCACAGCGGCTCGTCGAGGTGGTACTTCGCGTTCAGGTTCGCGAGCGTCGCCGCGGACAGCTGCTTCTCCGTATCGAACGGGCCGCCGGGCGTGAAGTGCAGCAGCAGGTAGCAGACGGTGATGACGGCGAGGATCGTCGGCACCGCCCACAACGTGCGTCTCAATGCGTAGGCCAGCATGATCGCTCCGCTCAGTGCTTGATCAGGTACATGTCCTGCGAAGCACGCATGTCGATCACGTTCTTCAGCGAGTAGCCGCCCACGTACGGCTTCACAAGGCGGTCGGCCGAGTACTGGAACAGCGGCACCATCGGCGTGTCGTTCATCGCCATGTCGTGCGCCTGCGTGAGCAGCGCCGCGCGTGCCTTGTCGTCGAGCTTCTGGTTGCCTTCGTCGACGAGCGTGTCCATCTGCTTGTTGCAGTAGCCGACGGTGTTCTGCGAGCTGCCGCAGCGGATCAGGTCGAAGAAGGTCATCGCGTCGTTGTAGTCGGCGAACCAGCCGTCGCGCGCGATCTGCACCTTGCCGTCATGCCGCTCCTTCATCAGCACCTTGAACTCGACGTTCTCGAGCTTCGTGTTGATGCCGAGCTTCGTGCGCCATTCCGATGCGGCGAACAACGCGACCTTCTTGTGCAGGTCGTTGGTGTTGTACGTGAGCGTGAACGACAGCGGCTTCGCGTCCGAATAGCCGGCCTGCTTCAGCAGGTCCTTCGCCGTCGCGACACGCTTGGCCATCGGCCACGACGCCCACTCCGGCGTGAACGGCTGCACGCCCTTCGTGCCGTTCGGCATCAGCCCGTACATCGGCTTCTCGCCGGCCTGCGTGAGCTTCGACGTCAGCACGTCGCGATCGATCACCATCGACAGCGCCTGGCGCACGCGCTTGTCCTTCAGCGCGGCGTCGCTGTTGTTCAGGTAGTAATAGTAGGTCGCGAGCTGCAGGCCCGGGCGCAGTTCGCCGCCGAACTGCTTGCTGACCTGCTGGAAGATGCCCGACGGGATCGAGTAGCTGTAGTCGATCTGGCCGGCCTGGTACATGCGCATCGCGGTTTCGTCGCTTTCGATCGGCAGGTACGTGACCTTGTTGATCACGACCTTCGACGCGTTCCAGTACTTCGCATCCTTCGTCGCGACGATGCGGTTGTTCGGCTGCCAGTCGACGAGCTGGTACGCGCCGTTGCTGACGATGTTGCCCGGGCGCGTCCATGCGTCGCCGAACTTCGCGACGGTGTCCTTGTTCACCGGTGCGAGCGGCGCCATCGCGGTCAGCTCGGGGAAGAACGCGACCGGCACGTCGGTCGTCACTTCGAGCGTGTACGGGTCGACCGCGCGCACGCCGAGCGTCGTCGGTGCGGCCTTGCCGGCGATGATGTCCTTCGAGTTCTTGATGAACTCGACGAGGATCGTGTACTTCGAGCCCGTCTTCGGATCGACGAGGCGCTGCCACGAATAGACGAAATCGGCGGCCGTCACCGGCTGGCCGTTGCTCCACTTCGCATCGTGGCGCAGCTTGAAGATCCACGTCTGCGGCGTCTTGCGCTCCCACGATTGCGCAACGCCCGGCACCACCTGGCCGGCCGCGTCGATGCGCGCGAGCCCTTCGAACAGGTCGAGGCCGATCGTGTTGCCGGTCCACGACTCGATGTGCGCCGGGTCGAGCGACTCGACTTCGGCCGGCACCTGTCGCGTCAGGTCCTGTTGCGGAGCGAGCGCGACGTTCGACGGAACGGTCACGGCGTGGGCGGCGGGCGTCGTCAGGGCGAGCGCGGCCAGCACGGCCGACATGGCATGCAAGGATTTCATCGTGGCAGTCTTGAGAAGGTTGTTCGGTGAGCGTCGCGCGGCGGATGCCGCGGATTACGCGTGAGACGCTGACGGGGGCAGCGATTGAGGAGGCCCGTGGTTCTCGTATTGCATCTTAGTATTCCTTACGTTTCTTTCGACAGGTATCCCGTCGAAGAAACGAAGGAATACCCGTGCGTTAGAACAGCCGCGGTGTACCGACCCAGACCACCACCGACTCGACCTTCGCGGTGTTGACCCAGCTGTGCGGGACCGTCGACTGATAGTGCGAACTGTCGCCGGCCTGCAGGACGAAGGTCTTGCCTTCCAGCGTCAGCGACACTTCCCCTTCAATCACATACAGGAACTCCTCTCCTGCATGCGTCGTCACCTCCGACCGCTTCTGTCCCGGCGGCATCCGCACGAGGATCGCCTCGAGCTGACGCCCTTCGGTCACGTTGGTCAGCCTCGCGAACAGGTTCGCCGAATCGGCGAATCCGAAGAAGCGCAACTGCTCGCCTCTGCACACCGAGCGTTCCTCGCTCGGCGTATCCACGAAGTACTGCACCGTCACGCCGAGCGCCTGTGCGATACCGGCCAGCGACGTCAGCGACGGCGACGCGAGCCCGCGTTCGACTTGAGACAGAAACGGCTTCGAAATCCCCGCGGCGGTAGCGGTGTCGTCGAGCGTGCGCTTCAGACGTTGGCGCAACGCGCGAATCTTGCTGCCCAGTGCGACAGCGTCTGCCGCTCGCGAGTTTTCAGTGGGGGGAACCATAGCAGGCCGAAAAGTGGTCGTCAAAAAATGTTTGATGGAAAGTAACTAAGTTAATTCGAGATGGCTTAATCTTCGGGTTCGCACACGTCTTCGGTGTTGAGCCCGGTGCTACTAAACAGGGCACGAAGCGAGCGAAACGACGCGCTATCTTGCCAGACTCGCCGGCTTCACAGGCAAGCTGCAAGCGGCTCTCCGGGAATTTGCGGAGAACGGGCGCAAAGCTTACAAGTAGATGATGAGACAAATGTTCCTGAAAGCTGCTGCCATATCGGGAGTTTCCCTGAGTGGCGCGGACCTGACGCACCGGACCGGCAAACGTTACCATTCGCGCGCCGGTCGGGGCCTCGCCCCGCCTCACCCGGCGGAGTCCGACCCCGGCCCGGGCTAACCCGCCCGACTGCTCCATCGCCGACGCAAAGCCTACCCGGCCACTGTGCTGCGGCGCCAGTTCGACCCCCAAGGCGACGCGCGATCCGCGCCGTCCGTTTCAAACGAGATTGATGATGCACGCACCTGTTTCACAAACCCGATCGTTTACGACGGTCTTCCTCATCGAAATGTGGGAGCGCTTCGGCTACTACGGCATGGCCGCGCTCCTGGTCCTCTTCATGGTCGACCGGCTCGGTTTCACCGACAGCCATGCGAACCTGACGTGGGGCGCGTTTACCGCGCTCGTCTACGCGTCGCCGTCGATCGGCGGCTGGATCGGCGACAAGGTGCTCGGCGCCCGTCGCACGATGATCATCGGCGCGGCCGTCCTGTGCGCCGGCTACCTGATGCTGGCGGTGCCGAACGACGCGCTCGCGTACATGTACGCATCGCTCGGCGTGATCGTCGTCGGCAACGGTCTGTTCAAGGCCAACGCGGCGAACCTCGTGCGCCGCATCTACGAAGGCGACGATGCGCGCATCGACAGCGCGTTCACGATCTACTACATGGCGGTCAACATCGGCTCGACCGTGTCGATGCTCGCGACGCCGTGGATCAAGGATCACTGGGGCTGGCACACCGCGTTCGCGGTCTGCTGCGCCGGCATGCTGCTCGCGATCCTGAACTTCATGCTGATGCACCGCACGCTCGCGCACATCGGCTCGCAGCCGGACGACGAACCGATCCGCTGGAAGCGCCTCGGCGCCGTGGCGGCAGGCGGCGTCGCGCTCGCGCTGATCACGCTGTACGTGCTGCAGCACAAGCAGCTCGCGGTCGCGAGCGTGTGGACGGCGGCGTTCGCGATCCTCGCGATCTTCGCGTACATGATCGCGAAGTCGGAGCGCTCCGAGCGCGCGGGCCTGATCGCGGCGCTGGTGCTGATCGGCCAGGTGATCCTGTTCTTCATCTTCTACGTGCAGATGTCGACGTCGCTGACGCTGTTCGCACTGCGCAACGTCGATCCGCGCTTCATCCTGTTCGGCACGACGCTGTTCACGTGGAGCGCCGCGCAGTTCCAGGCGCTGAATCCGATCTGGATCATGATGCTGAGCCCGGTGCTCGTGTGGATCTACAACGCGGTGTCGAAGAGCGGCCGCGACCTGCCGGTCGCCGCGAAGTACGCGCTCGGCTTCGGCGCGGTCGCCGCGGGCTACCTGGTGTTCACGATCAGCGGCCGCTACGCGGTGGATGGCCGCGTGTCGTCGTGGTTCATGGTGTGGGGCTACGGCCTCTACTCGCTCGGCGAACTGCTCGTGAGCGGCCTCGGCCTCGCGATGATCGCCCGCTACGTGCCGGCGCGCATGAGCGGCTTCATGATGGGCGCGTATTTCGTCGCGACGGGTGTGTCGCAGTATCTGGGCAGCGTCGTCGCGAACTTCGCGCAGATGCCGTCGCACGAACTGCCGGCCACCGAATCGCTGCCGCTCTACCTGTCGCTGTTCGAAAAGCTCGGCTGGCTCGCCGCGATCGGCATGCTGCTCGCGCTGCTGCTGTTGCCGATGATGAACCGCCTGTCGCGCCAGCATCAGCGCTGCGCGGAAGAGCGCCGCGACGAAGAAGCGGTGCAGGCGCAGGCGATGGCTTCGGCCCAGTAAGTACTATCCCTCGGCGTGCGGCGTGCACGCCACATTCTCCTGCCGGCGCGGCCAGCACGTCCTACACTGGTTGCAACGGCGCATCCGCTCCGTCGCGATGCGCACTGGCGGGAGAAGATCATGAAAAGCAAAACGACTCGGCTGTTGAGGATACTGTCGGACATCCGGCACGCGCAGCGCTGCACCGCGGTGCGCGCCGCCCGGGCCGCTGCCGAAGCCGACGCGGTGCTCGCGCAGCAGGACGATCCGAAGGCCGACGAGCGCGACGACGCCGAATCCGACGACGCGACTACCGTCCCGCGCTCCCGTATCGGCTCGCCTCACTGACCGCACCGATGCCGCGCGGCACCTTGCGTGCCGCCCGCCCACGCATCCACTCTCCCGCGCCGCTCACGCAGGCGCACCGCGCCAGCGCGCGAACCACGTTCCCGAACCGGCCACCGCCATCATCAGCCCGACCGCGCACGCGTCGGCCGCGAGACCCACGCCGATGTGCCGCAGCTCGGCGCCGCTCGCGACCGGATGCAGCAGCGAATCGATGACGAGCGAAATCGCCGCGCCCGCGACGAAGCACATCAACCCGCGCCGGCCGACCGCGACGACGGGCTGCACGGCCTGCGCGATGCGTGCGATCCAGCCGTAGCGCACGCAGTCGGCCATCAGCCACGCGACCGCGGCGAAGCTCACGATGCGCGGCAGCGCGAGATCGCGCTTGAGCACGCCTTCCGGCACCGGCAATCCCGAGAACAGCTTGTAGCTCGCGCAGCCGAGCACGACCGCGCACGCGACGCCGGTCGCCGCGGCGCCCCAGCGGCCGAGCGCGACGTGCCGGTAGAACGGCTGGCAGCGCGCGAGCACGCCGGCAACGAACATCAGCTGCCACGCGAACGGATTGAAGCTCCAGCGGAACGAATCGGTGTCCAGCAGCTCGGGGCCGAGCCAGCCGGCCGCGAGCCACGACGCCGCGCTGAACGCGACGAGCAGCCACGGATGGCGGCGCGCGAACGGCACGATCACCGGCGACGCGAGCGCGAACAGCACGTACATCGGCAGCACCGACGCGAGATACGGCTGGCGCTGGAACGTGAGCAGCTCGGCCGCGCCGGTAAGCGGCGACGCGAGCATCACGCTGACGTCGTCGAGCGCGAGGTTCGGCGCGTCGATCCCGTAGTGGTCGAGCACGGCGGACACGACGAGCATCAGCGTCGACGTCGCGAGAAACGCACGGTAGATCTGCATCGCGCGCCGCACGAAGCGCCGCTGCGCGGCGCGCGCGCCATGCCGGTCGGCGATCGCGCCGTACGCGCTGGCGGTCGCGAACCCGCCGAGAAACACGAACACTTCGGCCGCGTCGCACAGCGCGAACGCGTGCAGCGTCACGCGCGACAGCACGCTCGCGCCGATGTGATCGACGACGATCATCAGCAGCACGATTCCACGGAAGAAATCGACTTCGATCAGGCGGGCGCTGCGGTTCGGCGGGACGATGGAAGAACGCGAAGGCACCGTCATCGACATGGCCGCACCTGCGTGAAGACGGCGCGGTACGCGCCAGCGGAAGATCCGGAAGAGAACAGGCGAACGTGATCGGCGCCGGTGCGCGTATGCCCGCATCGCGCCAACCCGGCCGGCCCGGCACGGAGATGACCGTTCATGGAAAGGCTGCATACGAAGAGAAGACGGTCAGATCAGTCTAGCGGCCGGTCCGGGGATACCCTAAGTAACAAAGTGCAACGGAATCTTCTGTTCGATTACAGCGGTGACATTGCGGATACAGAAGTGGCGGCGCGGCCATCCTGGCGTCAGCGCGATGCCAGTCCGCTGCCAGCATCGCGATCGCGGCAGAGGGAATGCGCGATCCGTGGCGCGTTTCGCGCGGCGTTGCCGACACGCCGGCGCGTGTGCGACGGCGCTCAGCGGCGCGCGGGCAGACGCCGCATCAGCATCGCGCTGTGCCATGCGGTCAAGGCGACGGCGACCCAGATCGGGCCGTAGGTCGCGAGTTGCGCGACGCTCAGCGTTTCGCCGAGCAGCAGCAGCGACACCGCGACGAGCAGCACCGGCTCGACGTAGCCGAGGATCCCGAACAGCGCCATCGGCAGCATCCGGCTCGCCTTCAGGTAGCTCGCGAGCGCGAGCGTGCTGAGCACGCCGAGCCCCGGCAGCAGGGCGCCCCACAGCCACGGATGATCGGCGACCGCCGTCGGGCTCGCCGACACCATCGCGAACGCGACCGGGCACAGCAGCACGATCTCGAGCGCGAACGCGGCCAGCGAATCCGCGTTGATCCGCCGGCGCAGCACGAAATACGGCGGATAGCCGAGCGCGACGACGAGCGTCGGCCACGCGAACGCACGGGTCGCCCACACCTCGTGCGCGACGCCGAGCGCCGCACAAGCGACCGCCATCCACTGCAGCGGATCGAGCCGTTCGTGATAGTAGAAGCGGCCGACGAGCACCATCGTCAGCGGCAGCAGGAAATAACCGAGCGATACTTCGAGCATGCGCCCGTGCAGCGGCGCCCACAGGAACAGCCACAGCTGCACGCCGAGCAGCGCCGCGCTGACCGGCAGCGCGACGAGCAGCCGCCAGTCGCGCACGCTGCGCCGCACGAGTTCGGCGAGCGCCGGCCAGCGGCCGCGCAGCGCGATCAGCGCGAGTGCACCCGGCACGGTCCACAGGATGCGCCACGCGAAGATGTCGAGCCCCGTGAGCGGCGCGAGCAGTTTCGCGTACGCGGACATCAGCGCGAACAGCGTCGATGCGATCACCGACAGCGCGATGCCGCGCCCGGCCTCCGGATACCCCGTCATGTTGTTTTCGCCTTACTGCTGCTGGAAGCGCTCGAAGCGCTTTTCAATGCGGCACTCCTCGAACGTGACCTCGGTCACGCGCGCGGACGGCGGCCCGTGGCGCAGCCACGCGAGCATCCGGTCGATCTGCGCGCCGGGGCCCTGGATCATCGCCTCGACGCTGCCATCCTCGAGATTGGCGACCCAGCCGCGCAGCTTCAGCGCATGCGCCTCGCGCACCGTCGCGTGACGGAAGCCGACGCCCTGCACGACGCCGCGCACCCGCACGTAGTAGGTCTCGATCCGTTCGTCCAGTTCATTGCGGCTCATCGCGTCGCCCTCCCGTCGTGCATGCCATTCAAGCCCGGCATTGTAGTCGCGTCGGCCGCTTCTCACACGGGCGCGGCGGGCCCGCCGCGCGCGCGCCGCTGCGCGGCTCGGCGCCGTCGCCCGGGACGGCCATCGCGAGCGCGCGGCACCGGGCCGGCTGCTCGCCGATACACGCGTGCCGATCGACCGCGCTCGCGTCGCCGCGCGCGCCGACCACGTACAATCTCGCCGACGCACAACCGCCGCGCCGCCCGCGCGCGGCCCTGAAGGAAACGCATGACTGATACCACCCGCGATCTCGTTCTCGTCACCGGCGCGTCCGGTTTCGTCGGCTCGGCCGTCGCACGCATCGCGCAGCAGAAGGGCTATGCGGTGCGCGTGCTGGTGCGCCCGACCAGCCCGCGCACGAACGTCGCGGATCTCGACGCCGAGATCGTGACCGGCGACATGCGCGACGAGCAATCGATGCGCGCCGCGCTGCGCGGCGTGCGCTACCTGCTGCACGTGGCGGCCGACTACCGGCTGTGGGCGCCGGACCCGGACGAGATCGAGCGCGCGAACCTCGAAGGCGCGGTCGCGACGATGCGCGCGGCACGTGCGGAAGGCGTCGAGCGGATCGTCTACACCAGCAGCGTCGCGACGCTGAAGGTCACGAGCGCCGGCGATCCGTCCGACGAGAACCGGCCGCTGACCGCCGAGCAGGCGATCGGCGTATACAAGCGCAGCAAGGTGCTGGCCGAGCGCGCGGTCGAGCGGATGATCGCCGACGAAGGGCTGCCGGCCGTGATCGTGAACCCGTCGACGCCGATCGGCCCGCGCGACGTGAAGCCGACGCCGACCGGCCGCATCATCGTCGAAGCCGCGCTCGGCAAGATTCCCGCGTTCGTCGATACGGGGCTGAACCTGGTGCACGTCGACGACGTCGCGCACGGCCACTTCCTCGCGCTCGAGCGCGGCCGGATCGGCGAGCGCTACATCCTCGGCGGCGAGAACCTGCCGCTGCAGCAGATGCTCGCCGACATCGCGCAGATGACGGGCCGCAAGGCGCCGACGATCGCGCTGCCGCGCTGGCCGCTCTACCCGCTCGCGGTCGGCGCGGAAGCCGTCGCGAAGTTCACGAAGAAGGAGCCGTTCGTGACCGTCGACGGGCTGCGGATGTCGAAGAACAAGATGTATTTCACGTCCGCGAAGGCCGAGCGCGAGCTCGGCTACCGCGCGCGCCCGTACCGCGAAGGGCTGCGCGACGCGCTCGACTGGTTCGGCTCGGCCGGCTACCTGAAGTAGCACAAAGCGGCGTCGTTCACGCCGCTTTGCGCACTTTGTTACACGTCGCTGACGGACCGGCACCGGCTCAGCGGTTAAAATCGCGGGTCTTACGCAGAGAAGACACGCATGAACCTGAACGATCAGATCGATTCGCTCAACGCGGGCGTCGATCAGCTCCTCCACGATCACCACGCCGCGCAGCAGGCGGCACGCAGCGCGGAAGCGTTCGCGCGCGCCGCTGCAGCGGAAGCCCAGGCCGCGGCCGCGCGTCACGCTGCCGCCGAGGCCGAAGCACAGGCCGCCGCGCAGCGCCACACGGCCGCAGCCGCCGACGCCGAAGCCGCGCAGCAGCGCCACGCGGATGCCACCGCCGCGGCCGAAGCCGCCGCCCAACGCCACAACGAAGCCACCGCGCAGGCCGAGGCCGCCGTCCAGCGGCACGCCGAAGCGACCGCGCTGACCGAAGCGCTCGCGCAGCGTCACGCCGATGCCGAAGCCGCGTCGCAGCGCCATGCCGCGGCGATCGCGGAAGCCGAGGCCGCCGCGCAACGTCATCACGCCGCCGCCGTCGAAGCCGACGCGGCCGCGCAGCGCCATGCAGCGGCGGCAGCGGCGGCCGAAGCGGCCGCGAAGCGCCACGCGGAAGCGACCGCCGAAGCCGAGGCCGCGACGCAGCGCCACGCAGCCGCGATCGCCGAGGCCGAGGCGCTCGCGCTGCGTCATACGCAGGCGATCGCCGATGCGGACGCGGCCGCCAAGCGCCACGCCGACGCAACCGCCGAAGCCGAAGCGATCACGCAGCGTCACACCGAAGCGATCGCGCAAGCCGAAGCCGCCGCGCAACGCCACGCGGATGCGACCGCGCAAGCCGAAGCCGTCAAGCAACGTCACGCCGAAGCGATCGCGCAGGCCGAAGCGGCGGCCGAGCGCCACGCGAAAGCGATCGCCGACGCGGAAGCGCTGGTCGAAGCGGTGGTGAAGGACGCGGCGACGAACGCGGCAAGTGCGGCAAGCACGGCAACCGCGACGGCCGCCGTCGCGGCTGAAGTCGGCGCGCCGGCGGTCGAGCGGGCCGTCGAGCCGGTGACGGACATTGCCGAACCGGTCACGGCCGAAGCAGGTGCGGCAGCGTCGGCGGACACGGTCACCGACGTCGTCGCGGCCCCCGCCGCCGACACCGCAATCGACGTCGCCCCGGCCGGCGAAGCAGCGGACGCGCCCGCCGAAAAGGCGACGCTGCACGTCGCGCGCCCGTCGCAGAACGAGCTGACGCTGACCGTCAACGGGCAATCGATCACGCTGCATCCGGAACAACTGGGCCAGCTGATCGAGGAACTCGCGCATGCGCGTGCGTCGATGCAGCCGGAACCGCCGCCCGGCATCCCGCCCGGCTGGCGCTTCGTGACGACGAAGAATCCGATGATGGCCGTGCAGAAGCAGTCGAACGGCGATCGCCTGCTGGTCGCGCGCCACACCGGCTACGGCTGGGTGCCGTTCACGTTCTCGCCGGACGTCGTGATCCAGATGTACATGATGCTGACGCAGCGGTAAGCGGGCGCGGCAGCGCCACAAACGACAAAGCCCGATCGGTGTCGCAACCGATCGGGCTTTGTGCTTTCGGGCATCCGCGAAACGGCCGGCGGCCGCCGGCCTTGCTCAGCGCTCCACCGGCGCCTGCACGCGCGCCTTCCACTGGCCGCCCTTGCCGCGCCAGTAACGCCACGCGGACGCGAACGTCGCGCCGACGTAGAACAGCGCGACGAGCGGCAGCGCGGGCGCCCACAGCGGCGAGCGGCGGTAATAACGCAGCATCGGCGCATACGCGGTGCACATCGACGCCCACGCGAGCCACGCCGGCCATGCGCGCGCGCCGTACACGAGCGCGGCCACCGGCGGCACGAGATAGATGATCGTCATTCCGAGCAGCGTGCCGGCGAGCAGCAGCGGCGAATAGTGCAGCTGCGTGAACGCGGTGCGCGCGATCATGTTCCAGATGTCGCGCCAGCTGTCGTACGGACGCAGCGACACGCTGCGATCGGCGAGGTCGAGCCGGATCGGATGCCGGCCGGTGCCGCGATGCTTGATCTGCGCGGCGAGGCTGCAGTCGTCGATCAGCGCGCCGCGAATCGACTCGATGCCGCCCGCCTCTTCCAGTGCGCTGCGCTTGACCAGCATGCAGCCGCCCGCGGCGCCGGCCGTCCGGTTGCGCGGATTGTTGATCCACGAGAACGGATAAAGCTTCGCGAAGAAGAACACGAACGCCGGGATCAGCGCCTTTTCCCAGAACGAATCGCAGCGCAGCCGCACCATCAGCGACACGAGATCGCGCTGTTCGGCCTGCGCGCGCGTGACGAGCTGGGCCACCGCGTCGGGCGGATGGCCGATGTCCGCATCCGTCAGCAGCAGGTAGTCGGCCGGCAGCCCGAGCGTGCGCACCGCCGCGATGCCCTGCGACTGCGCCCACACCTTGCCCGACCAGCCGGCCGGCAGCGGCTTGGCCGACAGCGCCGTCAGGCGGTCGGCCCGGTTGATCGCGAGCGCGGCCGCGCGGGCCGCGTCGGCCGTGCCGTCGTCGCTGTGGTCGTCGACGATGATCAGGTGAAACTCGCCCGGATAGTCCTGCTCGAGCAGCGACGTTGCCGCATCGCCGATCACGTCGACTTCGTTGCGCGCCGGCACGACGGCGACGACGGCCGGCCAGCCGGCCTCGGCCGCGGCACCGCGCGCCTGCGGCGGCAGCACCGCCGCAGGCCGCGCACGCCAGAAGCCGCCGCGCGCGACGAGCAGCACGATCCAGATCAGCAGCGACAGGCCCGACACCAGGAAGGTAATCGCGAGCATCATCGGCAGACCTCCTGCCGGATACCGGAGCGGGCGGCGCCGCAGCGCCGGCCGGCTCGCTCGGCCGCAATAAGGGTCGGAGTTAAAACGCCCATAACCGCATGCGCGGCAGGGCAATACGCGTAAGAATCGACGGTCATCGAATGGCCTTGAAATGAGCGCGATGCCGGGCAGCCGGACAGGCTGCCCGCGAAACCGCGCAGTTTACCGGGTTCCGCGCGCGCGAGCGCCGACGCGGCTCTGCGCCGAATGCAACACGGCCGAAACAGCACCAGAGCAAGGACGGCGCGATAGGGTTAAAATGCGCGATTAATTCGGGGTTCCGGGGCCTGGCCTGGCCGGTTCGTTTCCTGCCTTCATAACATCAAGCCGGGGCGAGCGAGCAGTGCCAGCTCCTCGAACCCCGGCGTCTGTCGTCGGAGTTCGCTCACTTATGCGAGTCATCCTTGCCCAGCCCCGCGGCTTTTGTGCGGGGGTTGTCCGCGCGATCGAGATCGTCGATCGCGCGCTGCAACAGCACGGCGCGCCGGTCTATGTGCGTCACGAGATCGTGCATAACCGGCATGTCGTCGAAAATCTGCGTAATAAAGGGGCACGATTCGTTGAGGAACTCGACGAGGTGCCGCACGGCGCTGTCGCGATCTTCAGCGCGCACGGTGTCGCCCAGACGGTCGAGCGCGACGCCGAAACGCGCGGGCTCGACGTGCTGGACGCAACCTGCCCGCTCGTCACGAAAGTGCACGTGCAGGGCCGCCAGTACGTCGCGGCGGGCCGCCGGCTGATCCTGATCGGCCATGCGGGCCATCCGGAAGTCGAGGGCACGATCGGCCAGATCCCGGCCGAGGTGATCCTCGTGCAGAGCGAGGCCGAAGTCGCTACGCTGACGCTGCCGGTCGACACGCCGGTTGCCTACGTCACGCAGACGACGCTGTCGGTCGACGACACGCGCGGCATCATCGAAGCGCTGCAGCGCCGGTTCACCGACATCGTCGGCCCGGACACGCGCGACATCTGCTACGCGACGCAGAACCGCCAGGCCGCCGTGCGCGAGCTGAGCGGCCAGGTCGACGTGCTGCTGGTCGTCGGTGCGACGAACAGCTCGAACTCGAACCGCCTGCGCGAGATCGGCACCGAAAGCGGCGTGCCGAGCTATCTCGTCGCCGACGGCTCGGAAGTGAAGCCCGAATGGTTCGCGGGCGTGCAGACGGTCGGCCTGACCGCCGGCGCGTCGGCACCCGAGGAAATGGTTGAGGATGTGATCGGCGCGTTGCGCGCGCTGGGGTCCGTCGAGGTCACGACGATGACGGGCCGTGAAGAAAAAGTCGAATTCAAGTTGCCGGCGAAGCTTACGCAAGCTGTCGCCCGCGAAGTTTAAGGAGGACATCTCTTGTCTATTCCGCTGCTCCAGCAAGTCCGCGTCGGCGCATACATCATGCGCCAACACCTGTCCGGCAACAAACGCTATCCGCTCGCGCTGATGCTCGAGCCGCTGTTCCGCTGCAACCTCGCCTGTAACGGTTGCGGCAAGATCGACTATCCGGACCCGATCCTGAACCAGCGCCTGTCCGTCGAGGAATGCCTGGAAGCCGTCGACGAGTGCGGCGCGCCCATCGTGTCGATCGCCGGCGGCGAGCCGCTGCTCCACAAGGAGATGCCGGAGATCGTCAAGGGCATCATGAAGCGCAAGAAGTTCGTGTACCTGTGCACGAACGCGCTGCTGATGGAAAAGAAGATGGACGACTACGAGCCGAATCCGTACTTCGTGTGGTCGGTCCACCTCGACGGCGACAAGGAGATGCACGACCATTCGGTGTCGCAGGAAGGCGTGTACGACAAGGCGGTCGCAGCGATCAAGGAAGCGAAGCGCCGCGGCTTCCGCGTGAACATCAACTGCACGCTGTTCAACGATGCGATCCCCGAGCGCGTCGCGAAGTTCTTCGACACGCTGAAGCCGATCGGCGTCGACGGCATCACCGTGTCGCCGGGCTATGCGTACGAGCGCGCGCCGGATCAGCAGCACTTCCTGAACCGCGACAAGACGAAGAACCTGTTCCGCGAAATCCTGAAGCGCGGCGAAGGCGGCAAGCGCTGGTCGTTCAGCCAGTCGTCGCTGTTCCTCGACTTCCTGGCCGGCAACCAGACGTACAAGTGCACGCCGTGGGGCAACCCGGCGCGTACCGTGTTCGGCTGGCAGAAGCCGTGCTATCTGGTCGGCGAAGGTTACGTGAAGACCTTCAAGGAACTGATGGAAGACACGAACTGGGACAACTACGGCGTCGGCAACTACGAGAAGTGCGCGGACTGCATGGTCCACTGCGGCTTCGAAGCGACCGCCGTGATGGACACGATCGCGCATCCGCTGAAGGCGCTGCGCGTGAGCAAGAAGGGCATCAAGACCGACGGCCCGTTCGCACCGGACATCTCGATCGCGAAGCAGCGTCCGGCCGAGTACGTGTTCTCGCGCCACGTCGAGATCAAGCTCGAGGAAATCCAGCGCGCCGGCAAGGGCAAGCTGCAGAAGCCGGCGAAGCCGGCAACGGCGGCTTAAGCCGGGTTTCGCCGCACGGGGGTTCACGCCCTCGCGCAAGCTGGCAGCCGAAAAGCGCCACGGGGTTCGCTCCGTGGCGCTTTGGTTTTATGGGCCCGTCGACGTGGCGGACGGCGGGTGTCCGCGCCCGCAGCGCATGCGCATGCCTAGTGCCGCGACTCGGCGGCCGCGATCAGTTGCCAGGCGGTCGGACCCGGCGCGATCACCGGGTCGGACGGCGGATCGAAATCGTGCCGGTGCGCCTCCTCGGACGGCAACCGCTGCGACTTCGCGATGCCGATCTCGTCGCCGCATACCGTGCATCGATAGATGCCCGCGATCCGCACCTCGCTGCCGGGCGGCAGGTTCTCGCTGAATGCGCGGCCGCTTCCGCACGTGAAGTAGCCGCCGATCCTGTATAGCGCCATCGCTCCTCCTGACTGAAACGAAACCGTTCGCGTCGATACGCACGATCGTCGCAAGCGCGAGGATGGATCGTCATCGACCGAACCCGTTAGGCTCCGGTGACGACATTAGACGGCGAGCGTTCGCCCCGCGAAATTGGACGCGTATGAAACACGGCCCAACGGCGGGTCGTACTGCGGCCGGTCAATGCAGCACGGCCGGCTCCCGCATCTTCGCGGTGGCTTGCGCAACCAGCGCCGGCTGTTCGGCCGACGCGAACGTGCACACCTGATGCCACAACTCGGCGAGCCGGTGCCGCGTGAGCGTCGCGACGCATGCGTCGTTCGCCGCGAGCAGACGTTCGAGCACCGCGCATTCGTCGTCGTGCAGCGTCCATGCGCCGCCTTGCGCGGCGCGCTCCATGCTCGCGTCGAGCACACGCTCCGCGTCGACGCACAGGTCGATGCTCGCGTCCGGCGACACCGCATCGTCGAGCGCGAGAAACACCAGATAGACGCTCGTGCGCAACCGCATCAGCAACGCTTCGCTGCCGTGCTCGCCGCGCAGCGCGACGAGTGCCATGTGGCATTTCAGCGAGATGTCGCGCACATGCGCGGGCGGTAGCGGCAGCAGCCACTCGCGGGTCAGCGGCGGATGGCGGCGGGCTTTGCGGGCGGCCTTCATGACGGGCTCTCGCTCGCGCACGCATCGTCCGCATCGAACGCCGGCCATCCGGTGCGGCACGCGACGGCGGCTCGGCTCGCGGCGCGGCTGCCGTTTGCGCGACGCCGCTTGCCGTACACGCCGTACACGCCGTCCGGCCGCCGCGCCGCATATGCGCCCGGCAGCGGCCGCCGCGCCGGCGACACGCGCAGCACGCGCGGGAATCGGTTGGCACATGCCATGTTCGTCTCCCGCATCAGAACGTGTTCTCGCCCTTCAGGTAGTACGCGGTCTTCACGAAGAACGCCTTCACCGGATGGCCGGCTTGCGCGGCGCCCGCCGCGCGTGCTTCCATCGCGGCCTTCTCTTCGCGCGAGCGGTCCGGCACCGGGTTCCTTACGCGTTCCAGCGCACGCTGCATCGCGAGCGGATAGTTCTGGTTGCCGGCCGTCGTCGCGCGAAAGCCGGCGCGCGTCATCTGCATCAGCTCCACGCCGGTTTCGGCACGCGCCGCCGACCAGCTCAACGGCGCGGCGCTCGGCTGCCATCCGGCATTGACGGACTGCGCAAAGCTCGCGGCAGGCAGCACGGCAAGCGTGACGGACAGCGCGGCAACGGAAACGAGGAATCGCATAGTGACCTCCAGATGGTTGCGTTCGCATCGATCGTCGATGCCGATGCGGTGAAGCCATCGTATGTCGCGTAGGCCATGCGCTTGAATAGCCGAATCCGCAATTGATATTTTCGGTACCGGTTCACGCGTGTCGATCCGCACGATTCGCGAATGCTTCCAGGCCGGAATTTCTTTATTTCATTCAACGACCTGAACGCGTTTTTCCAGACGATTGGATGCGCCGCACGAGTCGCTTTTGCTGTTTCCGAAATGGCATGTTGCCGCGGGGAATCCGGCGGGAACGCGGGCCGGCGCGGCTTTCCGGCCGATGCCGCACGCGTTCATGGCTGTTGGAAAAGTCTCGTCGAAGAAGCCGGTTTCCGTGACGCACGACAAATCCTCGGCACCGGTTGACCGTTCTGCGACAAGACGCGTCAAACCCGTACGCGCGATAATTGCGCATCGCGCCGTATGTCACGGCCCGCACGCGTTCGCTTCTCCTTTCTCGAGTTCCGCCATGTCCGCCATCGACACTACCGCCATCGACAGTTGGCACGCACACGTCTACTTCGACGCCGCGAGCCGCGACGCGGCCTGGGCGTTTCGCCTCGTCGTCGAAGAACGCTTCGGCGCGATCATCGAACTCGGCCGCTTCCACGAACGGCTCGTCGGTCCACATCCCGCCTGGTCGTATCAGATCGCGTTCGGCGCCGCGCAGTTCGACACGATCGTGCCGTGGCTCGTGCTGAATCACGGCGCGCTCGACATCTTCCTGCATCCGAATACGCACGACGAACTGCGTGACCATCGCGACAGCGCAGTGTGGATCGGCAAGTCGTATCAGCTGAATCTCGGCGCGTTGGGTGGATGAGGCTGGGGCTGGGGCTAGCGCTGCGGCTGCGGCTGCGGCTGCGGCTGCGGCTGCGGTTGAGAGCTGAGAGCTGAGAGCTGAGAGCTGAGAGCTGACGGCTGACCGCTAGCGGCCGACCTGATCACGTTCGCGCTCGCCGCGCGACATCCACGTTTCGGCCCGAGATGAAACGTCCGGCGGCATGGCGTCGATACAGTCGTTCCGTTATTCACGCTTCCCGGAACGCGCCATGACACACGCCGACACCGATGCGCAACGCATCCATCACGACTGGCACGCCGCGGTCGTCGCGCGCGACCTCGACGCGCTGATATCGCTCTACGCGGACAACGCGATACTCGAGACGCCGCTGATAATCGCCGCGCTGCCCGACCACGGCTCGGGCGTGCTGCACGGCAAGGCCGCGATCTCCGATTTCTTCGCGGCCGGCCTGCGCAATCCGGACAACGAACTCGGGCGCTGGTACCGGACCGCGCTGTTCTTCTCGAACGGCCGCCAGCTCGTCTGGGAATATCCGCGCGCAACGCCGGAAGGCGACCAGGTCGATCTCGTCGAGGTGATGGATCTGCGCGACGGGCTGATCGCGCATCATCGCGTCTACTGGGGATGGGTCGGGTTCACCGCGCTGCGGAACATTGCGCCGGCGGCCGGCCGCACTTGATGCCGACGATCACGCACAACACGCGGCACGGCTACTCCGGCGCGCACCGCCGCCGCCCCGCCCCGCGTCGCTCACGCGACGTACATCGCGACACTGACGAACTGGCACAGGCTGCCGGCCAACACGAACAGGTGCCAGATACCGTGTCCGTGCCGGATGCGCTCGTCGTTGATGAAGAAGTAGATGCCCGCGCTGTAGATCACGCCACCGGCCACGAGCCACGCGGCACCGACCGGCGGCAGCGCATGGATCAGCGGGCGGATCGCGACGAGCGCGAGCCAGCCCATCAGCACGTACAGCACCATCGACACGATGCGCGTGCGTCGGCCGAGCGTGAGTTCCTGCGCGATCCCGAACGCGGCGAGCCCCCAGCTGACGCCGAACAGCGACCAGCCCCACGGCCCGCGCAGCGTGACGAGCGTGAACGGCGTATAGCTGCCCGCGATCAGCAGATAAATCGCCGAATGATCGCACTTCTGCAGGATCGCCTTCAGCCGCGGGTTGCGCACGCTGTGATAGGCGGTCGAGATCGCGTAAAGCAGGATCAGCATCGCACCGTACACGCTGAAGCTCACGATCTTGTAGGGATCGTGGTCGAGCGCGCCCATCGTCACCAGCGCGACCAACCCTGCCACCGACAACACCGCGCCGACGAGATGGGAAATGCTGTTGAAACGCTCACCGGCATGCACGACGGGTTCTCCTGCGCGGATTCATCGGAAAAAGCAGACGCATATGATACCGGCGGGCGGATCAAGCCGCGCTGAAACGGGTCAAACACCGCGGCGACGGTGAACCGCAAGCACGCCGCGCGCCCGCCAAATGAAAAAAGCGCCGCGAATGCCTTCGCGGCGCTTCCTGGCCCGTCGCCGGACCGCCTTGTCGTCAGGCCGAATCGGCCCGGCTCAGCAACACTTCCCCGCCCCCGAACCGTACCGCGCGTTCTGACGTTCGCGGAAGAATTCCTCATACGTCATCGGCTCGCGGTCCGGATGGGTTTCGCGCATGTGCGCGACGTAGGTGTCGTAGTCGGGCAGGCCGACCATCAGCCGCAACGCCTGCCCGAGGTAACGCCCCGCGCTGCGCAGGTCGCTGCCAAGATCGCTGAACATCGCGGCCTCCCGTTATCGTCCGCTGCCGAGCGCCTGCGAAGCCGGCATCGCCTCGTACGGCGTCTCGCGCACGGTCGGCTTCGATTCGCGGCGCGCGCGCAGCACGGCGAGCAGGCCGTACACCGCGATGCTCACGACGACGAAGATGAACAGGCCCGCCAGCGCCGCATCGATGTAGTCGTTGAAGATGATCCGCTGCATCTGCGCGATCGACTTCGCCGGCGCGAGCACCTTGCCCTCGTCCACCGCGGCCTGCAGCTTCGCGGCGTGCGCGAGGAAGCTGACCTTCGGGTTCGCGTCGAAGATCTTCTGCCAGCCGGCCGTCAGCGTGCAGATCAGCAGCCACGCGGTCGGCACGATCGTCACCCATGCGTAGCGCTCGCGCTTCATCTTGAACAGCACGACGGTGCCGAGCACCAGCGCGATCGCGGCGAGCATCTGGTTCGAGATGCCGAACAGCGGCCACAGCGTGTTGATGCCGCCGAGCGGATCGACCACGCCCTGGTACAGGAAGTAGCCCCACGCGGCCACGCACAGCGCGGTGGCGACGAGGTTGGCGGGCAGCGACTCGGTGCGCTTGAGCGCCGGGTGGAACGTGCCGAGCAGGTCCTGCAGCATGAAGCGGCCCGCGCGCGTGCCGGCGTCGACGGCCGTCAGGATGAACAGCGCCTCGAACAGGATCGCGAAGTGATACCAGAACGCCATCATCGCTTCGCCGCCGATCACCTGGTGCAGGATGTGCGCCATGCCGACCGCCAGCGTCGGCGCGCCGCCCGCGCGCGCGATGATCGTCGTCTCGCCGACGGCCTTCGCCGTTTGCGTGAGCATGTCCGGCGTCAGCACGAAGCCCCATTGCGTGACGGTGTTCGCGACCGCTTCCGGCGTCGAGCCGAGCACGGCGGCCGGTGCGTTCATCGCGAAGTAGATGCCCGGCTCGATCACGCATGCGGCCACCAGCGCCATGATCGCGACGAACGATTCCATCAGCATCGCGCCGTAACCGATGAAGCGCGCGTTGGTTTCGTTGTCGATCAGCTTCGGCGTCGTGCCCGACGAGATCAGCGCGTGGAAGCCCGACACCGCGCCGCACGCGATCGTGATGAACAGGAACGGGAACAGGTTGCCCGACCACACCGGGCCCGTGCCGTCGACGAACTTCGTCAGCGCGGGCATCTTCAGTTCCGGTGCGACGACCAGGATGCCGATCGCGAGGCCGAGGATCGTGCCGATCTTCAGGAACGTCGACAGGTAGTCGCGCGGCGCGAGCAACAGCCACACCGGCAGCACCGATGCGACGAAGCCGTAGCCGATCAGGATCCACGTGAGCTGCGTGCCGCTGAACGTGAACCATGCGGCGAGCGTCGGCGAATCGTGCACGGTCTGGCCGAACGCGATCGATGCCATCAGCAGCACGAAGCCGATGATCGACACTTCGCCGATGCGGCCCGGACGGATGTAGCGCGTATAGACGCCCATGAACAGCGCGATCGGAATCGTCGCGGCGACGGTGAACGTGCCCCACGGCGAATTCGTCAGCGCCTTCACGACGATCAGCGCGAGCACCGCGAGGATGATCACCATGATCAGGAACGCGCCGAACAGCGCGATCACGCCGGGCACCGTGCCGAGCTCCATCTTGACGAGGTCGCCGAGCGAACGGCCGTCGCGGCGCGTCGAGATGAACAGCACGATGAAGTCCTGCACCGCGCCGGCGAATACGACGCCGGCCAGGATCCACAGCATGCCGGGCGTGTAGCCCATCTGCGCGGCGAGCACGGGGCCGACGAGCGGCCCGGCGCCGGCGATCGCGGCGAAGTGATGGCCGAACAGCACGTACTTGTTGGTCGGCACGTAGTCGAGGCCGTCGTTGTACTTGACCGCCGGCGTCATCCGCAGCCCGTCGAGCTGCATCACCTTGCTGGCGATGAAACGGCTGTAGAAGCGATATGCGATCAGATATACGCAGACTGCGGCAATCACGATCCACAGCGCGCTGACGCGTTCGCCGTGCGCGAGTGCGATCGTGCCGAATGCGAACGCGCCGAGTAGCGCGACCGCGATCCAGAGCAGGGTACTGGAAGCCCGATTCATGGCGTCTCCTGGTCTCCAATGTGTTTTGAGTGGATGCGGCAACAAGGCCGAACCCGCGTGACGTCGATGCGTCGTGCCGCGTCTCGGGGAAGCCGCGGCGGTGGGGCGTAGTATTCCGCGCGACGGGGGCGCCTTACAAGCGCACAACTACGTATGCGGGGCTACGTAGAATTACGTAGGTCTGCCGGCAGCATCGGTGGGAACGGCGCGACAGCGCGCTCGGCATTGCCGGCGGCTCGTCGTTTGACAGGCGCGTGCGTAGTCACTGGCAGCCGGCACCGGCCGGTCGCGTTCGCTTTCTGGGGCATGGGCAGACGGAAGGAGGCCGGCGGTATGACTGCCGGCATTGGCGACACGGGTTGGCGTGGCGGCGTGGCCGCGGTGGGTCCGCGATCGCGTGATCGTGCGCGATACGCGGTAGTGACACCGCACGCGGCGTCATCGATCATCGATCGCCGACGCGATCCGCTCGCCGCCGTGATGCCGCGCGCTGCGTTCGACGATCTCGCCGACGCGCGGGCCACTCGCGGCCCGCGCCCGGTCAGGTCCGGCGCGTTGCGCGCCGGGCCGCGTGGATCAGTGCTTGTCGTCGACCTTCTTCGGCTTCGGTGCCGCCGGCACCTTCGCGTACTGGAACGCCGGCGTCGCCTTCAGCGCATCCTTCGTCGCACCCGGCAGGTAGATGTTGCCGTTGCGCACGTCGAGCGATGCGATCGGCACCGCGACGTCGTGCGCGGCCACGCCGAGGAACCCGCCGGCCGACACGATCGCCGCCGACACCGAGCCGTCCGGCGCGACGATCAGGTCGCGCACCTTGCCGACCTTCTGGTTCGCATCGTTGTACACGGTCTTGCCGAGCACGCTCTTCTTCACGCTCCAGCCTTCGAGCAGCGCCTGCGATTGCTCGACGGTCACGCTGAGCGGCTGCGCACCGGCGATCTGCGCGTGCGCGCTGACGCTCGATGCGAGGACGGTTGCTGCGATGAGGGTCTTGTGGAACTTCATGTGCGTTGCACTCCGGTTCGGTTGTTGTTGATTCCGGGAGCGAAGCGGCGCGGGCGCAACGGCTGATCGGTGAGCGCCCTGCGGATGGCCGCCCCGCGCTTCGGCGGTCGCGTGGCGGCCGGCCGCGCCGCCACGGCGTGTGTGCATGACGGGCCGGCAGCGCCGGGCCGCAGCGTGCAACACGAAGTTCATGGTAGCGGCATTCGCCGGATCGTGCGTTGGGGGTGCAACGTGGCAGACAGGGAAGAATGGACGAAGATCAATGGCCGTGCGGATAGCGGGCATGCGCGGCGTGAAACGACATGCCCGGCAGCATATCGATCACAAGGATGATCACGACAGGCAACCGCTGCGCCGGTGCATCGAACTGCGCGGCGGGCGCCACCCCGCCACGCAGCCGCATTGCATCACGCGTTGCGCGAATACACCCTGCGATGCCGCACCGCCTCGGCCAGCACATCGAGCACCGGCTCCGTCTGCGTCCAGCTGAGGCACGCATCGGTGATCGACACGCCATACTGCAGCGGCACGCCCGGCTTCAGATCCTGCCGGCCGGCTTCGAGATGGCTCTCGACCATCACGCCGACGATCCGGTGCTCGCCTTGCGACAGTTGCCGCGCGAGATCCTGCGCGACGTCGATCTGCCGCTCATGCGACTTGTTCGAGTTCGCATGCGAGCAATCGACCATCACCTGCTCGCGCAGCCCGCTCTTGCGCAGCACCGCGCAGCTCGCCTCGACGTGCTCGGCGTCGTAGTTCGGCCCGTTCTTGCCGCCGCGCAGGATCACGTGCGCGTCGTCGTTGCCGCGTGTCTCGAAGATCGCGGCCATCCCCATCTTCGTCATCCCCATGAACGCGTGGCTCGCGCGCGCGGCGACGATCGCATCCGACGCGACCTGCACGCCGCCGTCGGTGCCGTTCTTGAAGCCGATCGGACAGCTCAGCCCCGACGCGAGCTGACGATGACTCTGGCTTTCGGTCGTGCGCGCACCGATCGCGCCCCATGCGATCAGGTCCGCGATGTACTGCGGGCTCAGCAGGTCGAGGAATTCGGTCGACGCCGGCAGGCCGAGCGCGTTGACGTCGAGCAGCAGCTGGCGCGCGGCACGCAACCCTTCGTTGATGCGGAAGCTGCCGTCCAGCCGCGGATCATTGATATAGCCCTTCCAGCCGACCGTCGTGCGCGGCTTCTCGAAGTACACGCGCATCGTGATCAGCAGGTCGTCCTTCAGCGCATCGGCGGCGGCCTTCAGGCGGCGCGCGTAGTCGAGCGCCTGGTCGTGGTCGTGGATCGAGCACGGGCCGACGACGAGCAGCAGCCGGTCGTCGCGGCCGTGCAGGATGTCGCCGATTGCGCGGCGCGTATCCTCGACGAGCGTCTGCGTCGCGGCGGGCACCGGTAGCTCGTCCTGCAGCAGCGCCGGCGAAATCAGCGGACGTACCGCGCCGATACGGACGTCGTCGATGCGCGTGGTGTCCTGCGTCGCGTCGGCGCTGCCTACCTCGCGATCGTGGGAAGGATTGTCGAGGTTCTGCATGGTGATTCTCCGGGGGAACGTCTGGAATGATGGGCAGGCTCGATTATGGCACTCGCGCGGGGGACAGCCGGTCGCGTACGTCGGCCGTTCGGCCGAGTGGTCGCGTGTCACCGGCGTATCGTACGATCGGGGCTGTCCGCTACCTGAGCGGCCCTTCGTTCGATGCAGGCGGCACGCCGCGCCGTCCGCCCGTGATCGATCGCTCGCAATCTGACCCGACACGCCACGATGACCGTATCCGAACTGCTCGGCGCCATCCGCCACTCGCACACCGACATGAAAACATCACTCGCGTCGTTGCTGCTGCTGTGCATCGCATTACCTGCGTCGGCCGAAGTCAGCACGCAAGTGCTGTGTTTCCAGACGAGCGGGGACAAACCCGTACGCTTCGAATTGCGCACGTATTACGACGACGTGGCCAAGTGGCAAGGCGGTGCCGTCCGGTATGCGAAGTCGAAAGCGGCCATTCCGCTGCTGTTCAAGCACGAGGAACATGAAGAACTCGCGGAAGGCCGCCCATACCAGTTCACGACGACGTGGTGGGAAATGGTCGACGGCAGGATCAATGGCGAATACGAGATGACGAGCCAGGGCGCGATCGTCTATTCGATGACGTACACCAATGCGCGCACCGGCAAGAAGACGGATTTCACGTGGGCGCAGGACGTCGAAGCATCCGCACAGACGGGGTGCCGCTGGTGACGCGGATTCGCGCAGCGGCGCGATGCGGGTTCGTCACCCGGCGCGCCCGCATGCGCACCGGCGCCGTGCAGGCTCGGCTTGGTCGTCAGCCCGCGTCGCCCGGCGCATCGACGTCGATGCCGAGTTCGGCCGCCATCCGCTGGACCAGCGCGTTCAACCGCGCCACTTCGTCCGACAGCCGCTTCTGCTCGGCCTTCAGCGCCTCGAACTCGGACGGCGGGACGGAATCCGCGCCGCCGCCCGTGTCCGAGCCGGCGAACTCGGCAACGTTCACCTCGCCGCACATCAGGTGCATCCAGCGGTTCTCGCGCGCACCCGGCGCGCGCGGCAGCCGGATGACGAGCGGCTGCGCACGCGCGGCGAGTTCGTCGAGGAACGCCTCGACCGACGAGATGTCCGCAAAGCCGTGCAGGCGCGCGCTGTTCAGGCGCAGTTCGGCGGCCGTCTGCGGGCCGCGCAGCAGCAGGATCGTCAGCAGCGCGATCGCCTGGCTCGGAATTCCGAGCACGCGGTTCATGTTGTGTTCGAAACGCGGCACGCGGCTGCTGCTGCCCTCCATCACGAGGCTCAGGTGCTTGAGCCCGTCGAGCGCGGTCGTGACTTCGTCCTCGCTGACGTTCATCACCGGCGAGCGCGCGGTTTTCTGGTTGCAGCCGGCGGTCAGCGCGTTCAGCGACAGCGGATAGGTATCCGGCACCGTGTGTTGCTTCTCGACGAGCACGCCGAGAATCCGGGCTTCGAGGGGCGTGAGTTCGCGCAGGGCGCGTGGCGTGGGCATGTCCGGCGTGGTGTTCATGATGGCGTCGCAGCGTGCAGCAGGTGAAGGGAAACGGTCGCGGCCCGTCCGGCGTCGCGAACGGGCGAGCCATATGATAGCTCGCGATGTGCGGCACGATGGCGGTCGCTGCCGCGGCGCGCGCACTTGCCGCAGCCGCATTTCGTGCAGCAGATCGGGCGCGCGGCGATGCGGGCGTCCGGCGGTGGGGATGCGTGCTCCTTGCTCCTTGCTCCTTGCTTCGTGCTTCGTGCTTCATACTCCGTGCCCCGCTCGCCTTGCGCGGTATCGCGTTCGCGTTTGCGCGTCGCCAAAGCCGGCGCTACGATACGCGTTCATCCTGACATGCGGCGCCGTCCGCGGCCGCCTTCGCGGAACACCTGCGAGCGGCAACCCCGCCGCAGCGCATCGCCCGTCCAGCACGCCATGCAGCCGGGCATGCGCGCGGCGCCTGTCTCGTCAACACGGTTCACCCCGTTCACTCGTTCATCGCCATGACTGCATCCTCCCTAGCGCCGAACGTGCGCGCCATCGTCACCGGACACACGCGCGGCCTCGGCGCATCGCTCGCCGAACAGCTGCTCCAGGAAGGCATCGCCGTGCTCGGCGTGTCGCGCAGCCGCCATCCGTCGCTCGCCGCACAGGCGGGCGGCCGTTTCGCCGAAATCGAACTCGACCTGTCCGACACGTCGGCGGTCGCGACGTGGCTCGCCGGCGACACGCTGCGCAGCTTCGTCGACGGCGCGTCGATCGTGCTGCTCTTCAACAACGCGGGCATCATCGACCCGATCGGGCCGCTCGCGGCGCAGGATCCGGCGCTCGTCGCGCGCGCGGTCGGCGTGAACGTCGCGGCGCCGCTGATGCTGTCGGCAGCGCTCGCGCACGCGGCATCGGCGCCGACCGAATGCCGGATCCTGCATGTGTCGAGCGGTGCCGCGCGTAACGCGTATGCGGGCTGGAGCGTCTACTGCGCGACCAAGGCCGCGCTCGATCATCACGCGCGTGCGGTCGCGCTCGACGCGAACCGGGCGCTGCGGATCTGCAGCGTCGCGCCCGGCGTCGTCGATACGGGCATGCAGGCGACGATCCGCTCGGCCAGCGAAGCGAACTTCCCGATGCGCGACAAATTCGACCAGTTGAAGGCGAGCGGCGCGCTGTCGACGCCCGAGGCCGCCGCCCGGCAGCTGATCGGCTATGCGTTGAGCGATGCGTTCGGGTCGGTGCCGACGGCCGACGTTCGCGAACTGCCCGCCGCCTGATCCGGGATAGAATTTCCCGATTGTTTTCCCCCGAGGATCCCCCGATGGTCACGAAGACCACCGCACCGTTCCAGCAGATCAAGACGCTCGTTCGCCAGAACGTCGATGCAGGCGACTGGCGCCCCGGGGATCGCATCCCGTCCGAGCTCGATCTCGCCGCGCAATTCGGCGTCGCACGCATGACGGTCAACCGCGCGCTGCGCGAGCTGACCGAGGAAGGCGTGCTGAAGCGCATCGCGGGTGTCGGCACGTTCGTCGCCGAGGCGAAGCCGCAGTCGAACCTGCTGATGATCGCGCACATCCGCGACGAAATTCGCGCGCGCGGCCACGAGTATCGCTGCCGCGTGCTGAGCCAGTCGCGCGAGCCCGCGTCGTTCGACGTCGCGGCCGCGTTCGGGCTCGCGGTCAACACACCGGTGTTTCACGTGGTGTGCGTGCACGAGGAGAACGGCCGCCCGATCCAGCTCGAGGACCGCTACGTGAATCCGGCCGCCGCGCCGGCATTCATCGATCAGGATTTCCAGACCGAGCCGCCGTCCGAATACCTGTTCAACAACGTGTCGCACTACGAACTGGAGATCGAGCACGTCGTCGACGCATCGCTGCCGACCGGCGAACAGGCGCGGCTGCTCGACATGCGCGCCGACGAGCCGTGCCTTACGCTCACGCGCCGCACGTGGACGAACGGGCTGCCGGTCACATTCGTGCACTTCCTGCATCCGGGCAACCGCTACCGGCTCGGCTCGCGCTTCAAGCCGGGCGCGGGGCGTCACCAGACCTGAGCGCCCTTTACCGACGCTCGCAAGCGATCACGCGCGGCAGCCGCATCGGCATCATCGCGAAGCGGCCGCCGCGCGCGTGACGCCGCCCGATGTCATCGATCACCGCCGACGGCAATCAGATTGCCGCGACCTGCCCCGTGCCGCGCGACCACACGACCGGAAACAGCGGATGCTCGAGCGGCGCGCCGTCCGGCAGTTCGTCGGCAAGGCCGGGGAAATCGGGCGACGTCTTCCAGCGGCGCGGCGCGTGACGGATATCGTCGCCGACGAAACGGATCGAGAACGCGCGCCGGCGGTTCTGCGTCCCGCCCGACGCATGCAGCGTCAGCATCCTGAAGCACACCATGTCGCCAGGCTCGAGCGCCCAGTGGCGGATCGGGAACGCCGAGCGGTCGGCTTCGATGTCGGGCAGGTCGGCGAGGCTGCCTTCCGGAAACCACTTCGCCTCCTTGTCCATGAACGTGCGCGGCATCAGCCACGGCCCAAGGTGCGACCCCGCGACGAATTCCAGCGTCGACTCGAGCGGCACCGGGTCGACCGGAATCCACATGCTGACGTTGTCGTCGCCTTCGATGTTGTAGTACGGCTGATCCTGGTGCCACGGCGTGCGCTGCCGCGTGCCGGGCTCCTTCACGAGCAGATGGTCGTGATGCAGCCGCACCGTCTGCGTGCCCATCAGCGCGGCCGCGACGGATGGCGCGGGCGAACGTACGATGAAGTCGCGGTACGCGTCGTTGTGCTGCCAGTTGCAGAAGTCTTCGAAGAACCAGCCCGGATCGTCGGGCCGGCTCGCGACCTTCGCGCGCTCGCTCGGCTGCGCGAGGTTCGCGTCGATGCCGGCACGCAGCGCCGCCGCTTCGTCGGGCGAGACGATGCCCTTGATGCACACAGCGCCTTCGTCGCGGAACGCGGCGATCAACTCGGGCGTCACGGCTTTCGCGACGCGGTCCTGGATATTCGTCATGGGTTGCCTGTCAATTGAATGAATCGCGGGATCGTCGGGCCGTCACGGTGCGGACGTCAGTTGCTGCTTCGCGCCGTAGATGTCGAAGTCGAAGTACTTCGCGGCGATCTTCTGGTACGTGCCGTTCGCGCGGATCGCGGCAATCGCGTCGTTCAGCCGCTTCTTCATGTCCGCGTCGCCCTTGCGGATACCCATCGCGACGCCATAGCCGGTGATGCGCACGTCGGTCACGTCGGGGCCGGCGAATGCGTAGCCCTTGCCGCGCGGCGTCTTCAGGAACGAATAGCCGGCCTGCGTCTTGTCCTGGAAGGTCGCGTCGAGCCGGCCGTTCACCAGATCCTGATACACCTGGTCCTGGTTCTGGTACGACACGATCGTCACGCCCTTGGTCGCCCATTCGGCCTTCGCGTACGCCTCCTGCGTCGTGCCCTGATCGATCCCGACGCGCTTGCCGGCGAGCGACGCGGCCGTCGGCAGCAGCGGCGAGCCGACCGGCGCGACGAGCGCGCCCGGCGACGCATAGAGCTTGTTCGAGAAGTCGATCTGCTTGAGCCGTTCGTCGGTCGCGGTCATCGCGGACATGATCACGTCGAACTTGCGCGCGCGCAGCGCCGGAATCATCCCGTCGAAGCCCTGCTCGACCCACACGCATTTCGCGCGCAACTGCTCGCAGATCGCATTGCGCAGGTCGATGTCGAAGCCGGCGAGCGAGCCGTCGGGCTGCTTCGCCTCGAACGGCGGATACGTGGGATCGATGCCCCAGCGGATCGTCGCCGCGTCCTGCGCGAACGAGACGAGCGGCGCGAACGCCAGCGCGGAAACGAGAAGCTTTGCAGTGCGGTTCATGACGGTTGTCCTTGTGGTCTCGACGCGGCGCGCAAGCGCCGGGCGTCCGTTGAGAGGCGATGCGCCGGGACGCCCCGGCGCGGTTCGCGAAAGACTGGGACTTCGATGAAGCTGCGATGCAGTCTAGACCGCTCGAATGTCGAGCGCAAGCAGCGATAGCGGCCGTTGGGCGGGTCGAGAAGAGCGCTGCGGAAAGATCGCCGATGAAGAACGCCATAACGCGCTTTGAGCCGATACTTGATCGATGTTACGGTATTTTGCGGTGTTTACCCGATAGGATCCACAGTCGGCCGAGAATGAATTTTTCGGATATCGACGAGCCCGCGAGGCCGCCATTGACCCGCGCGGCCAAGCTCGGAAAGCGGGCGAATTTCCAGCGCCTCCTTTCCAACCTATACCGCGCGACAATCATTCGTCCGCAAGCAGTCCGGGGGGCCAGCGCTTCATCTTTATCGAGGGGCCGGGCCTGATGGCCCCGCTAACCCTATCGCCCTCCCGCCGCCGCGAGCACCCGCTCGATCTCCGCATACCCGCGGCTCCGCGCATGCTCGAGCGGCGTCTCGCCGTTCGAATCGGCAAGGTTCACATCGGCCTTCGCATCGACCAGCAACTGCACGATCCGCACATAGCGCGCGCTGCCGTCGCCGAGCATGATCGCCTCCAGCAGCGCGGTCCAGCCGAGCCGGTTCACGTGATCGACGTTCACGCCCGCGTCGATCAGCGTGCGCACCGTGTCGACATGGCCGCGCTCGGCCGCCGGTATCAGCGCCGTGCCGCCATAGCGGTTCGTGCTGCGCAGGTCCGCGCCGTGCGTGAGCGTCATCCGCAGGATGTCGAGATGGCCGCGCGCGCCTGCATACAGGTACGGGCTGTTCTGGATCGCATCCTTCGCGTTGACGTCCGCGCCCGCGTCGATCAGCACGCGCGCCGCGTCCACGCGATTGCCGTGCGTCGCGAGCAGCAGCGCCGTGCGGCCCTGCCCGTCGCGCGCATCGATTCGCGCACCGCGCGTCAGCAGCGTGCGGACCTCGCCCGCCTCGCCGCGCACGGCCGCGCTGCGCAGCCGTGCGTCGAGCGCGCCGCCGTCGGCGGCTGCGGCGGCCGATGTGAGCGTCGCCACCGCCAACGCGCCGACGATCGCGATCCGTTTGAAAAGCATCCGCTGTCCTCCTGGCATCTGCGCCGGCACCGGCCGCGAACACGCGCGCCGGGTCCGGCGAAACCGCGATTGCCTGCGGGCTCGGCCCATGTTAAAAGTCGTCGCACATATTTGAAAATGAAATGTTCGAATCCACAAAAGTGCGGAAATGAATAGACCTTTGTTCGACCTCGACCTGCTGCGCGCGCTGGTGATGGTGGCCGACTGCGGCAGCTTCACGACTGCGTCCGCGCGCCTGCATTCGACGCAGTCGACGGTCAGCCAGAAGGTGCGGCGGCTGGAGGAGATCGCCGGCCATCGGCTGCTCGATCGCGGCACGCGCGACGTGCGGCCGACCGACGCCGGCGTGACGGTGCTCAGCTATGCGCGGCGCATGATCGCGCTGAACGACGAGATGCTCGAAGCGCTGTCGGGCGCGACCGTCGCGCTGACGATCCGGCTCGGCGTGCCCGACGATTTCGCGGCGGGCCGCACGACGCATGCGCTCGCCGCGTTCAAGCGCGATCACCCGCAGGTGAAGCTCGAAGTGATGTGCGGGCTGAGCCGCGACATCAGCGCGGCCTACGATCGCGGCGAACTCGATCTCGTGCTGATCAAGCAGCGGCGCGACAGCCGCGAGGCGGTGGTGCGCTGGCCCGAGAAGCTGCGCTGGATCGACAGCGCGCAGCATCCGACGATCGATCTCGACCCGGTGCCGATCGTCGTGTTTCCGCCGCGCGGACTCTATCGCGACGACATGATCAAGGCGATCGAGGAACGCGGCCGCCGCTGGCGGATCAGCTTCACGACGTCGAGCCTGAGCGGGATCCAGGCGGCAGTGGCCGACGGGCTGGGGATCAGCGTGCTGCCCGCGCGCGTGGTGACCGACGAGCACGTGGTGCTGACCGAGGCGCGCGGCGGCTTCGCGCCGATCGAGCACATGGATATCGCGATCCTGCATCGGCCGACCGCCGATCCGATGGTCAGCGAACTGACGAAGGCGCTCGCGGCGATGCTGGAGCACGAGCAGGAATAAGCGCGGCGATGCGGAGCGGCGTCGGACGAGCGGCGAGGCATCGTCAGTCTTGACAACCGCCGCGCCGCTGCCCGCGCGTCAGACGAGCGCACCGTCGCGCGCGACGATCTTCCCCGACGACACGACGAGCCGCCGCGTCGGCCGCGCGACGACGGCTTCGGCGAACGTCAGCGCATCGACGAGCACGACGTCCGCACGCTTGCCCGCTTCGAGCCCATAGTCGGCGAAGCCGCACCCGCGCGCCGCGCCGTGCGTCACGCAGTCCAGCGCGACTTCGAGCGCGTCGTCGCGGCGGAAATCGTTGCGCATGCCGATCAGCATCGCGCGTTCGAGCATGTCGGGCGAACCGTACGGTGTCCACGTGTCGCGTACGCCGTCGTTGCCGCCGATCACGGTCACGCCGGCCGCGCGGCAGGCAACAACCGACGGCACCGGCACCGCGGCCGGCGCGGTCGTGACGATCGCGACGCCGAGTTCGGCCATCCGCGCGAGCAGCGCGTCGCGCTCGCGGTCGGCGATATCGCCGAGGCAGAAGCCGTGGCTGATCGTGACCTTGCCCTGCATGCCGAGCGCGGCCGTGCGCTGCAGGATCAGGTCGAGCGAGTACGCGCCCATCGAGCCGCGCTCGTGCAGATGCAGGTCGAGCCCGCGGCCATGGCGCTCGGCGATCCCGAACAGCACGTCCACCGCCTCGACCGGATCGCCTTCGATCGCGCACGGGTCGAGCCCGCCGAGCAGGTCGGCGCCGGCGCCCAGCGCGTCGGACAGCAACGCGGCC
Organism: Burkholderia sp. SR8; assembly: GCF_052851275.1. Lineage (NCBI taxonomy): Bacteria > Pseudomonadati > Pseudomonadota > Betaproteobacteria > Burkholderiales > Burkholderiaceae > Burkholderia > Burkholderia sp. SR8. Next base: position 44,939 of record NZ_JAULUC010000033.1, read on the forward strand.
GTGCCCGGCCGCTTGAGCACGCCCGACTGCGGAAACGCGACGATCTGGATGTCGACCTGGCCGCGCAGCGTCTCGCGCGTCGCGAGCACGCCGTGCAGATGCCGCAGTCCGGCTGCGGTATCGATATCGACGTGCGTGCGGATGCGCGTCGTGCCGGCCGCGAGGAACGCGCGCGACAGCCCGAGCGACGCGGCGCCGGCGTCATGGCCGCTCGTCGCGCGGTAGTTGCGCTCGTTCTCGATGCGGTCGACGAGGCGCGGCCCCACCGCGTTGCGGTACCACGGCATCCCCCAGTGGGTCTTGTCGAGATGCGTATGGCCTTCGACGAGGCCAGGCAGGGCGAGCGCATGTGCGCCGTCCTCGATCGCGCAGCCGGCGGGCGCGTCGAGCGACGGGCCGACGCGCGCGATGCGTTCGCCTTCGATCAGGATGTCGAGCGCTTCGTCGGCGTGCGTGCGGACGTTGCGGATCAGCAGGTTCGTCATGTCGGTTCCGGGGTGGTCGGTCAGTCAATGAATCGGTCAATGCCGGGCCGTCGCGATGCACGCACCGCGACGGCGGTCGTTCGTCATCGCTTGAAACGCAGCGCCGGCGCGAACGGCGCGCCGGTATCGCCTTCGCCGCGGCGGAATACCCAGCGTTCGGCCGGCACGCCGGCGACGGCCGCCGCCGCATTCGGCGCGTGCACCGCGACGAAGCTCGCGTCGCAGCCGACCGCGATGCCGTAATTTGCCTTGCCGAGTGCGCGGGCGCCCGCGTGCGTCGCCATGTCGAGCGCGATGCCGAGCGCTTCGTCGGTGTAGAAGCCCGACCGGTAGCCGACCATCATCGCGCGCTGCAGCATGTCGCCGTTGCCGTACGGCCACCACGCGTCGCGAATGTTGTCGTTGCCGGCGAACACGTGCACGCCCGCATCGCGCAGCTGCTGCACCGGCGGGAATGCGCAGTCGCCCGGCGCGTTGGTCAGGATCGACACGCCGGCGTCGGCGAGCGCCGCGGCCGCACGCTCGACGTCGCCATGGCCGACCTGGCCGAGCGCGTACGCATGGCTCACGTTCACGCGGCCGCCGAGGCCCGCCGCGCGCGTGCGCGCCGCGATCCGCAGCAACTGCGCGATGCCAGTGTCGCCCGGTTCGTGCAGGTGGATGTCGATCTTCACGCCGCGCTTTTCGGCGATGCCGAACACGATGTCGAGCTGGCCGTCCGCATCGCCATCGAGCGTCGTCGGGTCGATCCCGCCGACCACGTCCGCGCCTTCGCGCACGGCCGCATCGAGAATCGCCGCGGTGCCCGGGCAACTCACCACGCCGGCCTGCGGAAACGCGACCAGTTCGATGTCGACGATCCCGCGCCATGGTTCGCGCGCGGCCATCACGGCGTGCAGGTTCGACAGGCCCGTCGTCGCATCGACGTCGACGTGGCTGCGCATCGCGATCGTGCCGAACGCGGCGGCCTGCTCGATCAGCGCGTTCGCACGCTCGACGATCGGCGGCGCGGCCGCGAGCTGGCGCTTCTCGACCGCGAGCCGCTCGCGCAGCGAGCCGACCGGTTCGTGCGGCACCCAGCGGTCGCCGACGAAGCTCTTGTCGAGATGGATGTGGCCGTCGACGAAGCCGGGCAGCACGACGCGGCCGCCGAGGTCGATGGTTTCCGCGCCCGGCGCGGCGATGCAGTCGGCGCCAATTGCGACGAAGCGGCCGTCACGGACGACGAGGTTGATGGGCTGGCCGCCGGCATCGACGGCGTGGGTGAAGAAGCGATCGGTCATGAATCGGAATGCGTGGGGCGGTCGCGGCGCGACGCCGGCGCGGACAGAGGAAGGAACCGCGGCCGGCACGGCGCGACCGTTGACAGGGAATGCGGTCACGATATCGGACGGGGCGGCCAGCGGCCAATTAAATGTCGCGATGCCGCGCATTCGATTTTGCGATGTGCGGCGCGGAGGCCCGCGTGGGCTGGCGCCGCGATGGGGTGCGATCGCCGCGGAAGACGCCAATGCCGACGCGCGCGGAAACGCGAGCGGCGGCTGGAATGCGGGCGTCCGGAGGCGGTCTCGTGCCGCTTCGGCCCCCTCCGCGCGCCGGCCCGCGGCCCGGCGCCGACGTCGACGGCCAATTGCACCGCCGAGCGCACGGCCCATTCGCCGGGCTGTTACCCAGCTCGTTACCCGGCCCATTGCGCGGCCAATCGCATGACCTATTGCACGGCGACTTGCACCGCGACTTGCACCGCGATTTGCGCGGCGATTTGCGCGGCAACAGACTTTACACGTTGTTACCCGGCCGCACCGGACGCGCATCCGCCCTTTCCTTATACTCACGCCGAGTTCGCCACCCGTCCCGGAATTCGTCGGCGAACACGTTGCCGATGCAGGAATCATCATGATGCGCATGCCTTCCACGAAGACCGTTCTGTTCGCCTCCCTCGTCGCCGTGGCGGCGCTTCCGCTGACCGCCTGTGTCGCGCCGGGTTACTACGGCGCGCAACCGGGCTATCCGCAGCAGCAATACGCGACGCCCGGCTACGCGCAGCCCGCGTATTCGCAACCGGGCTACGTGCAGCCGCAGCAGCCGGCTTATCCGAACCAGGCGCCGCAGTACGACCAGTACGGCAATCCGCAGCCTTACGGCGGCCAGTACGGCAACGGCTACGGCACGCAATACGGCACGGTCGCGAACATCCAGCCGGTGAGCGGCTCGGTCGGCGCGTCGGGCGTCGCGGGTACCGTCGTCGGTGCGCTCGTCGGTGGCCTGGTGGGCAACCAGTTCGGCCGCGGCCACGGCCGCGATGCAGCCACCGTGATCGGCGCGCTCGGCGGTGCCGTGGCCGGCAACCAGATCGGCCAGCAGATGGGCGCGGCGCAACCGCCGAGCAGCTATCGGATCGACGTGCGGGTCAGCGACGGCTCGATGCGCTCGTTCGACGTGCAGTCGCCGGGCGACCTGCGTCCGGGCGATCGCGTGCAGATCAACGGCAATCAGCTGTCGCGGTATTGATGCGGCGCGCGTGCGCCTGACCTGGTCGGGCGCATGACGCACTGCACCGCAGGCACCACGCGTACCGCCTGCATTTCACGGGCGCCAGTGCGACGGCTGGCGCGCATCGCTTCGTGTTCCGTTCCGTCGGTCGGCGCGCCTCTCTGTCGCGTACGACACGGCACCGTCGCATCCCGCCCAAGCGCCAGCCTCGCGCCGAACGCGGCAGCCGATATGCGTCAGTCCGGTTTGCTTCCGTGCGCATGAGCTCGCCGCGGAGTGCACGAATGCCGGCCGGCGCGTCACACGCGTGCTTCTTGATGACCGCCCGCGGTATCGCCGCAGCCATTCGCGTGTCGGGGACCTGCTTCACCGGCGCCCATGCGGCGCGTCGATCACGCAAGCAAACGCCTTCGTTTCCCCTTAGGATTGTCGATGCGCCGCGACCCATCGCGCCGCCGATTCCGCTATCTCCGGCAAACCACGACAACCCGCACCGATGATCACGATCCGCCTGCTCGATGCCGCCGACGCGGCGCAATTCCGCACCGTCCGCCTCCACGCAATCGACACGTCGCCGACGTCGTTCCTGCCGACGCGCGACGAAGAAGCCGTCATCCCGGTCGACGAATTCGCGACGCGCATCGCGCCGAGCGGCGTGCAGGCCGTGTTCGGCGCATTCGACGGCGACACGCTCGTGGGCATTACCGGCGTGCGCCGCGATGCGCGCGCGAAGGTCGCGCACAAGGCGCTGATCTGGGGCGTGTTCGTCGACCCCGCGTATCGCGGGCGCGGCATCGCGCAATCGCTGCTCGACAGCGCCACCGCTCACGCGGCGCAAGCGTGGTCTTGCAAGCAACTGACGCTCTGCGTGAACGAGATCAACGCCTCTGCGGAACGGCTGTACGCGTCGCAAGGCTTCGTCCGGTTCGGCACGGAACCGCGTTCGCTGTTCGTCGACGGACGTTTCTACGACGAACACCACATGGTCAAGACACTGGCGTAACGCGTTCGCGTGCATCGCCCGGCCGCACGCGAGCGCGTTTCCGTCTGTCCGCCTGTCCGTCCGTGGGGCCGGCACCGCGATTGCGTCACCGCCTGTCGGTGATCGTCGTATTGACCACCTGCCCGGCGATCGTCACGTTCGTCAGCGTCATCGCGCTCACGTTGAACGCATAGATCGGCCCGGGCGACGTGACGGTCGCCGTGCCCGACGCGACGGGCGTACCGAAGTCGCAGTTGCTGATCGTCACGCCGGAGATCGGCTGCACGGCCGGCGTCGGCGGCGTGCCGTTGTAGTCGAACGCGACCGGCCCTTGCGCGACGATCGCCTGGAAGCACGACGCGGTCACGCCGTTGAGCGTCACGTTGCTCGCCTTCACGTCGGAGATCGTCACGTTCTGCACGACCGGCGGCCGCGTGCGCACCGCATCGTTCGCGGGCTGGTAATCGCAGTCGAACGTGACGATGCCGCCCTGCGCGGCCGAGGGGTTGCCGGCCGCCGGCGTGACCACGCCGAGCGGCACGCTCGCGTTGATCGGGCTGCCGGCGAGCAGCGCGCTGCCGTAGCCGCCGCCCTTGAGCGTCACGCCGTTCGGCAGCGTGACGCCCTTCACGTGGAAGTCCTTCACGTAGCCGCCGCGGTTCATGTTGGTCTTCACGCGAATCGCGATGTTCAGCGGGTTGGTCTGCCAGTTCGCGTTCAGCATCGACAGGTTCGTCGCGTAGATCTGCTCGACCCCGCCGCCCATCTCGCTGCCGAGCGTGATGCCGCCGTGCCCGCTGTTCATCGTGCAGTTGCGGATCAGGTGCCGCTTCGCCGGCCCGTATTCGGTGTCGAGATCCTTGCCCGACTTGATCGCGATGCAGTCGTCGCCGGTGTTGAACGTGCAGCCTTCGCACAGCACGTCGGTGCACGCGTCGGGATCGAAGCCGTCGTTGTTCGGGCCGATGCTGTTGGTCGTCACGCCGCGGATCACGACGTTGCGCGATGCGGTCGGATGGTGCTGCCAGAACGGCGTGTTCTGCGTCTGGTAGTTCTCCATCAGCACGTTGGTGCAGCCGATGAACTCGACCATGCACGGCCGCAGGTAATGGCCGAGACCGAAAATGCGCTTCTCGACCGGCACGCCGGCCTCGGACAGCGCGGGCAGGTAGTTCTGGTCCTGCTGCCAAGGCGTGACGGGCGACGTCAGCAGCGCATAAAGCGCGTCGGGAATCGCAGGCGCGACGATGCGCAGGTCGACGTTGTTCGGGTTCGCGTAGTTCTGGGCCGGCACCGCCGCGCCGGCGCCGTATGCGCCCGACGTGCCCTTGTAGGTCCACCAGCACACGCTGCTGGCGCCGCTGCCGGAGAACGGCGTCATCGCCTGCCCGTTCAGCACGGACGTCGGCCCTTCGCCGGTCAGCGCGATGTTCGTCGCGTTGCGCGCATAGACCGGCGCGCCGTAGTTCAGGCAGTCGTTCGCCTGCCAGCGGCTGTAGTACAGGCGGCCGTTCGCGCCGCAGTCGACGGGGCCGTCCTTCGCGTAGTCGGCCGGGTTCGGGCTGAAATAGATCGTGCAGTTCGCGCTCAGATGGAAGTTCACGTTGCTCTGCAGCACGATCGGCCCCGCGCAGTACCAGGTGCCGGCCGGCACGACCACGCGGCCGCCGCCCTCACGCGCGCATGCGTCGATCGCCGCGAGAAACGCCGGGCGCGAGTCGAACGAGCCCGGCGCGGTCGTCAGTTCGGAGCCGGGGCTGACCGGCGATTTTGCCGCAGGGTACGGCGACGTCTGCGCGACGGTCGCGCATGGACGCGCACCGTAGTGCGTGACGTCGAAGTCGTGCCGGCGGAACGCGAGCCGCGACACGTGCGCGAGCGATGCGGCAATGCGCGCCGCCGCTCCGTGCTCGCCCCAGATCAGGTCGACCGCCGCATTGGGCGGCGTGCCGGCCGCCCATGCGCGGGTGGCCGCGAGCGGTCCGCCCAGCACGGCGCCCCCGGCGAGCGCGCCGCTCCAGCCGATGAAGTCGCGGCGCGAGACACGCTTCGGTGAATCCGACCGGACGGACGAAGACGAACGGCGACGGGTTGCGGCCATGGGCACTCCTTCGGGGGGTTTGAGGGGCGACGCGCCGGACGGCGATCGCGATTCATACGTCGTCGTACTACATCGAGCAGTCTAGACGCGATTGGTGTAGAGGATGTATCTGTCGTTTACCCTGTTTCCCTCGCATATCTGCCGGATTGTGTGCGCACACTCACTTCCGTTCGCCGACTCAAAGACATATGTTGTCATATCTTTATGCGCACAAACTCCATGTCTGCCGACTCCGCGGTGGAGTCCGAATCGACCGTGCGCATGGAATATGACAAGCTCGCGGAGGCATCACCGAACCATTCCACCCCGTCACAGGAGCATCAATTGCAGACCCGCCACGGAGTCGACCTCATCCGCGCCCGCGCACTGTTCGATCGCGAGCGCCACGCGTTCACCGAAGCCATGCCGATCTCGCGCGCGCTGTCCGCCGAAGCGGCCGAGCACCTGCTCTTCGGCGTGCCGTTGCACTGGATGCAGGACTGGTCGACGCCGTTCTCGCTGGTCGTGAAGGAAGCGCGCGGCGCGACGTTCACCGACGTCGACGGTCACCGCTATGCGGACTTCTGCCTCGGCGACACCGGCGCAATGTTCGGCCATGCGCCCGAGCCGGTCGCCCGCGCACTCGCCGAACAGGCGACGCGCGGCTATACGACGATGCTGCCGAGCGAGGATGCTGCCTGGGTGTCGCGCGAACTCGCGCGGCGCTTCAAGCTGCCGGTCTGGCAGTTCGCGCTGAGCGCGAGCGACGCGAACCGCTTCGTGCTGCGCTGGGCGCGCGCGGCCACCGGCCGCAACACGATCGTCGTGTTCAACGGCTGCTATCACGGCACGGTCGACGACGTGTTCGTCGATCTCGTCGACGGCCGTCCGGTGCAGCGCGACAGTCTGCTCGGTCAATCCTATGACCTGCTGGCGAACACGCGCGTGGTCGAGTTCAACGATCTCGACGCGCTCGAAGCGGCGCTGAAGGATGGCGACGTCGCATGCGTGCTTGCCGAGCCCGCGATGACGAACATCGGGATGGTGCTGCCGGAGCCGGGTTTCTGGGGCTCGGCACGGGAACTGACGCGCCGCTACGGCACGCTGCTCGTGATCGACGAAACGCACACGATCAGCAGCGGCCCGGGCGGGTACGCGGCCGCGCACGGTCTCGAACCGGACGCGCTGGTGGTCGGCAAGCCGATCGCAGGTGGCGTGCCGTGCGCGGTGTACGGGTTCAGCGCCGAATTCGCGGAACGCGCGAAGCAGGCGAAGCTGAACGCGCCGGCCGGCCATTCGGGCATCGGCACGACGCTCACCGCGAACATGCTCGCGATGCATGCGATGCGCGCGACGCTCGCCGAAGTGGCGACCGACGCCGCGTATGCGCACATGTTCGAGCTGGCCGCACGGCTCGCGGCGGGGCTCGAAGGTGCGATCGCGAAGCACGGGCTGCCGTGGTGCGTGACGCGCATCGGCGCGCGGACCGAATTCCAGTTCACGCCCACGCCGCCGCGCAACGGCACGGTCGCGGGCGAACAGCTCGACAGCGAACTCGAGCACATCGTGCATCTGTATCTGCTGAACCGCGGCGTGCTGATCACGCCGTTCCACAACATGATGCTCGTGTGCCCGCAGACGACGGCAGACGATGTCGACACGCTCGTCGCGCAGTTCGATGCATGTGCGGGGGAACTGGTTTGACGTGATGCGATGCATCGCGCGTCCGGCTCGCCTGCATCGGCCGGCCCGGACGCGCGTGCGGCGCTGCTGCGGCAAATCGGCGGGTCGACCTGCGTGCCGGGCACACACTCGTGAAGCGCGCGCTCACGTTGAATTCGTCCCGCAGCACCGACTGCGTATCTCCACCGCTACGTCGGCCGATCCGTCGGATCGACGTGCGTGCCCGACACACCCGTGGAGCGCGCGCTCACTTCCAGCTCACCGCACAGCCCCGCCAGCGGATCACCTCAACTACTTCGGCAAGTCCGTCGGATCGACCTGCGCGCCGGGCACGCCGGCGAAGCGCGCGCTCACTTCGAGCTCGTCGCGTAGCGCGGCACGCGTGTCGCCCCCCTCGGCTCCCTGCGCCGACGCAGCGCCGCCATCGAGCGCCGGCAGGATGTAGCCGTTCACCATTCGCCGGAACAGCTTCACGTTCTCCGCGTCACGCAGGCCGCCATCGATCGGCAGCACGCCCGTCATCACGATTACCGTATTGCGCTTCGGCAGCACCGTGATGAATTGCCCCTTGAAGCCCATCGCGTCGAATTCCGGCTCGCTGTCGACGATGTTGTTGATCCACCAGTAGTAGCCGAAATGCGGCGACACGCGCGGCGCCGTCATCTGCGCAATCCATGCTTGCGGCACGACCTGCCGCCCCTGCCAGCGTCCGCCGTCGAGCACGAGCATGCCGATCTTCGCCATGTCGACCGCGCGCAACCGCAGCCCCCATCCGGCCGACACGAGGCCCGTACGGTCCGCGCGCTCCCAGGCGGCGCGCTTCATGTCCAGCGGGCCGAACAGATGCGTCTGCGCATAGCGCTCGACCGGTTCGCCGGCCGCCGCGCTCAACAGCGCCGATGCAATGATCGGGTTCACGTCGGTGTAGTCGAACACGGTGCCCGGCGCGACCTTCGGTGCGGCCGACACGGCAAGCTTCAGCCGGTCCGGTGCGGTGTAGTAGATCGGATCGTCCTTCGGGCTGAAGTCGTAATGCAGGCCGCTCGACATCGACAGCACGTGCTTGAACGCGATCGCGCGCTTGTCCGCGAGGGCGCCGCCGAGGTCGGGCCGCCATGCGGCGAGCCGCGCGGCCACCGGCTCGTCGAGCCGCACCGCGCCCCGATCCACCAGGATGCCGGCGACGAGCGACGTCACGGCCTTCGTCACCGAATACAGCTCGTATGTCGAATCGCGCGACGCCTGCGCGCCGTAGCGCTCGAAGATCAGCTTGCCGTCCTTCACGACGAGCAGGCTGTACACGTCGAGCTTCTGCTCGCGGATCCAGCGCGACAGCTCGACGAGCTTGCGCGCATCGACGCCGACGTCTTCGGGCGCGGCCGCAGCGAGGCCGGTTTCATGCAACGGCGGCAACGCGTCGGCCGCGTGCGCCGCGGACAGCATCGCCACCGGTGCCGATGCCAGCGCACCGCCGCCGATCAGCAACGCAGCGACCTTCGCAAGCAGCCGGCGCATGAAAGGCGCGGCAGCGCCGCGCGCATCGGCATGCCACGCACGCGAATCTCCTATTGTGTTCGTAATCCTCATCAAATCTCCGGATCATCGTTGAACGCGGCGGCGGTACCGGGCACGCCCTTCGTCTGCCGGCTGCGCGCGAGTTCGTCGCGCAGCGCCTGCGTCGCTTCCGCGCTTTCGACCGGCGGCTGCGCGGGCGTGAGCGCCGGAAGTATGTAGTCGCCGACCATCCGCCGATACAGGTTCAGATAGGTCGCGTCGCGCAGGCCGCCGTCCGTCGGCAGCAGGCTCGTCATCACGACGACCGCGCGCTGCGCCGGCAGCACCGTGATGAATTGCCCCTTGAAGCCCATCGCGCCGAATTCCGGCGTGCCTCGTTCGACGACGTGGCTGATCCAGCAGTAGTAACCGTAATCGGCCGCGGCCGGCGACGGCGTCGTCATCTGCCGGATCCAGCCGGCCGGCACGATCTGCTTGCCGTTCCAGCGGCCCTCGTCGAGCAGCAGCATGCCGATCTTCGCCATGTCGACCGCGCGCAAACGCAGGCCCCAGCCGCCCGCCACCGCGCCGGTGCCGTCCGCGCCGCTCCAGCGGTAGTGCGCGAAGCCGAGCGGTTCGAACAGCCGCTGGCGCGCGAAGTCGTCCTCGCGCTCGCCCGCGGCGATCGACACCGCCGTGCCGGCCAGCACCGGATTCACGTCGATGTAGTCGAAATGCGCACCGGGCGGCTGCGCGGCGCGGCTCGTCACCGCGACGTGCAGCCGGTCGGGCGCGTCGTAGTACAGCGGATCGGTGCCTTCGCGGGTCGTGTAGCGCAGCCCGCTCGACATCGACATCAGGTGGCGCAGCTCGATGTGCTGCTTGTCCGCGAGTTCGCCCGCGAGATCGGGGCGCGCGGCCGCGATCAGCGGCGCGACCTTCGTCGACGGGCCTAGCTTGCCTTCGCCGTCGAGGATGCCGGCGAGCAACGCGGTGACCGTCTTCGTCACCGAATACAGCTCGTAGTTGTTGTCGCGCGCAAGGCCGTCGCTGTAACGCTCGAACACGATCCGGCCGTCCTTCACGACGACGAGGCTGCGCACGTCCATCCGGTCGCGGCGCAGCCATTCGGACAGCCGCACGAGCGGCGCCGAATCGACGCCGACCGATTCGGGCACGACGCTCGGCAGGTCCTGCGGCGCGCCGCCTGCGGCCAGCGCCGGGCCGCCGCACGTTCCGGCGACGATCGCCGCGGCCGCGAGGCCGCGTATTGCGTGGAAAACGCTCATTCCTGCTCCTGTCGAAACTGCGCCCGCTGCAGCGAGCGGGCGCTCACATCGGATCACACGACGCGCACGAAGCACGCGAAGTCAATCGAGACACGGCTTGCCGGCCGGCAGGAACTGCCCGCGCCCCGGCTCGGCCGCGAGCAGCCGGCCGTCCTCGACGAGCAGTTCGCCGCGCGACAGGCAATGACGCGGCCACCCCGTCACCTCGATCCCTTCGTAAGGCGTGTAGTCGACCGCATGATGCAGCGACGCATTCGCGATCCGCACGCGCTTGTCCGGATCCCACACGACGATATCCGCATCGGCGCCGACCGCGATCGTCCCCTTGCGCGGATACAGCCCGTACAGCTTCGCGGGCCGCAACGACGTCAGCTCGACGAACTGGTGCAGCGACAGGTGGCCCTTGCGCACGCCGTCGAACAGCAGCGGCAGGCGCGTTTCGAGACCGGGGATGCCGTTCGGGATATGGTCGAACGACACGGCCTGGCCGCCCGGATGCTTGCCGCACGGATCGTCGTAGTTGAACGGCGCGTGATCGGACGAGAACACCGAGAATACGCGCTGCTTCAACGCCTTCCACACGGCCTGCTGATTGGCCGGATCGCGCGGCGGCGGGCTGCATACGCACTTCGCGCCTGCGTAGCCGTCGTGACCGGCGTGGCCGAGATCGGCGGCGGTGAGATACAGGTACTGCGGACACGTTTCGGCGAGGATCGGCAACCCGCGCGACTGCCCCCAGCGGATCTGCTCGATCGCTTCGGCACCCGACACATGCACGATCAGGATCGGCACGTCGACGAGTTCCGCGAACGCGATCGCGCGATGCGTCGCCTCGCGCTCGACCACGGCCGGCCGCGCATGCGCATGGAAATGCGGCGCGACGTGCCCGTCGCCGAGCAGCCGTTCGGTGAGCCAGCCGATGCAGTCCGAGTTCTCCGCATGCACCATCACGAGCGCGCCGTGCTCGCGCGCGACCGACAGCACGTCGAGCATCTGCCGGTCGTTCAGCTTCAGGTCGTCGTAGGTCATGTACACCTTGAACGACGTATAGCCGTTCGCGATCAGCCGCGGCAGTTCGTCGGCCAGCACGTGCGGCGTCGGATCGGCGACGATCAGGTGAAAACCGTAGTCGATCAGCGCGCGCCCTTCCGCGCGCCGGTGATAGTCGTCGACGGCGGCCTGCAGCGACTGCCCCTTCGCCTGCGCGGCGAACGGCACGACGGTGGTCGTGCCGCCGCACAGCGCGGAGCGCGTGCCGGACAGGAAGTCGTCGGCCATCTTCAGCCCGTCGGGCATCGGCTGGTCGAGATGGCAGTGCGCATCGACGCCGCCCGGCATCACCAGCATCCCGGTCGCATCGAGCTCGCGCGGCGCGCGCGGCAGCCCGTGGCCGAGCATCGCCACGCGCCCCGCGCGGATGCCGATGTCGCACGAGAACCGGTCCGCCGCCGTCACGACGTCCGCGTGACGGATCACGAAATCGAGATCGTTCGACATGGCGCGCGCCTCAGATCACGTCGCTGAAGAGACGGCCCCAGCCTTTCACCTGCCGCGTGTCGTAATCGGCGAGCTGCAGCGCCTTCCACACGACGGTCGAGATCGTGTCGTAGATCGGGATGCCCGTCTCTTCCTCGAGCGCCGGCACGAGGTGCGCCGCGTTCAGGTTCGTGCAGAAGATCGAGATCGCGCGCGGGCCGGCCTTCGCGACCTCGCGCACCATCGCGCCGATCTGGTCGCCCGTTACTTCGGAGAACGAGAAATTGACCTTCAGGTTCAGGTGACGCTCGGCGATGCAGTCCAGCCCCGAGCGGCGATAGTTGTCGACGATCTTCGTCTGCACGTCGTCGAGATACGGCGTGACGAGGCCGAACTCGTGCGCGCCGGTCTTCTTCAGGATCTCGTTGAGCGCGAGCACCGACGTCGTGGCCGGAATGCCGGTCGCTTCGGTGATCCGCTGGCACAGCCGCTCGTCCGCGTCGAAGCCGAGCCAGCCGGACGACGTGCCGTTCCACGCGATCACGTCGACCTTCGCGTCGGCGAGCAGCATCGCGGCCTGGATGATCTTGTCGTCGTCGAACTGGCCGAGCGCCTGGCCGGTCAGCGAGATCTCGGTGACCGGAAAGCGCGCGAAGTGCGCGGACACGCCCGGCAGGCCGGCAACCATCGCGCTCGTCAGCGGTTCGAGCGACGTGTTGGACGAAGGGGTGAGCATGCCGAGCAGGGTACGTTTCTTCATGGTGAATGTCTCTTTACGAATGAATGCAGCCGATGCAGTGAAGGCGGTCGGTCAGACCGGGAGCTTGTTTTCGTAGTCGATCGCGCTCGAGCACACGAGCAGGCCGACGCCGGCTGCCGCGAACACCATCAGCGCGAGGAAGTAGGAACCGGTGAACTGCACGATCGCGCCGACGAGGATCGGCACGGTGATGCCGCCGATGTTGCCGCCGAGGTTCATGAAGCCGCCGAGGAAGCCGATCTTGTTGCGCGTGCCGAGCGACGACGGGATGCACCAGTACAGCCCGCACCAGCGCAGGAAGAACAGCGTCGACGACAGCAGCGCGACGCACACGACCGGGCTCTTCACGTACGCGACGGAGAAGATCGACACGGTCGCGATCACCGCGGCGATGCCGAACAGCGTGCGCATCACGACGTTCGGGCGGCCGCCCGCGGCTTTCCATTTGTCGGCGATCCAGCCGCCGAGCAGTTCGCCGACGAAGCCGCAGAAAAAGATGATGAAAGTCGAGCCGCCCATCTGCTTGATGTCGAAGCCGTGCACCTTGTGCAGGTAGTTCGGCATCCACGTGAGCAGCCCGTAGAACACGCTGTTGAAGCACATCCAGCCGAAGAACATGCACCACACCGAGCGGTACTTGAAGAAGTCGCGCGAACGGCCCGACGCACCGGCCGGCTCGGCCGCGAGGTCGCTCGCGTGCGACGCCTCGATGTAGTCGGCTTCGAGATCGTTGACGCCCGGATGCTCGCGCGGCGTGTTGCGGATGTAGTACCACGCGAGGAAGCCGGCGAGCACGGTGCCGACGCCGGCCACCGCGAACGCGAGCCTCCACGAGCCGAGCAGCGCGATCAGGCCGGCGATCAGCACCGCGCCCAATGCCGCGCCGAGCGGTGCCCCGCCGTCGAGCAGCGTGGCGCCGCGGCCGCGCTCGGTCTGCGTCATCCAGAGCGCGTTGAGCTTGCCGCCGGCCGGGTAGATCGGCGCTTCCGATGCGCCGAGGCCGAGGCGCGTGAGCAGCAGCGACGGCGCGTTGGTGCACAACGCGGCGATCGCCTGGAAGAAACCCCAGAAGACGGTCGCCGTCGCGATCACGATGCGCGGCTTGAAGCGGTCGGCCAGCATCCCGCCCGGGATCTGCATCACCGCATAGGTCCAGAAGAACGAACTGAGGATCAGTCCCTCCATCGCCGGGCCGATGTTGAACTCCTGCGAGATGTAAGGCATGGCGACGGACAGCGACGCGCGATCGACGTAGTTGATCGCGATGAGGCTCAGCATGACGACGAAGATCTTCCAGCGGACGGCGGACTTGCCGGCCGTCAGGGCGGCGACACCGGAGGTTGAAGACATGGACGGACTCCGCAGATGAACGAGGATGGTTCGGAACGTCGCGCAACGTTGAGGCGAGTATAGGATTAGAAATTTATAATTACCGTTAGCGTAAACGCTTGGTTTGATTGAGTTTGTTGAATCACTATGATGGTGCAGGGTAAGCCCCGATATCGTGATAAGCTTGCCCCATCATGACCCAGACACCCCGCAATCCCCTGCTTCTGCGCACGCGCGGCATGGCCGCGGAGATCGCTGCGCGCCTGCGCGTGATGATCGACGAGGGCGAACTGCCGCCGGGCGCGCGGATCGACGAAAAGGAACTGAGCCTCGCGTTCGACGTGTCGAAGACGCCGCTGCGCGAAGCGCTGAAGGTGCTCGTCGCGGAAGGCGCGGTCACGCATCGCCAGTACATCGGTTATCGCGTCGCGTCGATCGACATCGACGATCTCGTGTCGACGTTCGAACTGCTGCACGGCTTGGAGGCGATGGCGGGCGAGTTGCTGCGCAAGCGGATCGGCGCGGCGGCGCTCGCGGCGCTGCAGGCGAAGCACCGCAAGATGGTCGAGTGTCATGAAGCCGGCAAGCGCGTCGAGTATTTCCGGCTGAATCAGCAGATTCATCAGATGATCGTCGACGCTGCCGGCAATCCGGTGCTGTCGGGCATCTATGCGTCGCTGATGTCGAAGGTGCACCGCGCGCGCGGCGCCGCGAACGCGGACACGCTGCGCTGGGCCGAATCGCTGCACGAGCACGACGAGATCATGGCCGCGCTCGCCGACCCCGACCACACGCGGTTGCCGGAAGTGCTGCGCAGCCATTCGGAGAACACTGCGCGCGAAGTGCTGGCGATCCTCGATCGCACGAGCACGGCCGACGCGCCCGGCAAGCGCGCAGCCGAAGCGTAACGCCTGCCGAACGCGGTGCGGCCGCTACGCGGCCTTCAACGCGCGCCGCGCGACTTCCGCGAAATACCGCGCGCCGACCGTCAAGATCTCGTCGTTGAAATCGTACGTCGCGTTGTGCAGCGGCACGCCGCCCTGCCCGGCCGCTTCGCCGTTGCCGATGAACACGAAGTTGCCGGGCACCGCCTGCAGGAACGCGCCGAAGTCCTCCGAAATCATCATCGGCTGCACGTCGGCGTTCACCGCGTCGGCGCCCGCGATGTGCGCGGCGGCCTGCACGGCCGTCTCGACCCATTCCGGCGAGTTCACCGTCGGCGCGAACTCGTGCGTGTACTCGAACGTGCAGGTCGCACCGTGCGTGCGGCAGATGCCTTCGCCGATCTCGCGCATCCGCGTTTCCAGCAGCGCCTGTACGTCGCGCGAATAGCTGCGCGTGTCGCCCTTGATCGTCACCGTCGACGGCAGCACGTTGCGCAGCCCGTCGGTGACGAACTCGGTGCACGAGATCACGGCCTGCTGGCCCGGATCGAGATTGCGCGACACGATCGTCTGCAGCGCGAGCACGATCTGCGCGCCGATCACGATCGGATCGATGCCCATGTGCGGGCGCGCCGCGTGCGTGCCGCGCCCGTCGATGCGGATCGCGAAGTTGTCCTCGCTCGCCATGATGCCGCCCGCGCGCGTCGAGAACGTGCCGGCGCGCATGCCCGGCATGTTGTGCGCGCCGAAGATCGCATCGACCGGAAAGCGCTCGAACAGGCCGTCGGCCATCATCGCCTTCGCGCCGCGGCCGTGTTCCTCGGCCGGCTGGAAGATGAAGCGCACAGTGCCGTCGAAATCCTTGCGCTCGGCCAGCAGTTGCGCGGCGCCGAGCACCATCGACATGTGGCCGTCGTGCCCGCACGCGTGCATCTTGCCCGGCGTGCACGACGCGTAGTCGCGGCCCGGCGCGTGCTCGGCGATGTTCAGCGCGTCCATGTCCGCGCGAATGCCGATCGCGCGCGTGCCGCTGCCGACCGTCAGGTTCGCGACGAGCCCGGTGCCGCCGATTCCGCGATGCACGTCGAGCCCGAGCGTCGTCAGGATCCGTGCAACGTAGTCCGACGTGTTCGCTTCCTCGAAACCCGTCTCCGGGTGCTGGTGCAGATGGCGGCGCCAGGTCTTCAGCCGGCCCTGCAGCGTGCTTTCCGCCGTTGCGTCGATTGCGTCCATCGTGGTTGCCTCGTCGATCGTCATGTCGTTCGGGTCGTTCGGGTCGTTCGGGTCGTTCGCTCGGCTCAAGCCGTTGCGGCCGCGCGGTTCAGTTGCAGCCAGTCGCGCTGGCGCGCGAGCACCGCGTCGGCCGTGTCGCCGACGCACTGCCGGTAGACCGACGGCGCGGTCGCGCCTTCCGTGTTGATCGCCAGCACGCGCGAGTTCGCATCGAGCCCCGCGTGGCGTGCAAGCGCCGGGTCGCGCATCAGCATGGCCAGCCCCGCGATGCCGGCCGCGCCCGACTCGCCGGAGACGAACGGCACATCGCGTTCGCTGCCCGCGGCGAGCGCGCGCATCGCGTGCACGGCGTCATCGTCGTCGATCAGCATGAAGTGGTCGATGCTCGGCTCGAGGAAATCCCATGCGAGCGGCGATGCCTCGCCGCACGCGAGCCCGGCCATCACCGAGTCGACGCTGCCGGTCGCCTTCGTCGCGCGGCCGGCGAGCGCGCTCTGGTACAGGCAGTCGGCCTGGCGCGGCTCGACGACGATGAAATGCGGCCGTCGCGCGCCAGCATGCTCCCAAAGATAGCTGGCGATGCCGGCCGCGAGGCCGCCGACGCCGCCCTGCAGGAACACGTGCGTGAACGGCTGGCTGCCGTTGCCGCCGTTGCCGCCGTTGCCGCCGTTGCCGCCGTTGCCGCCGTTGCCGCCGTTGCC
>NZ_JAULUC010000034.1:0-55052 GCF_052851275.1 Burkholderia sp. SR8
ACCCGCGACGACCCGCGACGACCCGCGACGACCCGCGACGACCCGCGACGACCCGCGACGACCGTGAGGCGCCGGACACATCGTGTATCGAGTCGAGTATCTGAATGCGGGTACCTTCGCTGAACGTCCGCATGCCCCTGGCTCGACAGCGGCAGCTTTATGCGCATAAAGCTCCTGCCGATAAGCCGTACCGCGGCCCAATCGGACATACCGATCGTGTCGCATGACGATGCGCCATCATTCGACTGCACGCTTCCAATACGCGAGTACCCGCGCCCATTGCCTTCGCTCCGCACTGAGCTAAGCCCCGGCTTTATGCGCATAAACGCACCACCCGCCCACCACCTGCGGTAGGCGCTGCCGACGCACAGCATGCCAAACCAGACATTCAAACTTGCATCCGCATATGCGTCGATACCCACCGAAACACTGACAATCAGACTCGCTACAATACGGGCCTCTTCCATCCAGGCCTGAATGATGATCACGATCTACCACAACCCCCGCTGCTCGAAGTCCCGCGAGACGCTCGCACTGGTCGAAACGCTGAACACGACCGGCATGCCGGTGAACGTCGTCGAGTATCTGAAGACGCCGCCGACCGTCGAGGAACTGGAAGCGCTGCATCGTCAGCTTGGACTCCCGGTGCGCGACATGCTTCGCGATGGCGAGGAGCCGTACAAGACACTGGATCTAGCGCGTGCGAGCCTGACCGACGCGCAGGCGTACGAGGCAATCGCCGCGCATCCGATTCTGCTGCAGCGACCGATCGTCGTGTATCGAGGCAGGGCTGCAATCGGCCGGCCGCCGGAGTCGGTGCGCGCGCTGTTTGAATAATTGTTGTACGGCGTATTTTTCTTATCGCATCACGCCGTCGCAAACATGCCGGACTGACGGAAGAACGGACTGAGTTCGCGCACTACGATCGAGGTCGCCGCCCGCGCAGACCGCCGGCGGTCGAGCGCGATGGCCACCACGATCCTCCATCGGCCGATCAAGCGGGGCACCGGATCAACCACCGGGATCCATGTGCGCCCGCCGCCCACCATGGGTACGCGATCAACAGCTACCGGCGCGTCGACCCTCGACCACGCATCGCGGCAATGACGAACCCAGTCGGATCGATCGCCCGAAATCGCATCCCGCGGCTGACCTGGAACGTGCGCTTCGGGCAACACCGTCGGCAACAACCATGCGCACTCGACAGCGGCACCGCTCGACAGCCCATCGCTCGCCACCCACCCCCGACATCGCCACCCGCCCCTCCGCGCGCATGCCACGCAAGCGCGCCCGCGACTCAACGCTGCCCGTCGCCCGACGACTCGTCCCGATCCTCATCTGCCACCGCACCGCACCCCGCCGCCGCATGCGCGGCCGTCCGCAGCAACGCGATCTGTCCGCGATACGCGCGGCATCCGCTGCAAACAGGCAGATGCACGCGCACCTGCATGTGCTCGTGAAGCGTCAACGACCGGTCGAGCCCATCCGACAGCAGTCGCGTCACGTCCCTACATTTCCCCGGCAGCATCTTCGGTCGTCAGTCCTTTTTCGCTGAGGCAGGTGCGCAGGCGCGTCCGCGCGCGATACAGCAGCACGCTGCAATGGTTCGTCGTCAACGTCAGTTCGTGGCAGATATCGTCGATCTCGACATCGAGGAATTCGCGCATCATGAACACGCGGCCGATATGTTCGGGCAGATGATCGAGGCAGACCTGGAACAGTATCCAGAACTGCTGCTGCTGCAACAGCGTTTCGGGGCGCGGCCACGGTCGCGGCTTCGTATGTGCGGCCCAGTGTCCGTTTTCCTTGAACAGTTCGCGATCGAGCGCGGATTCGCCGTCGAGCTCCGCATCGAGCGCGGAGAGGCTCACCGTCCGCTGCCGCGCGCGCAGCACGTCGATCAGCTTGTTGCGCAGGATCCCGAACACCCAGGTCTTGTGCGCCGACCGTCCCGCGAACTCGCCCGCATGCTGCCACGCAGCGGTCAACGCCTCCTGCACGGCGTCCTCGGCCGCGTCGGCATCGCGCAGCTGCAGCCGCGCAAAGCGCAGCAGATCGTGCCGGAGTTGAGCGAGATAGGCAGGGTCGTCGTACGCGGACAGCATGGCGAGCGGGAAGCCTTACGAGGCGAAAGCGATGGATCGCGCGCGCGCCGCCGGGCGGCCACGTCACGGTGTGCGAGCAGCTTACTGGGCACGACGCCGCGCCGCAACGCATGTTCCGTCACGAATTCATGAAGCCGGCCGGCGCGCTGCGCTATGCTTGCCGGAACCCCGCGTCGAGTGCCGCAAAATCGCGATGCGGGCAGTTTGTAACTTCAGACCATAACGGCCAAGTTATCCACAATTTCTGTGGAAAACCTTGTGGAAAGTCGGCCGGTCGGCCCCGTGGGGCGGTTCGCGGGCTGGCTTGCCTATAAACAGACCTTTGTCGCCTGTCTCGAATCAATCGATCCGATTCCTCACTCACCGGAAAGGAGAAGACCATGTCCTATCGTGTTGCGGTCGTCGTCGGCAGCCTGCGTCGCGGTTCGTGGAACCGTGCACTCGCGCATGCCGTGATCTCGCTCGCCCCTGCCGATTTCTCGTTCGACTTCGTCGAAATCGGCGAACTGCCGCTGTACAGCCAGGACTACGACGCGGATTTTCCGGAAGTCGCGACACGCTTCAAGCAGTCGATCGAAGCAGCCGACGCGCTGCTGTTCGTCACGCCGGAATACAACCGCTCGATCCCGGGCGTGCTGAAGAACGCGCTCGACTGGGGCTCGCGCCCGTGGGGCCACAATTCGTGGGCGGGCAAGCCGGGCGCGGTGCTCGGCACGTCGCCGGGTGCGGTCGGCACCGCGCTCGCGCAGCAGCACCTGCGCAACGTGCTTGCGTATCTGGACGTGAAGATGCTCGGCCAGCCGGAAATGTTCATCAAGCACGACCCGGCGCGCATCGACGACGAAGGCCGGATCGTCAGCGAGGACACCCGCAAGTTCCTGCAGGGCTTCGTCGACCGCTACGTCGACTGGGTGCGCATGCTGAAGGCGGCCTGATCGCCGTCAGTGTCGCGTTGCCGGCGCCGGCCCGCGTGCCCGCGGGTCAGGCGCGGGCGTGCCGCGCATCGCGCGCATCGCGGATACCGAGCAGGATCTCGTCGAGCAGCGCGATGTCGAACGGTTTCGACAGCACGCGTACGTTGACGGTCCGCGTACGGTCGAGTTCTTCCGCGTAACCCGTGACGAGGATCACGGGCAGCTTGCCCGGCCGCTGGTCGATCGCTTCCGCGAGGTCGATGCCGTTCAGGCGGCCCGGCATGTGGATATCCGAAATCACGAGGTCGAATGCGTCGTTCGCGGCCGCGCCCTCGATCAGGCGCAACGCGTCGTCGGCGGTAGGCGCATAGGTGACGCGGTGACCGAGTAGCGTGAGCAGCGCTTCGGTGCCGGCCGCGACTTCGCTGTTGTCCTCCACCAGCAGCACGTGCAGGCCCGCGTGCGCGCCGGCGTCGTGCGCGCCCGGCTGCGGCCGCGCGACGATGTCCTCCACGCGCGCACGCGGCAGATAGAGCCGCACCGACGTACCGGCACCGACCGCGCTGTCGATCGTCGCCAGGCCGCCCGAGCGTTCGCAGAACGCGAACACCTGCGGCAGCCCGAGCCCGGTTCCCATCCCCTGCGCCTTCGTCGTGAACAGCGGCTCGAACGCGCGCGCGAGCACGTCGGGCGCCATGCCCGAGCCCGTATCGTCGAGCGAGATCTGCACGAAATCGCCGGTCAGCGGGAAGCCGTCCTCGCGGCGCAGCGTCACGTTGCGCGCGCCGACCGTGAAGCGGCCGCCCATCGCCATCGCATCGCGCGCGTTGACGGCCAGGTTGATCACCGCGAGCTCGAGCTCGGCGACATCGACCCGGATCGGCCAAACGCCCGGTTCGATCGCGACGACGAGCGACGACTTCGAGCCGAGCGACGTCTTCAGCAGTTCGCGGCACGTGTCGAGCCACTGGCCGATGTCGATCGTTTCGTTGTGCAGCGGCTGCTTGCGCGCGACGCCGAGCAACTGGCGCGTGAGCGACTGGCCGTTCTTCAGTGCGCGCTCGATCGCGCCCAGTTCCTTGTCGAGATGCTGGACGCCGCGCCGCCGCGCGATCTGCACGTTGCTCGAAATGATCATCAACAGGTTGTTGAAGTCGTGCGCGACGCTGCCGACCAGCGTGCCGAGCGCCTGCATCTTGCGCGACTGCCGGTACGCCGACTCGATCGAGCGGCGCATCGATGCTTCGGCCTGCCAGCGATCCCACGCCGCCTCTTCCGCCTTCAGCCGCTTCAGCGACAGCCAGATCACCCACCACAGCGCGACCGACGGCGCGAACATCGAGAGGAACAGCACGCTCAGGTGTTCGTACCATTCGTGCCAGATGGCCGAGGTCCGGTACGCGCAGCTCACGTATACCGGATAGCTGCCGACCTGCCGGTACGCGACGATCTCGCTGCCGGTGCCGTGGCCCACGCGTACGACGCCCGCGCGCGGATCGTTGTGCGCGTCGCCGAAGGTCGCCGCGCGATCGGTGTGCGCGAGCGACGGCGGCGGCGGATACGACGCGATCACTGCGCCGTCGGAGCGCGCGAGCGCCATCGTCATCGGCGTGGATGCGCCGCCGAGCAGGTCGCGGTAGAACGCACTGAAGTATGACGATTTCAGCGCGATCGACACCATCCCGGCGAACGAACCGTCGCTATGGCGCCGCGCGACGCCGGTGTTGAACACGGGGATGTTCTCGAGCTTGAGCGGCCCCATCATCAGCCGCGAGATATGTTCGATGACCTTGCCGTCGCGGATGCCGGCGAAGTCGTCGCGGTTCGCGATCGACGCATAGGGCGCCGGATAGTAGAGGCTGTTCGCGAGCAGCATCCCGCTCGCGCCGAAGATCGACACCGCGGCCACCTGCGGATAGCCGCCGCCGATCGTGTTCAGCGCGTCGTGAATGTCGGCTTCCTGGCGGCGCACCGCGGCGTCGTCCATGTCCTGCACGAGGTCGACGATGCGCGCATCGAGTGTTTCGCTCAGGTCGAACACCTTGAGCGCGTGCTCCTCGGCGACGCGCACGGTGCGCATCGTCACGTCGCTCGCGGCGGCTTCGCGCGCCTTCAGGTCGTTGTACGCCATGACCGACACGTAGATGCACGGCAGCACGATCGCCGCGACCAGCAGCACGATCAGCGTCACGCGCCGGACCGCGAAATCGTGCTCGGGCGCGCCGGACGAATAGTTGCCGTCGTCCTGCCAGTCGTCGGCAGGCGGAGAAGCAGGCGGGCGGGAGTCGGCGGGACGTTCGGACGTCATCGAAGCAAGCGGGCGAAGCGGAGGTGTTCAATCATAAACGAGTTGCGCGCGGCCGCCGTACGCCAGCGCACATGGACAACCTGTTGATTCCGACAGGAACGGAATGAAAGAATGAAAACGCTATGAATCCGGCAGCGCAAACGTACACAAAGAAAAATTTTGCGGGCTTATCTCGAAAATGGTCGCGGCTGTTTTCGGAATGACAGGGAATCGAAGCGATTCTGTTCGAAATGGTGAAAAATGGCGAGTTGCACCGCCTCCGGTTTACTCAGAGAATCGCGCCTTGCTTTCCCTATGACAGATATATGCGCCCGCCGGCGTTTGCGGCGCGGTGCGTCGCGTGCTTCGTGCCGCGATGCCCGCGCGCGGCCGCCAGGCGGTTGCCCGCGCTTGATTGCATGGCGCCCTCAAGAAGCGCGCCGCGCGGTCGTTAACGCGAGAGAGACCATTCCGTATACCGCTTCGCCGCCATGCCTTTGCCGATAGTGATTGCCGACGATTCCCTGCTCGCTCGCAAACTGCTGACAAAGGCGCTGCCGGGAGACTGGGACGTCGACGTCGCATATGCGGCGAATGGTCGCGAAGCCCTGGCGCTCTATCGTGACGGCAAAGCTTCCGTGATGTTTCTGGACCTGACGATGCCCGACATGAACGGCTACCAGGTGCTCGAGACACTGCGCCACGAAGATCTGAACACGTTCGTGATCGTGGTATCCGCCGATATCCAGCCGCAAGCGCAAGCACGCGTGCGCGAGCTCGGCGCGATCGCATTCGTTGCCAAGCCCGTGACGTCGGACGCGTTGCTGCCCATTCTCAAGGAGTATGGGTTGTATGCCTGAATCGGTGTTCACGGCGGAGCAACGCGACGCGTTGCAGGAGATCGCCAACCTCGCGATGGGACGAGCCGCCGCACGGCTCGCGCTGCTGCTCGGGCACTTCATCGAGCTGTCGGTACCGCGCGTGCGCGTCGTGAAGGCGGCCGACGCGGGCGACGCGCTGCGCGAGATGACCGGCATTCACGAGAACGTGACGGCCGTGCGCCAGGGTTTTCGTTCCGACATCAAGGGCGAGGCGATCGTGCTGTGCCGCAGCGCGGGCGTCGCGCGCCTGATGTCGCTGATGGATCGTACGTTCGGCGACGGCGTGTATGCGGGCATGGCGACGCAGGACGAACTCGTGTTCGACGTCGCCAACGTGCTGATGAGCGCGTGCGTCGCGTCGATCCTCGACGAGCTCGGCCGCAAGCCGGTGTTCTTCCCGCCGGGGCTGCTCGGCGCGAACGTATCGTTCGAAGACGTGTTCCAGCCGAACGCGCTTGCATGGAGCGTCGCGCTGCTGCTCGAAGTGAACTTCGGGCTCGAGGATCACGCGTTCCGCGCACATTTCGTGATGCTGATGGCCGAGGATTCGATCCGGCTGATGGGCGATGCGCTCGACGCGTTGCTGTCCGCGCTATGAACGCGCCGATCCCTGCCACCGCTCCGTCGCTGAGCGACCTCGTGATCGAGCGGGTCGGCTTCGGCCTGTTCGTGCTCGATCGTGCGATGACCGTGCTGATGTGGAACCGCTTCATGCAGGACCACAGCGGCATTCCGGCCGCCGACGTGATCGGCCGCAACCTGTTCGACTGCTTTCCCGATCTGCCGCGCGCGTGGCTGCAGCGCAAGCTCGAGAGCGTGTTCCAGCTCGGCAGCTTCGCGTTCAGCTCGTGGGAGCAGCGCCCGTACCTGTTTCGCTTCGAGCACGACCGGCCGATCACGGGCGGCGTCGACTACATGCAGCAGGACTGCACGTTCATGCCGCTCACGCGCGGCCGCGAAGTCGAGGCCGTGTGCGTGACGATCTCGGATGTCACCCATGTGAGCGTGATGCAGCGCGAGCGCGAGGAGGCCGTCGCGAAGCTGCGCGAACACGCGAATCTCGACGGCCTGACCGGTATCGCGAACCGGCGCTACTTCGAGGCGCGGCTCAGCGACGAGTTCGCGCGCTGGCAGCGCTACGGCGGCGACCTGTCGGTGCTGCTGTTCGATCTCGACCACTTCAAGACGATCAACGACCGGTTCGGGCACGCGGTCGGCGACGCGGTATTGCGCGAGACGGCGCGCCGCGTGGCGTCGATCGTGCGCGCGCAGGATACGTTCGGCCGCTTCGGCGGCGAGGAATTCGCGTTGCTGCTGCCGTGCACGGATCTCGACGAGGCGATGCTCGTGGCCGACAAGGTGCGCGACGCGATCAGCGGCACGCCGGTCGACGCGGAAGGCGTCAGCGTGCCGGTGACGGCGAGCGTCGGCGGCGCGTGCGCGACGGCGGGCGCGGCGGCGTGCGACGTGCTCGTCAACGAGGCCGACACCGCGCTGTATCGCGCGAAGCGGCTCGGGCGCGACCGGTCGGTCGCTTACGCATGACGTCCGCGCCGCCGCCGTTGCCGCTTCGCGCGTTCGCCGCACGCCGTTCAGCTTTTCGCGATGTCGGCGAGCACGCCGGCCAGCACGGCCGGCTGCGACACGAACGGCGAATGGCTGCTGTCCAGCTGGTGCACGTGCGTCGGATTGCCGGGCACGAACACGTCGGCTTCGTCGATGAAGCGCTGCTGTAGCGCAGGCAGGATCACGCGATCGGCCAGGCACTTGATGTAGTGACGGTCGATCGTCCCCCAGCGCGCGGCGCTTGTCGGGATCGCGGTCGCGAACGGCGCGGCCGGTACGTCGCAGGTCATCAGGTTCGCCACCGCATCGAAGTCGGCCTGCGGCGCGTCGTCGTACAGCGCGCGCTTCACGAGCGCGCGATACGCGGTGTCGCCGCTGCGCGGATCGATCCGCAGCGCGCCGGCGACGCGCGGGCTCGCGAGCATCAGCGGGCCGAGCAACTCGCCGTTGTTCTCGGGCGCGCGCACGTAATCGAGGCCCGGCACGCCCGACGCGGGCATGAACGCGGCGAGATAGACGATCTTCGCGATCTTCTCCGGCGCGCGTTCGGCGGCTGCCGTGATCGCGAGTCCGCCCATGCTGTGGCCGACCAGCACGACCTTGCCGCGGCCGAGCGCATACGCGTCGTCGACGGCCTGCATCACCTGCGTCGCGTAATCGTCGAGCGTGGTGTTCGCGACCGGCGACGGCTCGGCGCCGAACGCATCCTTGTCGAGCGGCCGGGCGAGATACGACGCGGGAAAGCGGGCATTGATGCCGTGCGCCGGCAGGTCGCGCGCGATCGACAGGTAGCCGCGCGCGGCCAGCGCCGCCGCGACGTGCGCGAAGCACCACGCGCCGTGCCATGCGCCGTGCACGAGCACGAAGACGGGGTGGTCGGACTGCGGGGTGGCGGTTGCGTTCGTCTCCATGATGTCCGTGTCGTTCGAGAAAGATGTCCATCTTAGACGAAGCCGCGCGCGTTCAAGCATCGTCGCGCGGCGCGTCGCGATGCAGCCTTTTGTCTCGTACAGGCCACATTTCGTCCTGATCTGATTTGAATTTGCGCCGAAGCGCGCTAATTTGACGCTTTCCTCCCGATTGCGCCCCATGAACGTCGACTATCTGTTCTACCGGAAGCCGGACAAACCCGGCCCCTATTCCCTCGACGACCTGGGCGACGTCGCGCCGCCGATCGGCCCGAGCGACGTCGTGCGTGCGGGCATCGCCCGCGTATTCGACACGATCGACTGGCAGGAGTCGCCCGACGTGCCCGGCGCGTGGTTCGGCACCGGCGGCCCGTCGTTCCAGTTCACCGCGGAGCCGGACGGCTGCGTGACGAGCTTCATGGGCTCGCGGCTCGAACGCCGGTCGATGCTGCAGCTGACCCGCGAAATGGGCCTCATCGCGCTCGACCTGCAACGCGACATCGTCTACGGCTGACGCGGGGCGCACCGCCCCGCCGGCCGCGCTTGCTCACGCCCGGCCCACGCGCACTCGGAAGGCCCGCCGGGCATGGCGCCCGTCCGCCATCGAACTTCAAAGATTGCTATACTTTCGGCCAATTCCGGCTTCCGGCCGGTAATTTGTGCCTGTCTGCGTCGATCGTTCGCATATCTCGCACGCATTTGACGCCCTGACCAACCCAGCCGGGCATGGCTTCTTCAATCGCCCCGCGTGGGGGTCTCCGTGGAGCTCGTCTTGGCCGTTTCCAATCTCGTCGTGGACGAACAAGAAACCGACGCCGCTGCCGTTACTTCGGGCAGTTCTTTCTATCTGGCAATGCGCATCCTGCCGGCGGTGCAGCGCGATGCGATGTTCCAGGTCTACGCGTTCTGCCGCGCGGTCGACGACATCGCCGACAGCGACCTGCCGCGGGCCGAGCGCAACGCGGGCCTCGACCGCTGGCGCGCGGACATCGACGCGTGCTTCGCCGGCCGTCCGCCGCGCCACCTGGTCGCGCTCGAGCGCGAGATCCGCGCGTTCAACCTGCAGCGCGACGACTTCCACGCGATGATCGACGGGATGGCGATGGACGCCGCCGAAGACATCTGCGCACCCGACGAGCCGACGCTCGATCTCTTCTGCGATCGCGTCGCGAGCGCGGCCGGCCGTCTGTCGGTGAGGATTTTCGGGATCCCCGAAGCGGAAGGCATCAAGCTGTCGCACCACCTCGGCCGCGCGCTGCAACTGACGAACATCCTGCGCGACATCGACGACGATGCGGCGATCAACCGCTGCTACCTGCCGCGCGAGCTGCTCGCGCGCGAAGGCATCGCGATCGCCGATCCGGCGACGATCGCGCGCGATCCGGCGCTGCCGCGCGTGTGCGCGACGCTCGTCGAGCGCGCACTCGCGCACTTCCGCGAAGCGGACGCCGTGATGGATACCTGCACGCGTGCGCAGGTGAAGGCGCCGCGCATCATGTCGGGCGCGTATCGCTGCATTCTCGATGCCGCGATCGCACGCGGTTTCGCTTACCCGCGCGCACCGCTGCGCAAGCCGAAGGCGCGCATGCTGATGATCGCGGCGCGCTACGCGCTGTTCTGAGCCGATGCCCAGAACCGTCCACGTGATCGGTGCAGGACTCGCGGGCCTGTCGGCTGCCGTCGAGCTGCAACGCCGCGGGCGGCGCATCGTGCTGCACGACGCGCATGCGCACGCGGGCGGCCGCTGCCGCACGTGGTTCGACGGCACGCTGAACACGACGCTCGACAGCGGGCTGCACCAGATCTTCGCGGGGCAGCCCGCGACGCAGCGCTACCTGCGCACGACCGGCGCGGCCGATCAGCTCGCAGGGCCCGCGCTGTCCGAATATCCGGTCGTCGACGTCGCGTCGCAGCAGCGCTGGACGCTGCGCTTCGGCAACGGACGCTGGCCGTGGTGGCTGTTCGACGCCGCATCGCGCGCGCCGGGCACCACGCCGCTCGATTACCTCGCGCTGGCGCCGCTCGCATTCGCGCGCACCGGCCGCTCACTCGCACAGACGATGCGATGCGACGGCGTGCTGTGGGATCGTTGGTTGCGGCCGTTTTTCCTCGGCGTGCTGAACGTCGAGCCGCGTCATGCGAGCGCGGAACTCGCTCGGGCGGCGCTGTGCGGCACATTCGCCGCGGGCGGCCCCGGCTGTCGTCCGCTCGTCGCGCGCCACGGGCTCGGCAGCGCATTCGTCGAGCCCGCGCTGCGGATGCTGCAGCACGGCGGCGCCCAGATCCGGCTGAACTCGCGGCTCGATGCATTCGAATTCGGCGCACACGGCAATGCGGTCGACGCGATCACGATCGGCGGCGAACGCGTCGATCTCGCACCGGGCGACGCGGTCGTGCTGGCCGTGCCGCCGGAGGTCGCGCAGCCGCTGGTGCCGGATCTCGCCGCGCCCGATACGTTCGGCGCGGTCGTGACCGCGTATTTCGCGGTCGACACGCAGGACGGCAATCCGCAGCAGACGACCGTCGTGAACGGCATCGTCGACGCGGTGCGCACCGGCAACGGCACGCTCGCGGCGACGATCCGCGATGCGGGCCGCTGGCTCGACACGCCGCGCGACGTGCTCGCGCAGCGCATCTGGGAAGACGTGGCGCGCGTGACGGGCGTGAACCCGGACGCCATCCCCGCGTGGCAGCTCGTCGTCGAGCCGCGCGCCGGTTTTGCGGCGGTGCCGTCGCAGGAAATGAAACGTCCGGCCGTGCGTACGCGCTGGACCAATCTCGTGCTGGCGGGCGACTGGATTGCCACCGGCCTGCCCGCCACGATCGAGGGCGCGATCCGTTCCGGCCAGCTGGCCGCGGACGTGCTCCAGACACAATAAGCAACAGAGGGACCGATGAACGATCTCACCGAAATGGCTAACCTGTCCGCCGGCACCGTGCCGGCGGGGCTCGACACGGCCGTCGCGCGCGCGACCGACGCGTTGCTGGCCGCACAGAATGCGGATGGACACTGGGTCTACGAACTCGAGGCCGATTCGACGATTCCCGCCGAATACGTGCTGCTCGTCCACTACCTCGGCGAGACGCCGAACCTGGAGCTCGAACAGAAGATCGGCCGCTATCTGCGCCGCATCCAGCAGGCCGACGGCGGCTGGCCGCTGTTTACCGACGGCGCGCCGAACATCAGCGCGAGCGTGAAGGCGTATTTCGCGCTGAAGGTGATCGGCGACGACGAGAACGCCGAGCACATGCAGCGCGCGCGCCGCGCGATCCATGCGATGGGCGGCGCCGAGATGTCGAACGTGTTCACGCGGATCCAGCTCGCGCTGTACGGTGCGATTCCGTGGCGCGCGGTGCCGATGATGCCGGTCGAGATCATGCTGCTGCCGCAGTGGTTCCCGTTCCACCTGTCGAAGGTGTCGTACTGGGCGCGCACGGTGATCGTGCCGCTGCTGGTGCTGAATGCGAAGCGCCCGCTCGCGAAGAACCCGCGCGGCGTGCGGATCGACGAGCTGTTCATCGACCCGCCGGTCAACGCCGGGCTGCTGCCGCGCCAGGGCCACCAGAGCCCCGGCTGGTTCGCGTTCTTCCGCGTGGTCGACCATGCGCTGCGCGCGGTCGACGGCCTGTTCCCGAGCTACACGCGCGAACGCGCGATCCGTCAGGCCGTGTCGTTCGTCGACGAGCGCCTGAACGGCGAGGACGGCCTCGGCGCGATCTATCCGGCAATGGCCAACGCGGTGATGATGTACGACGTGCTCGGCTATGCGGAAGATCATCCGAACCGCGCGATCGCGCGCAAGTCGGTCGAGAAGCTGCTCGTCGTGCACGACGACGAAGCGTATTGCCAGCCGTGCCTGTCGCCGGTGTGGGACACGTCGCTCGCCGCGCATGCGTTGCTCGAAACCGGCGACGCCCGTGCCGAGGAAGCCGTGCTGCGCGGCCTCGAGTGGCTGCGCCCGCTGCAGATCCTCGACGTGCGCGGCGACTGGATCTCGCGCCGCCCGAACGTGCGGCCGGGCGGCTGGGCGTTCCAGTACGCGAACGCGCATTACCCGGACGTCGACGACACGGCCGTGGTCGTGATGGCGATGGACCGCGCGCAGAAGCTCAAGCAGACGGACACGTACCGCGAATCGATGGCGCGTGCGCGCGAATGGGTCGTCGGCATGCAGAGCAGCGACGGCGGCTGGGGCGCGTTCGAACCGGAAAACACCCAGTACTACCTGAACAACATCCCGTTCTCGGATCACGGCGCGCTGCTCGATCCGCCGACGGCCGACGTGTCGGGCCGCTGCCTGTCGATGCTGTCGCAGCTCGGCGAGACGCCGCTGAACAGCGAACCGGCCCGCCGTGCGCTCGACTACATGCTGAAGGAGCAGGAACCGGACGGCAGCTGGTACGGCCGCTGGGGGATGAACTACGTGTACGGCACGTGGACGGCGCTGTGCTCGCTGAACGCGGCCGGTTTGACGCCGGACGATCCGCGCATGAAGCGCGGCGCGCAGTGGCTGCTGTCGATCCAGAACAAGGACGGCGGCTGGGGCGAGGACGGCGACAGCTACAAGCTCAACTACCGCGGCTACGAGCAGGCGCCGAGCACGGCATCGCAGACGGCCTGGGCGCTGCTCGGCCTGATGGCGGCCGGCGAGGTGAACAACCCGGCCGTCGCGCGCGGCGTCGACTACCTGATCGCGCAGCAGAACGAAGAAGGGCTGTGGGACGAGACGCGCTTCACGGCGACCGGCTTCCCGCGCGTGTTCTACCTGCGCTATCACGGCTATCGCAAGTTCTTCCCGCTGTGGGCGCTCGCGCGCTATCGCAACCTGAAGCGCGCGAATGCGACGCGCGTGACGGTCGGGATGTAACGCGTGCCGGCGACGCAGCACAACGGCACGTTGCCCGTCATCGCGGTCACGGGGATGGCGTTCGAGGCGCGCATCGCGCGCGGTCACGGCGTCGAGGCCGTGTTCGCCGCGCGGGCCGACCGCCTCGAGCGCGCGCTGGCCGAAGCGACCGCGCGCGGTTGCGCGGGCATCGTCAGCTTCGGCACCGCCGGCGGGCTCGCGCCCGACCTCGCGCCCGGCGCGCTCGTGATCGCGGACGCGATCGACGGGCCGTTCGGCCGCGTGAAGACCGATACGGGCTGGAGCGCGCGCCTCGTCGCCGCGCTGCACGACACGCCGGTGTGGGCGCGCGTCACGCGCGGCACGATGGCGGCGGTCGGCGCGCCGGTGATCAGCGAGCAGGAAAAGACGTCGCTGCATCGCGCGAAGGGTGCGCTCGCCGTCGACATGGAATCGCATATCGCGGCGGCCTTCGCCGCGTCGCGCGGCGTGCCGTTCGCGGTGTGCCGCGCGATCGTCGATCCCGCGTGGCGGACGCTGCCGCGCGCGGCGACGGCCGGCCTGCGCGACGACGGCAGCACCGCGATCCTGCCGATCCTGCGCGAACTGCTGAAGCAGCCGTCGCAGTTGGGCCCGCTGCTGCAGGTCGCGGGCGACGCGCGCGCGGCGCGCACGACGCTGATCCAGGCGCGGCACGCGTTCGAGCGTGCGGGCGCGATGCGGATCGTCTGAGCGGCGTTCGCCGCTTCTTCTCCTCCTTCCTTGTCCGTTTTCCGGACGCGCAAAAAAAGAGCGCTGCACGATGCAGCGCTCTTCGTTTTTGCGGCGGACGGCGTGGCCGCGTTACTGCGCGGCCGGACTGCTCGCGGGCGCGGGCGGTACCGTCGGCACGGCCGGCGCGATCGGCGCGCCGTTGGCGGCCGGTGCGGTGGTCGCACCGGCCGGCGCAGTCGCCGATGCCGCGGCAGGCGCGCTCGCGGGCGTCGCGCTGTCCGCGCCCGGATCGTCGTACTGCGGCAGCCCCGGCGCGGCCGGCGCGTTGTTCGGCGCCGCGCCGCCCGACTCGCCCGGATCCTCGTAGTTCGGCAGGCCGCCCGGCATGGCCGGCGTAGCCGCCGGCACCGCGCCCGCTTCACCGGGCTCCGCATAGTTCGGCGCCGCGGCCGATGCCGACTGGCCGTGATACGTGAGCGACTTGCGCTGCTGCAGATACGCGTCGCGGACGAACGAATACGGATCGAGCGCCGCCTGCTTCAGCAGATCGGTCGCGCCGAGCAGGTCCGAGCGTGCGCTGATGAACTGCGCGATGTACATCGGATTGCGCGCGGCCGGCTCGATGTAGTTGAGCAGGTTGAAGCGGACGTCCACCGCACGGCCGACGCCGTCGCGGATCGTGCTCGGCCCGAACAAGGGCAGCACGAGGTACGGGCCGGACGGCATGCCCCAGCGCGCCATCGTCAGCCCGAAGTCCTGGTGATGCTTCGGCAGCCCGGCCGGCGTCGCGATGTCGATCAGGCCGGCGACGCCGAACACCGAGTTCATTGCCACGCGCATCAGATCCTGCGTCGCATCGGTGATGCGCAACTGCAACAGGTTGTTCGCCATGTTGCCGAGATCGCCGATGTTCGAGAAGAAGTTGCTGATCGCGGTACGCACGGGTGTCGGCGTGATCTTCTGGTAACCCTTCGCGATCGGCACGGCGATGTTGGTGTCGACCGTGTCGTTGACCTTGTACATCACCCGGTTCATCGGCTCGAGCGGGTCGTTGGGGTTGCGGTTCGGGCCCGTCGCGCAGCCGCTCAGCACTGCCCCGGCAGCGACGGTCGCCGCAATGATTCGCACCTTATTCATTGTTTCCTTGCGATTGGTTCTTGGCGCGTTTGACGCGCGGTTTGCCCATCAGGACGGGCTGG
Source organism: Burkholderia sp. SR8 (assembly GCF_052851275.1). NCBI lineage: Bacteria > Pseudomonadati > Pseudomonadota > Betaproteobacteria > Burkholderiales > Burkholderiaceae > Burkholderia > Burkholderia sp. SR8. Next base: position 15,422 of record NZ_JAULUC010000034.1, read on the forward strand.
AACACCACGGCGCCGATCAGGGTACAGGTCAACGCCAGCGCGAGCAGCTTGCCCATGCTCGACGTGCCCGGATGATGCGACAGCCACAGGCTGCCGAAGGCGGTTGCCGTTGTCGCGGCGCTGAACAGCACCGCGTGCGTGAGGCTCGAGTGCAGCAGGCCCGTCTGCCCCGCGCGCCACGCCATCACGAAGTACACCTTGAACGCGACGCCGACGCCGAGCATCAGCGGCAGCGCGATGATGTTCGCGAAGTTCAGCGACATGCCGAGCACGACGCACATCTCGAGCGTGACGAGCCCGGACACGAGCAGCGGCACCAGCGTGCGCAGCACGTCGCCGAAGCGGCGCAGCGTGATCCACAACAGGACCGTGATCGAGATGATCGACCACAGCGCCGCGTGCAGGAATGCGTTGATGATCGTATCGGCCGAATGCAGGATCGAGATCGGGCCGCCGATCGCGCCCGGCTCCGCGGCTTTCACGGCCTTTGCGAAGCGGCGCAGCATCGTGTCGTCGTTCGGGTCGACGCCCTTCGGCACCTTCGGCGAAATCTGCACGAGCGCGTGGCCGTCCGGCGCGACCCAGTCGCGCACGAGCTGCGGCGGCAGCGATTCGCGCGTGATCTCCTGCGGCTGCAGCAGCGTCGCGAGCTGGTTCAGCGCGATGCGCAGCGTGTCGGAGAACGCGCGTTCGGCGCGATCGCGCGTTCCGCTGTCGGCCGCGGCCAGCTTTGCGAGCGAGGCCGACAGATGCTGCGCGGCCGACGCGCCCGGGCCCGGGTGATCTTCCGCCGCGTAGCTCAGCAGGTCCGACACGCGCTTGAGCGCGGCGACGCGCTGCGCGTCGGTTGCGGGCGGCGCGGCCGGCTGCGTCAGCGCGGGCAGCAGCTCGCTCGCGGCCGCGGCGATCGCCGCGCGCTTGGCCGGCTGGTCGGCCGGCACGAAGGACGTGAGCGTCGTCGTGCGGCCGACTTCCGGCAGTGCGTCGAGGCGCTTCGCGGCCGCGTCGGCTTCGGCGAGCGACGGCGCGAGCAGCGTGACGTCGTTGACCGCTGCTTCGGGCGAATCCTTCAGCGCGAGCAGCGTCGCCATCGATTCGCTGTGCGGATCCTTCAGGTGCAGCGGATTGAAGTCGAAGTGCAGGAACGCGAGCAGCGGCAGCGCGCCGATCACGACCGCGAGCGTGCCGATCAGGATCGGCTTGCGATGGCGATCGAGGAAATCGTCGACCGGCGCGAGCCACGGAAAGCCCGGCGTCTTCGATTCGCCGGGCGGCGCGAACAGGCGCAGCAGCGCGGGCAGCAGCGTCAGCGTGGTCAGCAGCGCGACGAACATCCCGACGCCCGCGATCAGCCCGAGTTCGGACACGCCGCGGTAGGCAGTCGGGATGAACGAGAAGAAGCTCGCCGCGACGGCCGTGGTCGCGAGCGCGAGCGGCATGCCCATCGAGTGCGCGGCGCCGATCAGCGCGTGGTCGATGCGCGGGTCGCGGAAGCGTTCCTCGCGGTATTTCACGCCGTACTGGATCGAGAAGTCGACGCCGAGGCCGACGAACAGCACCATGAACGCGACCGAAATCATGTTCAGCGAGCCGACCATCGCGAGGCCGAGCGCGGCGGTCACGACGAGGCCGACGAACAGCGTGACGAGCACCGAGCCGATCATCCGCTTCGAGCGCAGCGCGAGCCACAGAATCACGAGCACGGCGAGCAGCGTGAGCACGCCGTTGAGCGCCGCGCCGTCTTCGACCGATGCGAATTCGTCGTCGGCGAGCGGCTGTTCGCCGGTCAGGCGCACGACCGCGCCGTAGCGTTTCTCGAGATCGAGCGTGCGCGCGGTGTCGCGGATCACCTCGCTCGTGGCGGCACCGGCCTTCAGCGCGCCGTAGTTCACGACCGGCTGCACGGTGACGAACGCGCGCGCCGGCTGGCGCGCGGCATCGCTGTCGACCAGCCCGCGCCACGAGAACGCGGCCGGCTTGCCGGCCAGCACGTCGTCGACCGTCGCGGCGCTGCGCGAGAGCAGCTTCGCCATCGCAGGCAGCTTCACCTGGCCGGTCAGCAGCGGCTGGCCGAGCGTGGTGGACAGCGTGGTCGCGAGCCCGGTGAGGCTCGGATTCTTCGCGAGCTCGTTGACGAGCGGCCGCGCGCTCGCGAGCTGCGACGTCGTATCCGACACTTCCTGCGGCGACAGGAACAGCAGCCCGTTGTGTTCGAAGAACGGGCCGCCGCCCGGTTCGCCGACCTGACCGATATGGCCCGCATCGGCCTGCTTCTGCAGCGCTTCGGTGAGCGTGTGCGCGGCGGCCGTCGCGAATTCGGGCGCGGGCGCTTCGACTACCGCGAGGATCGTGCCGTTGCGTTGCGGGAACGCCTGGTCGACGGCCTTGCTGAGCGATGCCCATTGCGGCTCGGCGTCGACGAGCTTGCTGATGTCCGTGTTGATCTTGAAGTGCTGCGCGACATACACGCCGCTGAACGCGGCAATGACGAGCGACAGCACGACGACCCAGACGGGGCGGCGTACCGACCATGCGACGAGTCGGACGATGAGAGATGTCACCATGTGGCGGCGGGGAGGGGCTGGCAAGGGCAAAGCAACGAGTATACCGGCGCAGCGTGGCGTCGGTCGCAACGTTGGTACGTAAAGGGGCGGGAAGGATATTTGCTCTGCCGTGAAGGAATCGGCGCGAAAGATCCGACGATTGGTAAGGGGATGCTTACATAATCGGTGCGGATCGCGGCCGCGGCGGCCCTGTGACAAAAGGGGCTCAAAGGTAACAGTCGGTCACGGCGCGGCAGGCGGGCGTGCGGGCCGCTATACTTCGACCCACCGGCCGATGCAATGCAGGCGATTCGCCGGCCGTTTTTTCTCATCGAGTGCGAATATCAGTATGAAACGTCATCTGTTTGCTTTCGTCGCGGCGGCTGCCGTGTCGGTTTCCGCTTTCGCGCAGAGCGCGCCGGTCGACGTCGTCCGCAATGCGGTCGAGGGCACCGTCAACGCGATGAAGGCCGATCCGGCCGCGCGCGGCGGCAACATGGCGAAAGTCACGCAAGTCGTCGAGCAGCGCTTCCTGCCCGCGACGAACTTCGAGCGCACGACCCGCATCGCGGTCGGCGATGCGTGGAAGCAGGCCACGCCGCAACAGCAGCAGGAGCTGTACAAGCAGTTCAAGCTGCTGATGACGCGCACGTATGCCGCGTCGCTCGCGCAGCTCGGCAGCCAGGATGCGAAGTTCTCGTTCAAGGCGGGCGGCGCGTCGGGCGCCGACGCGCTGGTGCAGTCGACGGTCACGACGCCGGGCGACAGCCAGTCGGTCGGCTACCGGCTCGGCAAGGTCGGCAACGACTGGAAGATCTACGACATCGACATGTCGGGCGCGTGGCTGATCCAGGTCTACCAGGGCCAGTTCAAGAGCCAGCTCGCGTCGGGCGGCGTCGACGGGTTGATCGCGTATCTGCAGAAGCACAACTCGCGGACGAATTGAGCATCTCCGACGCGAGTCGCGACCGGAATGAGACAGTGAAATCATGACGCCCCGGCCGCGGATGCAGCCGGGGCGTTTGACATCGAGCAGCGTCCGTCGACCTCGCCCCCAGGAAATCAATAGCTGGCGCATAAAAGCGCAGCGAACACGGTAGAACCCGTTCCTTCCACGAAGGGTGCGAAGCCCCCTTCATGTCGGTTCCTCTGCGATGTTGGGGCGAGCGGATGCCGGCTCGTTGCGCGCGCAAATTGCCCGCGCCCGCATGAACCCATGCACGTCGGTCGTTCCCTAGCGCCGAACTACCCGGTTAACGCCCCAAACAGCTAAGCCGGCCACGACGAGACAGACGGCCAATACGAGCAGGAGCCCGATCCCATCGATGTCGTCGGCAAGAGCAATGGTGTCGACCCCGAAAAACGCCAGCGCCGATTCGATTGCCACGGGAATGCGCGTTTCGATTGGCAGATGGACGAACCAGCGTGCGAGTAGCGTACCGAGAATGAGGGTTGCCAAGATGTTGAGGCCATATCGCGCGCGCGTCATTACTGCACCTCGACTATTCCGTATGCCTTGACGTTGCTCCCGGGGATCGGCAACGTTGCGCCCCATGCCCGAAGGTGCGCCGATAACCGTTCGAAGTCTTGCGCATCCTTCACGGTGATGCAGCCTTCGCTGCGTCCGAGCGGGCCGTTCGGATGCAGACGGAATGCGCCGCGACGCACACCGTTCACGGTTGTCCAATCGTCAATTGTCCCGTCGGCACGGTACAGCGCAAACCATCTATCGCGGTCGGTTCCATACAAGTTCGCACGTACGAAGTCATAGAGCCATCCCAGGCGCCCGCCCGACTGTCGATCGACGACGTAATACAAGCCTCGGGGCAAAGGACCTGACTTCGGTTTCACGATCGCTTCCGGTTTGTTGCGATCGTCCGGCATTCCGCTGAACGCCGGTACGGGACGGACGCCAACACAGGAAGGGGTGGAAATTGGCCGCCCGTTCAGGACGAAGGTGCATGACGCTGACATGAGGGATCCCGCAGTTGATTTGGACGGAACGTATCAGACGAACCTCGGTCACTCAATTCGGTAGTCCGTCTGGGCACGGCGATCAGGTTGACGTCCTCGGTGAAATCGTCCCCAACTGTTATGGCTACCGCCGGGAAGCGACGGCGTGGGGCAGCCGAAAAATGTTACGGACTGTGCGCGCAATCATGGCCGCTGTCACTCGCGTCAAGTAGGTCAAGCGGTGCTGCTCCACTGCATCGCGTAACACGTGACGATGGCCTCACACTAGATGGGTGTGGCTCGCCACGTCGAACATCCATATCAAACGGGTGAATGTAAAAAATCGGCTGGCAATCCGCCCTACCGCCGCCGATGCTCGACCGCGAACTTGATCAGCTCCGCCTGCCCCTCGATGTCGAGCTTGCGTTTCAGGTTCAGCCGGTGCGTTTCCACCGTGCGCACCGACAGCCCCGTCTGCTGCGCGATCTGCTTGCTCGACAGCCCCTCGGCCAGCGCATCGAGGATGTCGCGTTCGCGCGGCGTCAACCGGTCGAGCGGCGACGCGGTCGCGCTCGCCTGGATCATCCGCGCGGCGAGCCCTTCGCTGAAGAACGTCTGCCCGGCCAGCACCGCGCCGATCGCGCGCACGATCTCGCTGGCCGGCGAATCCTTCAGCAGATAACCGCTCGCGCCGGCGCGCACGGCCTGCGTCACGTACTCGATGTTGTCGTGCATCGACAGCATCAGCACGCGAATCGCCGGAAAGCGCTCGTGGAACACGCCCGCGAGCGTGATGCCGTTCATTCCGTTCATGCCGACGTCCATCAGCGCGAGATCGGGCTCGAGCGACGCGGCGAGCGCAAGCGCCTCCTCGGCATTGCCGGCTTCGCCGACGACGGACAGGTCCGCCGCCTCGAGCCGCATCCGCAGGCCGTCGCGCACCAACGGGTGATCGTCGACGAGCAGCAGTCTGGCAGCGGGCCGGGCGGGGTCGGGGGCGCTCATGGGCAAAGGTCTCCGGTGATGGTGGCGCGCCGTCAGGCGGCGCGCAGCGGCACGCGCGCGGCGACGACGGTGTGGCCGACCTGCGACGTGATCGTCAGCGTGCCGCCGAGCGCATCGAGGCGCTCGCGCATGTTGCGCAGACCGATGCCGCGGCGCGCATCGGTCTGCGTCCGCTCGGCATCGAAGCCGCAGCCGTTGTCGGCGATGGTCAGCGTGACGGCATGCGCGCCGACGTCGAGCGTGACGGCCGCGCGCGACGCCTGCGCATGATGCACGATGTTGCTGAGCGCTTCCTGCGCGATCCGGAACAGCGCCGTGTTGACCGCCGCGGGCAACGGCCGCGCGCCGCTGTGCGCGACCTGCGTATAGCCGATGTCGATGCCGCTTTCCGTGCCGAGTTCGCGCACGAGCTGTTCGAGCGCGGCCGCGAGGCCGAGATCGTCGAGCATCGCCGGGCGCAGCGCATGCGAGATGCGCCTCACTTCGCGCAACGTGTCGCCGAGCCGCCCGACGCCCGACGCGAGCGCCTGCTCGGCTTCGGGCATCCGTGTCGCGCCGCGCTCGAACCGCGCGAGCGCGGATTCGAGCATCAGCTTGGCGGACACCATCATCTGGCTGATCCCGTCATGCAGCTCGCGCGACAGCCGCTCGCGCTCCTGTTCCTGCGATTCGACGACGCGCTGCGCGAGCTGCTTGAGCTTCGCGTCGGCGCTGCGCGACTCGCTGACGTTCAGCACCAGCGCGCAGACGGCGATCGCCGCGGCGCCCGTCAGCGCGATCGCGGTGAGCCAGCTCATCGTGCGCTCGATGTTCGCGGACGCGCGCGCATCGATGCGCTGCAGCGCGGTGTCGACGTCGTCGAGATAGATGCCGGTGCCGACCATCCAGCCCCAGCGTTCGAGCGCGACGACGTAGCCGAGCTTCGGCGCGGCCTTGCCCGTCGACGGCCGCTGCCACGTGTAGCGCACGTACCCGCCGCCGTGGGACGCGGCGCCGATCAGCTGCTGGATCGTCAGCGCACCCTGCGGGTCGCGCATCGACCAGAAGTTGTGGCCGACGCGCTCGGGCTCGCGCGGATGCATCAGCGCGTTGCCGTGCAGGTCGTAGACGAAGAAATAGCCGTCGGGGCCGAAATCCATCTTCTGCAGCATCGCGAGCGCCTGCGTGCGCAGCATCCCGTCGTCGCGCGCGTTGCCGCCGCTCGCGTCGTACAGCGGCATGATCGCGCTCGTCGCGAGCTCGACGTAATGCTTCAGCTCGACTTCCTTGCTCGACAGGTACGCGGCCTGGATCGTCGCGTGCTGCGTGCGCGCGAGCGACGTCGCCTGCTGGCGCACGCCGAAGCCGATGCCGGCGATCGCGAGCAGGAACGGCACGATGGCCAGAAGGAAAATCTTTGCCTTGAGTCTCATGGTGATCGGAAGCGTGCGCCGCCGCGGCGGGCGGGCGTCGCCGAGCGCGCGGCGCGGCGAGCCGACATTGTCGGCGATTTTGCCCGCAGGCGGCGGGATGGCGGAAGACCCGCCGGTGTTCACGCGCGCCGCGGCTCGCGCCCGGCGGCGCGCGGCGCCGTCTGCACGACGACCTGGTTGCGCCCGCGCTCCTTCGCGCGGTACAGCGCGTCGTCGGCGAATTTCAGCGCGGCCTGGATGCTGTCGTCGCGCTCCGGATAGCAGGTCGTCACGCCGATGCTCGCGGTGAGACGCCCGGCCGTGCCCGTGTCGTGCCGGATGCCGAGATCGAGGATGCCGCTGCGGATCGCCTCGGCGATCGTCACGGCGCCGTCCGTATCGACGTTGGGCAGCACGACGACGAACTCCTCGCCGCCGTAGCGCGCCGCATAGTCGGCCGGCCGCCGCAGGCAGCCGGCGATGCAGCGCGCGACCGCGGCGAGCGCGTCGTCGCCGGCCTGGTGGCCTTGCGTGTCGTTGTAGCGCTTGAAGTGGTCGACGTCGACGAACAGCAGCGACAGCGCGTGCTGCGAGCGCGCGGCGCGACGCCATTCGCGCGCGAGCGTGACGTCGAGCATCCGGCGGTTGTCGAGGCCGGTGAGGCCGTCGGTGCGCGCGAGCGCCTCGAGCTCGGTTTCCGCGCGGTGGCGCTTGCGCAGCTGCACGTCGAGCAGCAGCGACAGGCCGACGAAGCCGAGCGCAAGCACGGCCATCGCCGAGCCGATCGGGATCGCGCGGTCGTACCACGCGGCGTAGGTATCGGCTTCCGAGCGCGCGACCATGATGATCAGCGGCAGGTGCTCGAGATGTCGGAACACGTACAGGCGCCGCACGCCGTCGATCGACGCGGTATCCGCGAAGCTGCCTTCGCGGGCGGTCATGAACTGCCGGAACGTGCTCGCCTTGCTGATGTTGCGGCCGACGATCGCGGGATCGTACGGCTGGCGCGCGAGCATCAGGCCCTTCGTGTTGATCAGCGCCATCGAACCGCGATCGCCGAGCGCGAGGCGCGAGAACAGGTCCTGGAAATATTCGAGCCGGATCGACATCACCGCGACGCCGCCGAACGACCCGTCGGGCCGCGTGATCCGCCGGCTGAGCGCGATGCTGGGCGACCCGCCGCGCAAGCGCGAACGGTATGGATCGCTGACGTACAGGCCGACGTCCGGGTGATCGCGGTGCACGGTGAAGTACGGTTCGTTGCCGAAATTGGCCTTGCGCGGCACGTCGCTCTTGCCGTCGACCGCGATGTCGCCGTTCGCGTCGAGCACGTAGATGCCGCCGAGGTATTTGGCCGTCGTCGCGCGATCGAACAGCACCTGGCGACGCAGCGGCATCGGCAACGCGGTGACCGCCGGATCGTTCTCGCCTTCGACGACCGCCTGCAGCGACAGCGCATACAGCTCGATATTGCGTTCGATGTCCCACGACGCCATCAGCGCGATGTTCTGCTGCGTGATGCGCGCGCGATCGCGCGCGTCGATGCGGGCCTCGTACAGCACGATGCCGCACAGGAGCAGCAGGAGCAGACCGATCAGCAGCCCGGAATAAAAGATCAGGTGCGGCAGCAGGAGCCGGCGCAACTGAGCGGCGACGCGGCCCGTCGGACCGGATTCGCTGGGCATTGCGTAGTCGGTTTCTGCCATGGTCGGTGAAGCGAGCGGCACCGCCGCCAGCACGCGGCTCGATGCAATTGTTCGTATGATTGGCGCGTGGCGATCCGGTACGCGGCCCCCGTGTGTTCTGCCCTGGCGACGATCGTGGTAACGGGCGCCAATTATCGAAAATCGCGGCCGCCCGAACCGGTCGATCTCCCCGTTTTGCCGGCAAGTTTTGCCGCCATTCGACGATCCGGCGCATCGGGCCGCGTGGATGGGTCCGAGTATAACGCGCACATGTGCGGGCGCGAAAAATGTTGCGGGCCGTTGATCCCGATCAAATTACCGGGGCGGCCGCTGCTTGTGAATTGCGCGCGCAACGGTGCGGCGCAAGATGTGCGCCCGCAGCACGCCGCCGCCCGTTCCGCTGCCCGCGCGCTTGCGTGCCTTGACGGGCCGCGCATGCGCAATCCGGACTCGTGCGATACGCACCGGTCGTTCTTGTTGGCGTCCGCGTCAATCCGCACAGGAAAAACGGACGGCCGCGAGGGCCGTCCGTTTCGTGAAACCGCATGCGGGCAAGCGCGCCCGCCGACGCTTACGCGCCGTGCTGCTGCGCCTTGAACGCGAGCCGGAACCGATGCAGCAGCGGCTCGGTATAGCCGCTCGGCTGCGACGTGCCCTGCAGCGCCAGCGCGCACGCGGCCTTGAACGCGGTCGACTGGTCGTAGCCAGGCGCCATCGGCCGATAGTTCGGATCGCCGGCGTTCTGCTGGTCGACGACGCGCGCCATCCGCTTGAACACGTCTAGCACGAATGCTTCGGTGATCACGCCGTGGCGCAGCCAGTTCGCGATGTGCTGGCTCGAGATCCGCAGCGTCGCGCGGTCTTCCATCAGGCCGACGTCGTGGATGTCGGGCACCTTCGAGCAGCCGACGCCCTGTTCGACCCAGCGCACGACGTAGCCGAGGATGCCCTGCGCGTTGTTCTCGACTTCGCTGAGGATCTCGGCCTCGCTCCACGCGGCGCGCTCGACGACCGGCACGGTCAGCAGCCCTTCGAGCAGCGCGTCGCGCTCGCTCGCGTACGGCGTCTTCTCGAGTTCCTGCTGGACGGCCTGCACGTCGACGAGATGGTAGTGCAGCGCGTGCAACGTCGCGGCGGTCGGCGACGGCACCCACGCGGTGTTCGCGCCGGCGCGCGGATGTGCGATCTTCTGCTCGAGCATCGCATGCATCAGGTCCGGCATCGCCCACATGCCCTTGCCGATCTGTGCGCGGCCGCGCAGGCCGGCCGACAGGCCCGCGAGCACGTTGTTGCGCTCGTACGCTTGGATCCACGCCGACGACTTCATGTCGCCCTTGCGGATCATCGGGCCCGCTTCCATCGCGGTGTGCATCTCGTCGCCGGTGCGATCGAGGAAGCCGGTGTTGATGAACGCGACGCGCGCGGCGGCGGCCGCGATGCACGCGGCGAGGTTCACGCTGGTGCGGCGCTCCTCGTCCATGATGCCCATCTTCAGCGTGTTGCGCGGCAGGCCGTACAGATCCTCGATGCGCGCGAACAGCGTGTCGGCGAACGCGACTTCGGCCGGGCCGTGCATCTTCGGCTTCACGATGTAGATCGACCCCGTGCGCGAGTTGCGCTTCGCCTTCAGGTCGTGCAGCGCGCACAGCGTCGTGACGACGCCGTCGAGGATCCCTTCCGGAATCTCGTTGCCGTCGCGATCGAGCACCGCGCCGTTGGTCATCAGGTGGCCGACGTTGCGCACGAACAGCAGCGAGCGGCCGTGCAGCGACAGCGTGCCGCCGGCCGGCGTCGTGTATTCGCGATCGGCGTTCAGGCGGCGCGTGAAGGTCTTGCCGCCCTTCGCGACTTCCTCGACCAGCGTGCCCTGCATCAGGCCGAGCCAGTTGCGGTAGAGCTGGACCTTGTCGTCGGCGTCGACCGCCGCGACCGAATCCTCGCAGTCGATGATCGTGCTGACCGCGGCTTCGAGCACGACGTCCTTCACGTTCGCGAGATCGGCGCGGCCGATCGGCGTCGATGCGTCGATCTGGATCTCGACGTGCAGGCCGTTGTGCTTCAGCAGGATCGCGGACGGTGCGTCGGCCGAACCCTGATAGCCGACGAATTGCGCGGGCTGCGCGAGGTGCACGACGCCCTTGCCGGTTTCGACGGCGAGCTGGCCGCCTTGCACGCGGTAGCGCAGCGCATCGCGGTGCGAGCCGCTCGCGAGCGGCGCCGCGTTGTCGAGCACGCCGCGCGCGTAATCGATCACGCGCTGGCCGCGCGTCGGGTTGTAGGCCGACGTGCGCTCCGCGCCGCCGTCTTCCGGCAGCGCATCGGTGCCGTACAGCGCGTCGTACAGGCTGCCCCAGCGCGCGTTCGCGGCGTTCAGCGCGTAGCGCGCGTTCGACAGCGGCACGACGAGCTGCGGGCCGGCCTGCGTCGCGATCTCGCTGTCGACGTTCGCGGTGGCTGCCGCGACGTTCGACGGGACCGGCACGAGGTAGCCGATCTTTTCGAGGAACGCGCGATACGCGGCGTGGTCGCGCACCGGGCCGGGGTTTGCGCGGTGCCATGCGTCGAGTTCCAGTTGCAGGCGGTCGCGTTCCGCGAGCAGTTCGCGGTTGCGCGGCGCGAGGTCGTGCACCAGGGCCGAGAAACCGCTCCAGAACGCGGCCTTGTCGATACCGGTGCCCGGCAGTGCTTCGTTTTCAATGAACTGGCTCAGCGCTGGCGCGACTTGCAGTCCTGCTTGGTCGATCATCGTGATTCCTCCCGGGGAATGAAAAACGCGCGCGCGTTGGCAAGCCCGTTATTAGCGTGAACAGGCCCTATGCCACGACGCTTTGTGTACCGGCGCGGGCGATCTGCGCGTCCTGTTCGGACTTTACGCCAGACACACCGATCGCGCCCGCAATGCGGCCGTCCACCGCGACCGGCACGCCGCCTTCGAGCAGGCCCGTCAGCGGCACGCTCAGAAACGCGGTGCGGCCACTGTTGATCATATCCTCATACGCCTTCGTCTCGCGGCGGCCGAGCGCCGCCGCGCGCGCCTTGTCCTGCGCGATATGGGCGCTCGCCGCCGACGCGCCGTCTAGGCGCGCGAACGCGAGCAGGTGGCCGCCGTCGTCAACGATGGCGATCGACACGGCCCAGCCATGACGTTCGGCTTCCGCGCGGGCGGCGGCGAGCATGCGCTCGACGTCGGCGAGTTCGAGTTCGGGTTTGGTCTTCATGGGGTTCTCCGGAATCAGCGTCGGTTGACGAGTCGGTTGTCGACGAGCTCGATCCAGTGGCGCACGGGCGTGCGGCCCGCGCCGTTCAGGTGAGTCTGGCAGCCGATGTTGGCCGTGACAATCAGGTCGGGGCCGGCGGCTTCGAGCGCATCGAGCTTGTTGTCGCGCAATTTCGTCGCGAGTTCGGGCTGCGTCAGCGAATAGGTGCCGGCCGAGCCGCAGCACAGGTGGCCGTCGGCGACATTCGTCAGATCGAAGCCGAGCCGCGTCAGGATGCCTTCCACCGCGCCGCCGAGCCGCTGCGCATGCTGCAGCGTGCACGGACAATGGACCGCGACGCGGCGCGGCGTCGCATCGGCCAGCGCGTCGAGCGGTTCGGCCGCGATCGCTTCGGCGAGGTCGCGCGCGAGCAGGCTCACGCGTCGTGCCTTGTCCGCATACGCGGGGTCGGAGCGCAACAGGTCGCCGTATTCCTTCACGAACGCGCCGCAGCCGCTCGCCGTCAGCACGATCGCTTCCGCGCCGGCCTCGAGCGCCGGCCACCACGCATCGATGTTGCGGCGCGCGCGGGCGAGCCCGGCATCCTGCGCGTTCAGGTGATATTCGGTCGCGCCGCAGCAGCCGGCCTCGCGCGCCGGCGTCACGCTGATGCCGAGCCGGTCGAGCACGCGCGCGGCGGCCGCGTTCGTGTTCGGCGACAGCGACGGCTGCACGCAGCCTTCGAGCATCAGCACGCGGCGCGCATGGCGCACCGGCGGGCGCGGCGCGGCCGCGGGCACGGCGGCCGGGATCTTGTCCTGCAGCGTGCCGGGGAGCAGCGGACGCAGTGCGCGGCCGGCCTTCAGCAGCGCGGCGAACGTCGCCGGGCGCGGCACGACGTGACGCAGGCCCGCGCGCAACACGCGCTCGCGCGCCGGACGCCGCACGCGCTTCTCGGCTTCCGCGCGGCCGATGTCGAGCAGCGTGTGATAGCGCACGCCGGACGGGCACGTGGTCTCGCAGTTGCGACAGGTCAGGCAGCGGTCGAGATGCTGCTGCGTGCGCTCGCCGCACGGCTCGCCTTCGAGCATCTGCTTGATCAGGTAGATGCGCCCGCGCGGCCCGTCGAGCTCGTTGCCGAGCACTTGATAGGTCGGGCAGGTCGCGTTGCAGAAGCCGCAGTGCACGCACGCGCGCAGGATCGCTTCCGCTTCGTCGGCCCGGTCGAGGGCCTTGCTTGCTTCGCTGAGATTGGTTTGCATCGGCGGTTCGAAGTCGGGTTGGCGTCAGACGTCCGCGTACAGGCGGCCGGGATTGAAGATCGCATGCGGATCGAGCCGGGCCTTCAGCTGCCGATGCACGCGCAGCAGCGCCGGCGGCAGCGGCTGGAACGGCTCGGGCGTCGTGCCGGGCGTGAAGCAGGTCGCGTGGCCGCCGCACTGCGCGGCGAAGCGCTGCACGTCGGCCGGCGCCGCGTCGGTCTTCAGCCAGCGCTGCGCGCCGCCCCAGTCGACGAGCTGCGCGCCCGCAAGCGCGTCGAGCGGCGCGAGGGCCGGCACCGACACGCGCCACAGCGGCCGCGGATCGTCGAAGAACGGCAGCGACAGGTCGCGCAGGCGCGCCCAGAAGCCATCGTCGCGAGCGTCCATCCGTTCGCCGCCGATCGCGTCGCGCGCGGCCTTCACCGAACCCTCGCCGCCTTCGAGCCGCACGCGCAGCACGCCGTCCGCATGGCACGCGCCGGCCAGCGGCAGGCCGGCGCGGCGCCATGCGGCGACGCGTTGCACGGCTTCGCCGGCCGCGAGCGGCAACGCGAGGTCTTCGGTCGCGCGCGGCTTCGGCAGCACCTTCAGCGATACCTCGGTCACGATGCCGAGGCAGCCGAAACTGCCGGCGAGCAGCCGCGACACGTCGTAGCCGGCGACGTTCTTCATCACTTCGCCGCCGAAACGCAGATGTTTCGCATGGCCGGTGATCACGCGGCAGCCGAGCACGAAGTCGCGCACCGCGCCGGCCCACGGGCGGCGCGGGCCCGACAGCCCAGCCGCGAACATCCCGCCGACGGTGGCCGCGCCGCCGAACGTCGGCGGCTCGCACGGCAGCATCTGGCCGGCCGCGTCGAGCACCGCATCGAGTTCGGCGAGCGGCGTGCCCGCACGCGCGGTGATCACGAGTTCGGTCGGATCGTACGCGACGATGCCGCGGTGCGTGCGCACGTCGAGCGAGCGGCCGTCGACCGCGCGGCCGACGAACGCCTTCGTGCCCGCGCCGCGGATCTGCAGCGGCTGGCGATCGCGGAGCGCGGCGTCCACTTGCGCGATGAGCGCCGCGCTGTCGTCGATCGATTCGAGTTCGGGGTCGCGTCGCATCAGAAGCGCTCCAGTTCGGGAAACGGCAGCTTGCCGTGATGGACATGCATCGCGCCGAATTCGGCGCAGCGGTGCAGCGTCGGAATGTTCTTGCCGGGATTGAGCAGCCGCTGCGGATCGAACGCGGCCTTCACCGCATGGAAGAACGTGATTTCGTCGGCGTTGAACTGCACGCACATCTGGTTGATCTTCTCGCGGCCGACGCCGTGTTCGCCGGTGATGCTGCCGCCCACCGCGACGCACAGCTCGAGGATCCTGCCGCCGAGCGCTTCGGCGCGGTCGAGCTCGCCGGGACGGTTCGCGTCGAACAGGATCAGCGGATGCATGTTGCCGTCGCCCGCATGGAACACGTTCGCGACCGGCAGCGCGTATTCGGCGGACAGTGCCGCGATCCCTTCGAGCACGCGCGGCAGCTCGCGGCGCGGGATCGTGCCGTCCATGCAGTAGTAGTCGGGCGACATGCGGCCGACCGCCGGGAACGCATTCTTGCGGCCGGCCCAGAAGCGCTGCCGCTCGGCCTCGTCGCACGCGACGCGGATCTCCGACGCGCCGGCATCGCGCAGCAGCGCGGCGACGCGTTCGGCATCTTCGTCGACATCGCTTGCCGCACCGTCGAGTTCGCACAGCAGGATCGCCTGCGCATCGACCGGGTAGCCTGCATGGATGAAGTCCTCGGCCGCGCGGATCGCCAGGTTGTCCATCATCTCGAGCCCGCCGGGGATCACGCCCGCGCCGATGATCCGCGCGACCGCCGCGCCGGCTTCGGCGACGTCGTCGAAGCTCGCCATCAGCACCTTCACGCTCGGCGGCAACGGCCGCAGCTTCACCGTCACTTCGGTGACGATCCCGAGCATGCCTTCGGAGCCGGTGAAGAGCGCGAGCAGGTCGAAGCCCGGGGCGTCGAGCGCGTCGGCGCCGAGCGTCAGCGTGTCGCCGTCGATCGTCAGGATCTCGACCTTCAGGATGTTGTGCACCGTCAGCCCGTATTTCAGGCAATGCACGCCGCCCGCGTTTTCGGCGACGTTGCCGCCGATCGAGCACGCGATCTGCGACGACGGATCGGGCGCGTAGTAGAGGCCGTACGGCGCCGCGGCCTGCGAGATCGCGAGATTGCGCACGCCGGGCTGCACGCGCGCGATGCCGGCATCGGCGTCGATCTCGAGAATCCGGTTGAACTTCGCCATCACGAGCAGGATGCCCTTCTCGAGCGGCATCGCGCCGCCGGACAGCCCGGTGCCCGCGCCGCGCGCGACGACCGGCACCTGGTGCGCGGCCGCGACGCGCAGCACCGCGCGCACCTGCTCGACCGTGTCGGGCAGCACGACCGCGAGCGGCACCGTGCGGTACGCGGCGAGGCCGTCGCATTCGAACGGCTTCAGCGCCTCGCGCTCGTGCAGCACGTCGAGGCCGGGTGCCGCCGCATTCAGCGCGGCGACCAGGGTGGCGCGGTCGACGGTCGCCAGCGGGCCGTCGATCCGTTCGTCGTAGGTGAAACTCATCGTGTGTCTCCGTCTCCACCATGCAGGCGGCCACGCGATGCGCGGCGCGCCGGATGGACGGCATTCTTGGCGGGCGGCCGATGCGTGTCCAGACGTCGCGGGCGTGGTCATACCAGTTTTTCGAAGCGCGGCCGGCGAGGGGCTTCAGTGACAATGGAAAACCCAATCCGTACAAGGGTTCGTGCGAAAATCGGCGATATTCGTCCGGAGTGGTCATACCAGTATGGAATTGCAGGATCGACAAGCGCCGGCGCGCAATGTCGCCGATGTCGTCGCCGAGCGGATCGAGCAGCTGATCGTCGACGGCGTGTTGAAGGCCGGACAGGCGCTGCCGTCCGAACGGCGGCTCACCGAGAAGCTCGGCGTGTCGCGCACCGCGGTGCGCGAAGGAATGAAACTGCTGCGCGCGCGCGGCATCATCGACACGACGCACGGCAAGGGCTCGTTCGTCGCGAGCCTGACCCCGCACCGCGAAGTCTCGCCGATGATGCATCTGCTCGGCTCGCAGCCGCGCACGCTGTACGACCTGTTCGAGGTACGCGGCATGCTCGAGACGGAAGCCGCGCGGCTCGCCGCGCTGCGCGGCACGCCGGCCGACTTCATCCTGATCAAGCGCCGCTACGACGAGATGACGGCGGCCGACGCGCAGGATCTCGACCCGGCCGCGCGCGCGAAGCTCGATCATGCGTTCCATCTCGCGATCTGCGAGGCGTCGCACAATCCGGTGCTCGTCAACACGCTGCAGTCGCTGACCGATCTGCTGCTCAGTTCCGTGTTCGCGTCGGTGAACAACCTGTATCACCGCGAGCCGCTGAAGAAGCAGATCGACCGCCAGCACGCGCGGCTGTACAACGCGGTGACGGGGCGGCTGCCCGACCAGGCGCGCAAGGCCGCGAGCGAACATATCCGGCAGTGCGTCGAGTATCTGCGCGAGATCGAAGCCGAGGAGCAGCGGCTCGTGCGCTCGACGCTGCGACTCGAGGGATGGAACTGATTCGAACCGGGTGCGCCGGCGCAGCCGTCGCCCGCGTGACGCGCATCAAGCAACCGGCGCCGGCGATGCGGGCTGACGGCCAAATATGTCACAATGTGAGCTATTCGATGCGCGGCCCGATACGACCCGTTTTGCCGTTGCGCGATGCGCACGATGGCGGTCGACCGTGACGCGCCGCCGATCCTTGAAGGAGGACGCTGCATGTCGATTCCGATGCGTGGCGACGGGCCCGAAGCCCGCGCCGTCCAGATTCTGCATCGCCCCGTCTGCGACTTGCTCGGCTGTGCCTGGCCGATCGTGCTCGCGGGAATGGGCGGCGTCGCGCGGGCCGAACTGGCGAGCGCCGTGAGCGCAGCCGGCGGGTTCGGTTTTCTCGGGATGGTGCGCGAGCCGGTCGCGCTGATCCGGCGCGAAGTCGGGCAGGTGCGCGCGGCCACCGAGCGGCCGTTCGGCGTGAACCTGATCCCCGCGTCGACGCCGCCCGAGCTGCTCGATGCGCAGCTCGACGCGTGCATCGAACTGCGGGTGCCGGTCGTCGCGCTGTTCTGGGACGTGATGCCGGGTGTCGTCCGGCGCCTGCGCGACGCGGGCGTGCGCGTCGTGCATCAGGTCGGTTCGCTCGACGATGCGCGCGCGGCCGAGGCGGCCGGCGCGCAGGCGCTGATCGTTCAGGGGCACGAGGCCGGCGGCCATGTGCGCGGCGATCGGCCGCTGGCCGAGTTGCTGCCGCAGGTGGTCCGCGCGACGCGGTTGCCGGTACTGGCTGCGGGCGGGATCGTCGACGGCGCGGACGTAGCCGCCGCGATGGCGCTCGGCGCGCAGGGCGCGGTGATGGGCACTGCGTTCATCGCGACGCACGAGTCGTTCGCGCATGCGTATCACCGGCAGCGGATCGTCGATGCGCGCGAAGGCGACACGCTGCTGACCGACATCTTTCACATCAACTGGCCGCGCGGCGCGCGGGTGCGCGTGCTGCCGTCGAGCGTGACGCGCGGCGAGCGCGGCGATCCGTTCGGCGGCGAGCGCACCGTGATCGGCGACGAGGAAGGGCGGCCGATCTATCTGTTCAGCACCGATTCGCCGCTGCGCACGATGACCGGCGATTTCGAGGCGATGGCGCTGTATGCGGGCACGGGCGCGGGGCGGATCGGTAAGATCGAGTCGGCCGCAGACGTGCTGCGCCGGATCGTGCTCGATGCGGCGGCGATCGTCGAGAAGCACGCGGTGGCGCCTGCTGCACGGGTGACGGATGAGCAGCGTACGGCGTTGCTCGCAGCGCTCGACGAGCTGCTGGAGGCCGAGCGTGCAGGCGCACGCGTGGCGTCGGAAACGGCGGCCGAAGTCAGCGACGATCCCGAGTTGCATCGGCTGATCGCACATATCCGGCAGGACGAGGCGCACTGGTGCAGCGTGCTGGTCGACGCGATCCGCACGCTCGGCGCGACGCCGACGCGCGCGACCGGCGCATTCTATGAAAAGGCGATGGCGATCGACGCTCTGGCCGAGCGGATGGCGTTCCTGAATCGCGGCCAGCGCTGGGTCGTGCGCAAGCTGCAGGCGCTGCTGCCGAC
Source organism: Burkholderia sp. SR8 (assembly GCF_052851275.1). Lineage (NCBI taxonomy): Bacteria > Pseudomonadati > Pseudomonadota > Betaproteobacteria > Burkholderiales > Burkholderiaceae > Burkholderia > Burkholderia sp. SR8. The sequence continues at coordinate 33,629 of NZ_JAULUC010000034.1, forward strand.
GCTCGCCGATCCCGATATGCATCATGCGCTGTCGCTGATGCTGGTCGCGCACGAGAAGAACATCGGCGCGGTCGATGTGCGGTTGAGGGAGAAGGGGGCGGGCGGCGGGTGACGATGTGCGAGCGCGACGGCGGCACGGTGTGACGGAACCGCGGCGATTCGCGCGCGCTTTGCGCCGTTCACGCTCGCGCGATCGCTCGCCTCTGCACAAGTTGCCTGTGGGTAACGTGCAGCGCAACCCGCAGAGAAAAGGCTCGTCGGCGCAGCATGTCGACCGGAGCGGCCGCCGGGAGAAAAACGCCGTCGAACTGCGTGAGCGGCACTTCCGTGATGGCGGCCTGGAGCATCAGGATCGTCTCCATGCCGCCGCCCATCGCGCGTTCAGTCGAACGGCACGGCAAGCCGGTCGATCACCGAACTGGTTTGCGGACGCACACCGCGCCACCACGCGAACGCTTCGGCCGCCTGCTCGACCAGCATGCCGACCCCATCCGCGATCCCGTGCACGCCCGCATTTCTCGCGAGCCGCAGGAACGGCGTGAGGCGCTTGCCGTAAGCGAGTTCGTAGGCTGTGCCGTGCGGACTGAACACGCTCGGCGGCACGGGCGGCAGGTTGCCGGTCAGGCTCGCCGACGTCGCATTGACCACCAGGTCGAAACGCCCCATTCGAGCGAGGTCCGCATAGCCGGCCGCAACGAGCGAACCGCCTCTGCCGGATTGCGACACCTGCGCGACCAGTGCGCGCGCCTTGTCGACGTCGCGATTCGCGATGACGAGTTCGGCCGGCCGCGCGTCGAGGAACGGCAGCAGCGCACCGCGCGCCGCACCGCCGGCGCCGAGCAGCAACACGCGCTTGCCGGCCATCGGCAGGCGCAGGTTGACTTCGATATCGCGAACCAGCCCGATTCCGTCGAAGTTGTCGGCTTCGATGCGGCCGCCGTCGAACTTCAGTGCATTGGCCGCGCCCGCCAGCTTCGCACGCTCGCTTCGTTCGTCGGCCATCGCGAACGCGTCGAGCTTGAACGGCGCGGTGACGTTGATTCCTTTGCCGCCGCTTTCGAAGAACCCGCGCACCACGTCGGCGAACGCGCCCGCCGGCTCGAGCGGCCCTTCGATGGCCGTGTAGCTGAGGTCCTGCTGCGTCTGTTGCGCGAACAGCCCGTGAATCAGCGGGGATTTCGTGTGCCCGATCGGATTGCCGATCACCGCGTACTGGTCAGTCATCGTTGGCTCGCATGTGAATAGAGGACGCCATCGGCCAGCAGCGCATCGATCTCGGCCGAATCGAACCCGAGGGATTGCGCGACTTCCGCGTTGTGCTGCCCGAGATCGGGCGCGACGTCGCGAATCGTCGTATCGCAATCGGAAAACCGGAACGGAAGGTTGGGCAGGCGAAGCGTCCCGTAGCGCGGATGCTGTTGCTCGACGACCATGCCGCGTGCCTGGATCTGCGGATCGGCCAGCACCTCGTCGATGCGCTGCACCTTCGCGCACGGAACGTCGATGCCGTCCAGCAGGTCGAGCACCGATGCGACCGAGCGGGCGGCCACCCACGGCTCGACCACCGCCAGGATTGCCGCGCGATGCGCGTTACGCCCGACGCTGTCGTGAAAGCGCGTGTCGGTGCCGAAGTCCGCCGGTCCGCCATGCGCGGCAATCATCGCAGCGAAACGCTTCCACGCGTCGTCGACCTGTGCCGCGATCACGAGATCGCCGTCCGCCGCGCGGAACACGCCGTACAGCGTCGAAGTCGGCATGTCGTGCCCGGTCTGCTCCGGCAGCACACCCTGCAGCGTGTAGCACTGCACCGCGTATTCGTGCATCGAGACCAGCGTGTCGTACAGCGCCATGTCGATGTGTTGCCCGCGGCCGCTTTTCACGCGGCCCAGCAGCGCGGCGTTGATGGCCGCGACCGCATGAATGCCGGTGTACATGTCGCCGAGCGAAATGCGCAGCAGCGGCGGCCGCTCGCCCGGCGTGCCGACCATCTGCATGATGCCGCTCTTCGCTTCCGCGATCAGCCCGAAGCCGGCCCGATGCGCATCGGGGCCGGTATGCCCGTACGCCGAAATCGAGCAGTAGACGAGCCCCGGATTGCGTGCCGACAGCTCCGCATAGCCGAGGCCGAGCTTGTCCAGCGCGCCGGGCCGGTAGTTTTCGATGAATACGTCGGCGGAGTCGCACAGCCGCTGCATGAACGCCTTGCCGCGCGCGTCCTTCATGTTCACGCTCACGCCGCGCTTGCCCATGTTGAGCTGCAGGAAATAGCCGCTTTGCTGGTCGTCGAGCACGGTCGCATGCTGGCGCCCGGCGTCGCCGGTGCCGGGACGCTCGACCTTGATCACGTCGGCGCCGAGTGCCGCGAGACAGCGCCCGACGTACGGACCGGCGAGGAAGTGGCTGTAGTCGACGACGCGGATGCCTTCGAGGGGGCGGGCCTGCATCACTGTGCTCCCGGGCGGCGCGGCACCATCAGCCGATGTTCGCCGCGTTGAACGACCTGCCCATCCTGATTGACGAGTTCCGACGGCAGCACGACGATGCCCCATTCGGGGCGGCTCTTGCTTGCGCGCATCGAGCCGACGCGGAATTCCACGTGCAGCACGTCGCCGACCTTGATCGGCAGCAGGAAATCCCAGGTCCAGCCGAGCGACATGCCCGGCAGGAACCGGTAGTCGCTCTGCGTCTTCAGGCCGTCGGCAATCGACAGCCCGAACAGTCCGTGCGCGACGAGGCAGCCGAAATGGCTGGCGTTCGCGTATTCCTCGTCGACGTGGACCGGCGTATGGTCGCCGGTGAGTTCCGCGTACGCGAGGATGCGCTCCTTCGTCACGATGTAATCAGGGCTGGTGCACGTGTCGCCCTCGCGGGCGTCGTCCCAGTATTTTTCGACGATCGTCATGGTCACGCCTCCGCGCGCGGGTTGATCGACAGCGCCTGTGCAACGCACGACGCGGGCCGGGCTTGAATCAGTTCGACGGCAAGGCCGTCCGGCAGCCGGATCCAGTTGCGCCCTTGCGGCATTTCCGTCACGCCGAAGCGCCGTGCGGCGGCCAGCGCGGCCTCCAGGTCTTCGCACATCACGCCGAGATGCGCGAGCCGGCCTTCCGGGCCGTCATGTTCCGGCGCGTGGATGAACTGCAGGCCGCCGAGCGTCCAGTACTGCCGCGGCGCGTCGAGCGTGCCGTCCACTTCGCGCATCGTCATGCCGAGCACTTCCTCGAAGAAACCGATGTGCCAACGGATGTCTTTCACCCAGATCGCAACGTGTTCCAGATAGGCCTTTGGCGTATTCATGCGGAAGCCTCCTCGCGCCGGCGATCGGCCATCGCGCGTTCGAGCCCCTTGATCGCTGCGACGAGCGTGGCATTGACCGGGGTCGGCACGCCGTAGCGCTGTCCGTAGCGCACGACCGAGCCGTTGATGAAGTCGATTTCGGTGATCGAGCCTTTCTCCAGGCTCTGCAGCATCGACGTCTTGAAGGCCGCGGGCAGCCCTTCGGCGGCGAGCGTCCACGCCTGTTCGGGATCGGTCATCGACAGCTTCACGCCCGCTGCCTGCGCCGCCGCGATCGCCTCGGCAACCGCCGCGAGCGACGTGGCCTTCAACAGCGGCTCGTCGTAGAGCTGGCCGTAAGTGAGGCCGGTGATGCCGGTCAGCGCGCCCGTCGCGACGTTCACCAGCAGCTTGTCCCACATCGTGCCGACGATGTTGTCGCTGATCGTCGTGGCGAGGCCGGCGGACTCGAACGCGTCGGCGATCGCCTGTACCCGCGGCGTGATGCGGCCGTCGAGTTCGCCGATGTACGTGTACTTGCCGACCACGCCCGACTCGATGTGGCCCGCGCCGCGCCGCACGCCGCCGACGTAGGTCTTGCCGGCGAGCACGCGCTCGCGGCCGACGACGTCGGCCAGGATGTCCTCGTGGCCGAGGCCGTTCTGCAGCGACAGCACGACGGTATCTGGCCCCACGAGCGACAAGGCGCCGCGGATGGCCGCGTCGGTGTGGAACGATTTGACGAGCACGATGACGAGATCGGCCACGCCGACGTCGGCGGCCTGCGTCGTCGGATGGACGCGCACGTACCGGGCGCCGCTGGCGTCGTCGACGCGCAGGCCGTCACGGCGCATCGCATCGACGTGCGCGGGCGAACGGTCGATCAGCCAGGTTTCGTGACCGCCTTCAGTGAGGGTGGCACCGATTGCACAGCCCAGTGCGCCGGCACCCAGAATCGCAATTTTCAACGGCTTCTCCTTGACGTATGGCGGTACGATAGGAGCCGCCGCTCATGCTGCCAATGCAATGGATACAATGACGTCATTGCAATGGACAATAATGCTGCGATGCCCGCCGACCTGCCCGACCTGAAGCTGCTGCAGCTCTTCGATCTTCTGTACGAAGTGCGCAGCGTCACGCGCGTGGCCGAGCAACTCGGCCAGAGCCAGCCGACGATCAGCATCTGGCTCCGCCGCTTGCGCGAACATCTTCACGATCCGCTCTTCATCCGGACGCCCGGCGGCATGGCGCCGACCCCGCAGGCGGACGCACTGATCGGACCGTGCCGCGAGATCCTCGAATCGCTGCGGCGCTTCGCCGCGTGGGAGATCGCATTCGATCCGGCGACGGCCCAGCGGCGCTTTCGCATCTGCATGACCGACGCGAGTCACATCACGCTGCTGCCGCGGCTGTTGGCGCATGTCCGCGCGCAGGCGCCCGGCGTTCGGCTGGAGGCTGCACGCATCGACGGCAACACGGAACGCTCGCTCGAATCCGGCGAGGCCGATCTCGCGATCGGCTATGTGCCGTGGCTGGGTGGCGGCATTTATCAGCAGAAACTGTATGACCAGGACTGGGTATGCCTGGCCAATCGGCATCACCCGAGGATTCGCGGTCGCCTGGGGCCGAAACAGTATCGTTCGGAAGGACATGTCGCGATTACGGCGGGAACGGGCGCGCAACTCCTCGAACAGGCGCTGCGGCAGGCGCGTATCGAGCGCGACGTGGTGCTGGAGCTGCCGGGCTTTCTCGGCCTCGGGGCGATCATCCAGAGCACCGACCTGATCACGACGCTGCCGCGCCATATTGGCGAGACACTCGCTCAGGCCAGCGATCTGGCGGTTCATGCGTGCCCGATCGCGGTCGACGGATTCGCGGTACGGCAGCATTGGCATGCGCGATATCACCATGAGGCGGGCAATCGCTGGCTGCGTGGTCTCGTGATTCAATTGTTCGGCGCGTCGCATTGACGGGCGGCGGCGGCCTTTCGCACCCTACGGCGGCGCAATGCGGGATCACGGAAGCGAAGCGCGCGAGCGTCGACGCCATGCGGTGCGCCCGACCCGCCAACCGCTAGAATTGCGGTTTTAGCCCGGAATACGCCCATGTCCTTTGCCTCGCTTGGCCTGATCGAGCCGTTGCAGCGCAATCTGCAGGATCTCAATTACCAGACACCTACGCCGGTGCAGGCCAAGGCGATTCCCGCCGTGCTCGGCGGCAAGGACGTGATGGCCGCCGCGCAGACGGGCACCGGCAAGACCGCCGGTTTCGCGCTGCCGCTGCTGCAACGGCTGGTGCAGCACGGGCCGGCGGTGTCCAGCAACCGCGCGCGCGTTCTGGTGCTGGTGCCCACGCGCGAGCTGGCCGAGCAGGTGCTGCAAAGCTTCGTCGCATACGGCAAGGGGCTCGATCTGCGGTTCCTGGCCGCGTACGGCGGCGTGAGCATCAATCCGCAGATGATGAAGCTGCGCAAAGGCGTCGACGTGCTCGTCGCCACGCCGGGCCGTTTGCTGGATCTCAATCGCCAGAACGCGGTGCAGTTCGATCAGGTGCAGACGCTGGTGCTCGACGAGGCCGACCGCATGCTCGATCTCGGCTTCGCGCGCGAGCTCAACGCCGTCTTTGCCGCGTTGCCCGCGCAGCGCCAGACGCTGTTGTTCTCCGCCACGTTCACCGACGACATCCGCGCGATGGCGGCGAGCATCCTGCGCAAGCCGGTCGATATCAGCGTCAGCCCGCCCAACGCGACGGCCAGCAAGATCAAGCAGTGGGTGGTGCCGGTAGACAAGCGGAACAAGCCGGATCTCTTCATGCACCTGGTGCGCGAGAACAACTGGGAACACGCGCTGGTGTTCGTGAAGACCCGCGCCGGCGTGGACTATCTCGCTGCGATGTTGCACGACGCCGGCTATGCGGTCGACACGATCCACGGCGACAAGCCGCAGCCTGCGCGGCTGCGTACGCTGGAGCGCTTCAAGGCCGGCGACGTGCAGATGCTGGTTGCCACCGACGTAGCGGCGCGCGGGCTCGATATCGACGACCTGCCGCTGGTGATCAACGTCGACCTGCCGATCGTCGCGCAGGATTACGTGCACCGTATCGGCCGCACCGGCCGCGCGGGCGCGAGCGGTGTGGCGGTGTCGCTCGTGTGTGCGGACGAAGCGCCGCAACTGGCCGCGATCGAGGCGCTGATCCGGCAGACGCTGCGCCGCGAAGAGGAACCGGGTTTCGAAGCCGAACATCGCGTGCCGGAAACCAGCGCGACCGGGCAGATCATCAAGAAACCGAAAAAGCCGAAGAAACCGAAAGTGCCGCAGGCTGCGCCGGTCGCGAGGCCGATGCCGGGCAAAAAACCGGGTTCGCAGGCAGGCCAGAACAAGCGCAAGCCGGCGGCGCAGCGGGCCGCGGCGCCGGGCCACGCGGCGGGCGGAGCGAGCGGGGCCAGTGCAGCGAGCGTGATCATCGGCAGCCCGTTCAGCGTGCAGAAGCCGCGCGGCAAATCGGGCGGCAAGCCTGCGGGCAAGCCGGGTTCGGGTCCGGGTCCGGGCAAGCCGGCCGGGAAGCACGCCAAACCCGCAGGTGCCCGCGGCAAAGGCCGGCCCTGATTCCGGTCGATGTGACTGCAACCCCGACAATTTGGCCGGCGGGGTTGCGTACAAAATCGTGGCAGCTAGACTGGAAGTTCCCCATGCAAACCATGGAGGGACACATGGCAACCATCTATGTCGTGAAGACCGGCGAGCAGTTCCTCTGCACAGGCGAGGATGGCGATATCGGCATGGCACCCGTGATCGAGGACGCCGCGTCCTTTCTGTCCTACGAGGAAGCGATCAAGGTGGCGAACCAGCACGCCGACCCCGGATTCGAAATCCTGACCGTCGATATCACGTGCCGTTGACGTCGCGCTGGGTGCTCCGTGCTCCGTGCTCCGTGCTCCGTGTTCCGTGTTCGGTGAGAGCGCCGGCGCGCGATCTTCCTCGCTGGATATGCGGTACGGCGCCTCGCCTCGCGTGGTGCGTTGGCCGGCGTTGCGATTCGGCCAACGCCTGCCGGTTGCCGCAATAACCCGATAGCGGCGTTCTCACCATGGTATCCGCGGGTAATGCGCGTCTATCGTCAACGACCGAACGAACGTCGGGATCAAGTTGTCGAGGAGGTAACTGCCTCGTTGCGGGATTGAGTGGAAACGAGCTGGTTTTTGACCGGGCGAAGGCGTGACCGTGCGCTTCGAGCGGGTAACCGACATCCTCCTTCCGCAAAAAAAAAGCCCGCCGAAGCGGGCAACCTCTCGATGAAGAGGAGGGAGATCCCACCGCGCGACCCGCGCCGCGCGCTCAACCCTTCGTCGCGCCGAACGTCAGCCCCGCGACGAAATGCTTCTGCATCGCGAAGAACATCGCGACCGACGGAAGCGCGGCGAGAATCGACCCGGCCGAAACGAGATTCCACGACGTCGTCCATTGCCCCTTCAACGCCGCCACGCCGGCCGTAATCGGCGCAGCCTCGTCGCCTTGCGTCAGACACAGCGCCCAGAAGTAATCGTTCCATACGAACGTAAACACGAGAATCGCGAGCGCAGCCAGCGCAGGCCGGATCAACGGCAACACGATCCGCCAGAACACCGTCCACTCGCCCGCGCCTTCGATTCGCGCGGCCTCGATCAGCTCGAACGGCAGCTGCTTGATGAAGTTGCGCAGAAACAGCGTGCAGAATCCCGTCTGAAACGCGACATGAAACAGGATCAGCGCCTCGACCGTATTGAACACGCCGAGCCGGAGCGACAGATCCCGCACAGGAATCATCAGCACCTGCACCGGCACGAAGTTCCCCGCGACGAACGTGCCGAACAACGCGGTATTGCCGCGAAACCGGTAAGTCGCGAGCGCGAACCCGGCCATCGCGGCAAGCGCGATCGACCCCAGCACCGACGGCACCGTGATCTGCACGCTGTTCCAGAAGTAATGCAGCATCGGCGACGTGGTCAGCGCGTCGCGATAGTTCTCGATCATCGAGAAGTGCCGCGGCCAGCCCCAGTAGTGACCTTCGACCAGCTCCTCGGTCGAACGCACCGACGTGACGAACACCGCGATCATCGGCAGCAGCCAGATCACGAGCGCGACGGGCAGCGACAGCTTGTACAGCCGGCGCGATACCGGCTTCCAGTGGGCAACGGGTGTCGGAAACATGATGAGTGAACTCCCGCAAGATCACTGCTCGTTGCGCAGCATGCGGCGCAACTGGAACACGATGTAGACGAGCATGATCGCGAACAGCACGACCGCGATCGACGCGGAATAGCCGAGCCGGTAATACTTGATCGCCTGGTCGTACATGTAATACGCGAGCACGGTCGAGCTCTCGAACGGGCCGCCGCCCGTCATCACCGAAATCAGGTCGAAGCTGCGCAACGCGCCGATCACCGTGACGACGATCGCCATGAACGTGGTCGGCCGCAGTTGCGGCAGCACGACGTGCCACAGCAGCGCGAAGCCGCGCGCGCCTTCCATCCGCGCCGCTTCGATCTGCTCGGGATTCACCGACGTGAGGCCGGTCAGGTACAGGATCATGCAGTACGCGGTCTGCGGCCACAGCGCGGCGAACACGATGCCGAACGTCGCGTAGCGCGCATCGCCGAGCACCGGAATCCCGTGCCCGGCGATCAGCGCGAGCAGCCCGAAGGTCGGGTCGTAGAACCACGAGAAGATCAGCCCGACGACCACGCCGGACAGCACGAACGGCGCGAAGAACAGCGACTTCACGAGCCGGATGCCGGCCACCGCCTGGTTCAGGTACAGCGCAAGCGCGAGGCCGAGCGGCGGCGCGAGCATGAACAGCGCGAGCCAGATCACGTTGTTGCGCAGCGCGGTGTAGAACGTCGGCGCTTGCAGCAGCTCGGCGTAGTTCGCGAGACCGACGAACGTGCGCTCGGTCATCCCGTCCCAGTTGCAGAGGCTCAGCCACAGCGTCGACAGGATCGGCCAGATCACATAGACGGCAACCATGGCGCACGCCGGCGCGAGGAAGAGCCACGCGGCGCGACGCTGCCGCCGCACGGCCGGCGACGGACGGCGCGCGGACAGCGTGGATCGTGCGGCGGGCGAGCTGCGGCCCGGCGGTCCGGCGGCCGGGCCGGCAGGCGTTTCGACGGGTCTGGACGTGATCGGACTGGACACGGCAAGCCTCCTGGGCGGACGCGGCGGCCCTCGGCCGCCGCAGGGGTCACGCGGTTACTTCTTGTAGATCCGCTTGCGGGTCTGCTCGAGCTGCGCGAGCACGGTATCGAGCTGCGCGGGATTCGCGACGAACTGCTGCATCCCCTTCATCCCTTCGTCGGCCATTTCCTTCGTCATGTCGCGGTCGTAGAACTGCGCGACGCCGCCCTTCGTATCGGCCAGGATCCGGAAGCCGATCCGCGAGATCGGATCGGCCGGCTCCGGCGACTTGCTGTTGGCCGACAGCGAGCCAAGCCCTTCCGCGAGCTTCGCGCCGATCTCGGGCGTTTCGACGAACGCGAGGAACGTATGCGCGTCGGCCTTGTTCTTCGCCCTGGTCGGGATGTGCAGCGACTCGACCGGGCCGTCCTCGGCGGTCGGCACCTTCGGGTCGATGATCGGGAAGCGGTAGTAGCCCATCTCCTGCTTCACGTTCGGCGGAAAGCCGGCTGCGATGAAGGTGCCCATCAGCATCATCGCGGCCTTGCCCTGGAACAGGAACGGCTGCGCGCCGTCGAGATCGTAGGACAGCGCGTTGTCGATGAAGTAGCCCGAGTCGATCAGCGATTTCCACGTCGTGTAGACCTTCTTCACGCGCGGGTCGGTGTACGGCACGTCGCCCGCCATCAGCTGCTGGTGGAACGCGTTGCCGTTCAGGCGCAGGTCGAGATAGTCGAACCAGCCGGCGAGCGTCCACGCATCGCGGCCGCCGACCGCGATCGGCGTGATGCCGGCCGCCTTCAGCTTCCTGCACGCATCGAGAAACTGGTCCCACGTCTTCGGCTCGTCGGCGATGCCGACCTTGCCGAACAGGTCCTTGCGGTAGAAGAGGCCCCACGAGTAGTAGACGGTCGGCGCCGCGTACTGCTTGCCGTTGTACGACGACGCGCTGCGCGTCGACGCGTACATCGCGTCCCAGCCGTTCTTCGCCCAGTCGCCGCTCAGGTCCTCGAACAGCCCGCGCCGCGCGTAGTACGCCATCCGCTCGCCCGCGTGCCAGTTCACGACGTCCGGCGCGACGGTCGTGAGCCACGCGGGCAGCTGCACCTTGTACGCTTCCTCGTCGACGAAGGTCGGCTTCACGTCGATGTCGGGATGGGCCTTGTGGAACGCCTCGATCGTCGACTGCCACACGGCGCGCTGACTGGCGCCCTTGAACGCGATGTTGATCGTCAGCGTGCCCGCGTCGGCCGGCGCCGCGGCGCCGAACGAAGCGAACGCAACGGCGGCGGCGGTCGCCAGCCGGGCGGCGACGCGAAGGGGGCGATGTGTCATGTGTGTCTCCATTCCTGTGTGTCGTTGTGCGTGACCGGCGCATCGGGGCGCCGGGGGCGGTTGCTACGAACGGCTTCGGTACACGGCGACGCCTTGCGGCTCGACCTGCGCGGCGCCGACCACGAACGCGGACGGCGGCACCGCGTCGATCGCGTGCGGCGTGCTGCCGTAGTTGAATACGTAAGTCAGGCCGCCGCGCCGGCTCACGCGCACGCCGTCGCCGAGCGGCGACGGTGCCAGGCCGGCTTCGGCCGCGACGTCGGCGAACAGGCGCGCGGTGGTCGCGTCGTCGAACAGCGCGGCCCAGTAGTGCAGCGCACCGTGCGACACGCAGGCCGGATGACCGTCGGCGAAGCGCGCACGCACGACGCTGCGCGCGTCGTCGTGCAGTTCGACGAGGTCGCGCCAGTGACGCGCGTCGCCGGTGAGCGGCGCGCCGTCGCGCAACGTGCCGTCGATCCGCGCGGTCACGTTCGGCCGCAGCGATTCGACACGCCACACGCGCACCGGCAGCAGCGACACGAGCGGGCCGGGCGGCAGCGTCGGCGGAATCTGCAGGTCGGCGGTCTTCGAACCGGTGCGCGGGCCGAACACCACGTGCGCGCCCGATGCGGCGACGCGCGTCGCGAAGTCGTCCGGCACGATCGGCAGCGGCGGCACGACGACGAGCCGGTAGCCGTCGAGCGGCGCATGCGCGGAAACGATGTCGACGTCGAGGCCGAGCGAACGCAGCGCCGAGTAGTACTCGAACGCGAAGCGCGCGTAGTGGAAATCGGCGCCCTGCGGCTGCACGTCGAACAGCCACTTCGCTTCGTAGTCGAACACCAGCGCAACGGGCGCGCGCACCGCGCCGTTCGCGTCGGCATCCGCGCCGGCGTCGAGCACGGCGGCGATTTCCTGCGCGACGCGCCGCGCTTCGCGGCCGCCTTCGTCGAGCCGATCGTCGGGCGTGTGCAGGCCCGCATGCATCTGCTCCTGCGCGAACGGCGCCTGCCGCCAGCGGAAGTACGACACGCAGCCGGCGCCGTGCGCGAACGCTTCCCAGCTCCACAGCCGCACCATGCCCGGCAGCGGCGCGGGGTTCCAGTGCGCCCAGTTCACCGGGCCCGGCTGCTGCTCCATCACCCAGAACGGCAGCTTCGACATGCCGCGATAGAGATCGTGATTGAACGACGCGAAATCGGGATGGCCAGTGCGCAGCCAGCGCGCCTTCACGTCGGGCGCGAACCACAGCTCTTCGAGCGCGCCGAGCGGATAGCTGTCCCACGTCGCGACGTCGAGGTCGCGCGCGACTTCGTAGTGGTCGAACTCGGTGAAGAGCTGCATGAAGTTGTGCGCGACCGCGCGGCCCGGCGAGTGCGTGCGGATCACGTCGACCTGCATCCGGTGATAGCGCGCGACTTCGTCGGACGCGAAGCGCCGGTAGTCGAGGCGGTGCGACGGATGCGCTTCGGTCACGGTGCCGACCGGTGCGTCCACTTCGTCGAAATGCCGGTACTCCATGCTCCAGAACACGGTGCCCCACGCGCGGTTCAGCGCGTCGATCGTGCCGTAGCGCGCCTTCAGCCACGCGCGGAAGCGCACGAGCGCGGCCGGCGAGTAGCTGACGACCGTCTGGTGGCAGCCGAGCTCGTTGTCGGTCTGCCAGTAGCGCACGGCCGGATGGCGGCCGTAGCGTTCGGCCACCGCGGTGCAGATCCGGCGCGACGCTTCGAGGTAGGTCGGCGACGAGAAGTCGTAGTGGCGGCGCGAGCCGAACTTGCGCGGCTGGCCGTCCGCGCCGATCGCGAGAATGTCGGGATGACGGTCGACGAGCCACTTCGGCGGCGTCGCGGTCGGTGTGCACATCACGATCTCGAGGCCGGCCGCGCCGAGCACGTCGACCGCGCGATCGAGCCAGCCCCAGTCGTATTCGCCGGGCGACGGCTCGATGCGGCTCCATGCGAATTCGGCGATCCGCACTTGGGCGATGCCGAGTGCCTTCATCCGGCGAGCGTCGTCGGCCCACATCGATTCCGGCCAGTGTTCCGGGTAGTAACAGACTCCGAGGCGCATGCCCGATCCTTATGCGTAGTGGTGGACGGGAAGGTCGGCGCGCGCGGGCACCGCGCGGCCGTCTTCGGTGAACAGGTGACAGGCCGCGGCCGGCGCATGCACGTGCACGCGCTCGCCGCTGCGCACGGCGGCGTCGCCGGGCACCTTCGCGATCAGCGGCGCAGCGTTGGGTTGGCCGGGCTGGTCGAGGTGCACGTAGGTCTGCTCGCCGAGGCGTTCGACGAGGGCGACGTCGCGCGCGAGCGTCGTCGCGTCGAGCGCGGCGCCGAGCGTCAGGTGTTCGGGGCGGATGCCGAGCGTGACGGCAGCACCGGGCGCGAGCGCGGAGCCGTCGCGCGGCAGCGTGAAGGTTTCGCCTGACGGCACGACGGTGACGGCCGTGCGCTGCGCGTCGCACGCGGCGACGACGGCCGGCAGGAAGTTCATCCGCGGCGAGCCGATGAAGCCGGCGACGAAGCGGCTCGCCGGATGGTGATAGAGATTGAGCGGCGCGCCGACCTGCGCGATGCTGCCGTGCTGCGCGGTGTCGGCGCCGGCGTGCAGCAGCACGATCTTGTCGGCGAGCGTCATCGCTTCGGTCTGGTCGTGCGTCACGTACACGACGCTCGCGCGTTCGAACTGCCGGTGCAGTTTCGCGATCTCGACGCGGGTCTGGCCGCGCAGCGCCGCGTCGAGGTTCGACAGCGGCTCGTCGAACAGGAACACGCCGGGCTCGCGCACGATCGCGCGGCCGATCGCGACGCGCTGCCGCTGGCCGCCGGACAGCGCCTTCGGCTTGCGGTCGAGCAGCGTGTCGAGCTGCAGGATCCGTGCGGCGTCGCGCACCTTCCGGTCGATCCCGGCCTTCGGCACGCGCGCGAGCTTCAGCCCGAACGCCATGTTCTCGTAGACCGTCATGTGCGGAAACAGCGCGTAGCTCTGGAACACCATCGCGACGCCGCGTTCGGCGGCCGGCACGTCGTCGACGCGGCGGCCGTCGATCGACAGCTCGCCGTCGCTCAGGTCCTCGAGGCCCGCGATCATCCGCAGCAGGGTCGACTTGCCGCAGCCGGACGGACCGAGGAACACGCAGAACTCGTGCGCGCCGATCTCCAGATCGACGTCGCGTATGACCGGCGCGTGGTCGCCATAGGCTTTCTGCACGCGCCGCATCGAGATGCTCGCCATTGTCTCCACTCCATGTTTTAATGCGCTCTCGTCGATGCTTAAGCGCTTAATCATCGCGATCAAAAAAAGAGCCGATAGCGATCGCGGCCGAGTCGCGCCCGTCGCGCGGGCGGCAAGGTGTGTGCGGCGATAGTGCGCCGCTTCGGTAAGCGAAGCAAATATTGGATCAACGTCTCATATAGTGAGCAATGGATGGCGACACTCGATGAAGTGGCCCGCCGCGCCGGCGTGACGGCCGCGACGGTATCGAACGTGCTGCGCAACCGCGGCCGGGTCGGCGACGCGACCCGCGCGCGGGTGCTCGAAGCGGTGCAGGCGCTCGGCTACCGGCCGCACCTTGCCGCGCGGGCGCTGGCGGAAGGACGCGCGCCGACGGTCGCGTTGATGGTGTCGAGCATCGCGAACCCGTTCTACCCGGAATTCGCGCTCGCGGTCGAGCGGGCGGTGCGGCGCAACGGCCAGTTCCTGATCGTCTGCAATACGAACGAAGATCCGTTGCAGGGGCGCGCGTATCTCGACCAGATCGCCGGCACGATTTCCGAAGGCATTCTCGTGACGAACGCGAACCTGCACCTGCCCGATCTCGTCGACGTCGCGCGGCGCGGCGTGCCGGTCGTGCTGTGTCTGTGGGAGCGGCCCGATGCGCCGCCGGAAGGCTTGCCGTGCGTCGCGGTGGACTTCCGCGAGGCTGGGCGGATCGCGACGCGGCATCTGGTCGAACTCGGGCATCGCGAGATCGGCGTGATCGTCGGCGGGTCGGCAAACGGCGTGCAGGCTGCGCGCTACGACGGCTTCGTCGACGTGATGCGCGAAGCGGGGCTGGACGCGTCGCGCGTCGGCGCCGGGCACGATTCGATCGAAGGCGGCGTGCGTGCGGCCAGTCAGCTGCTCGATGCGCATCCCGCGCTGACCGCGCTGGTCGCGACCAACGACCTGCCCGCGATCGGCGCGCTGCACGCGGCGGCCGATCGCGGCCGGCGCGTGCCCGACGACCTGTCGATCGTCGGCATCACCGATATTCATCTGGCGAGCGATACGCGGCCGACGTTGACGACGGTCGCGATCCCGACCGGCGAGGCCGCGGGGCTCGCGGTCGAACTCCTCAACGCGTTGCGCGAGGCGGGCGGCCAGATCGACGATGCGTCGCGCGTGCGGACCGCGTCGGCACCGCGGCTGGTGGTGCGGCGGACGACGGGCGCGGTGCCGCGGTCGCGCACGGGCGCGTAGCGGCGGCCGGCGCGCGCCGCATGTGCCCGACGTGCGCGCGGTGCCGCCGGCGTCGTTGCTGCCGCGTGCCGCGTTACGCCGCCGGCAGCCGTTCTAGAACGAGTACGCGAGCGATGCGAACAGGCTGCGCGGCGCGCCCGGCGTGACCCACAGGCTGTTGTACGAGCTCACGTAGTACGTGCGGTTGAACAGGTTGTTCAGCACGACCGATGCGCGCAGATGCTTGTTGACCTGCACGTAGCCGTTGAGCTGCACGGTTGCGTAAGCGGGCAGGTCGAAGCCGTCCTGCGTGTTCGCGGTGTTGCCCGCGCGGCGCCCGACGTAGATCACGCCCGCACCCGCGCCGGCCTTGTCGACGAGCGGCAGCGCGGTTTCGTACATCAGCATCGCGCTGCCGCTCACGCGCGGAATGTCGACGAGGCGTGCGCCCGGCGTCAGCACGCTGTCGTGCGTGACCTGCGCATCGACGTACGCCAGGTTGACGATGCCGCGTAACCCGTGGCCCAGTTCGCCGTTCCATTCGAATTCGACGCCGCGGCTGCGCACTTCGCCGGCCGCACGCGAGAACCCGGCATTCGCCGGATCCGCGGTCAGCACGTTCCGCTTGTTCACGTAGAACCCGGCGACGGTCGCGAGCCAGCGCGTGCCGGCCCATTTCACGCCGGCTTCGTAGCCGTGTCCCTTCTCCGGATCGAATGCGCGGCCGTTCACGTCGGCGCCGTTGTTCGGCCGGAACGAGTATGCGGTGTTCGCATACAGCGACAGCGCGGGGCTGGCCTCGTACACGATGCCGAGCCGCGGGCTCAGCGCCGTTTGCAGCTGGCTCGTCGTCACGCCCTTCAGCCGGTTCTCGACCGACTGATGAAAGCGGTCCCAGCGCAGCCCGGCGAGCACTTTCCAGTGCGGGCCGAACGCGAGCGTGTCCTGCGCGTACAGGCCCTGGCCGTCGTCGCGCTCGAGCAGGTTCGTCGCGGTGCGCGGCACGGGCGCCGGCTGGCCGTAGACCGGATCGAAGATGTCGATCGCATACGGCGCGGCGGCCGTCGGCGTCGAGCGCGCGACGAACTGGTCGTAGTTGAAGCGATACGCGTCGACGCCCATCACGAACGAATGGCCGATGCCGGCGGTGCGGACCTTGCCGGCCACTTCGACACGGCCTTGAATGTCGTTCGAGTGAAACGCGACCTGCCGGTAGCGGCGCCACAGCGTGCGGCCGTCCGACTGCAGCGAGAACGCTTCGGACGAGCGGCCGGACAGGTCGGTGTCGCGCTGCGCGAAGCCGGCGTTGACCGACCAGTCGGCATTGAAGCGATGTTCGAGCGTGAACTGGTGCCCCGAGTTGCGCACGTCGTAGTCGCCGTCGCGCGGCTCGCCCATGAACCTCGACGCCGGCACCGCGCCGAGCTGCCCGCCCACCGCGACCACGCCGCGATCGAGCGGCGCGCGCTGGCGGGCGGTCTCGAATTCGTAGTGGAGCGTCGTGTCGGCGCCGATATCCCACGTGAACGACGGCGCGAACAGGTAGCGCTTGCTCGACACCGTATCGCGGAAGCTGCCGTTGTCCTCGTTCATCGCGATGAAGCGGTACGCGAGCGACTTCGTGACGGGGCCGGTCGAATCGAGCGTTTCGCGCAGTGCGCCGTAGCTGCCGGCCGACACGCCGATCGTGTTCGAGCGCGCGAACTGCGGCTGCTTCGTCGTGTAGCTGATGAGGCCGCCGGGGTCGCCGCGGCCGTACAGTGCGGATGCCGGGCCCTTGAGGACTTCCATGCGCTCGAGCGTCGCGGTGTCGCGCGGCACGCTGATGCCGCGATTCCACGAGAAGCCGTTGACGAGGTAGTCGGTGCCGGACGTGTTGCCGTCGCCGGCGAAGCCGCGCACCGCGTAGTTGTCCCACAGCCCGCCGAAGTTGTTCTGCCGCGCGACGCCGGCGACCCAGTCGTACAGGTCGTCGCCGCGCGTGGCGGCCACCGTCTGGATCAGTTTCGTGTCGACGCTGCTGACCGCGAACGGAATCTCCATCACGTCCGTCTCGGTGCGCGTCGCGCTGGTCGATTCGGGCGCGCGAAACGGTGCTTTCGTGCGCTGTCCGGAGATTTCGATCGCGGGCAGCGACAGCTCCTGTGCATCCGCGGCGCTCAGCCCGGCCGCGCCGACGACGATGGCCATCGGTGCGGCCGCCCAGTTCTTCCTGCTCATACCCGTCCTTCAGAGATTGGTCCGCGTTCGGGCACCGCGGGCCGTCTCGCGCCGGCAACCGTGTTCCAAACAGTACATTTGCGCGCCGAAATCTAATGCAAATGAGAGTTATTTGCAATCGTAAGTTGACCTTGTTGCGTTTAGGCAAAAGGGCGTGCGGGACAGCGGGCAGATTCGCGGGAGGAAGCGACGGACAACGCGTTGGCTGATTCGGCCGTGCGCTGTGGTGCCGAGAATCTGGACGGGCCGCGACGGTGTTGCCGGGGGAAATTGCCGGCGGCTATGGGTCGAACCGTGTGTATTCGGGAAGGGTGTGCGGAACGCCGAATGACGGCTCACCGACTGGCGGACTTCACGGCAGCGGTGAGCAAGCGCGCTGCGCGATCCTGCGGGCACAGAGCGCGCCGCGAGGGCGCAGACTTCGGCCGAGCGAGCCGGAGCCGGTCAGCCAACCGCTCTGAACACCGTGGCCGGACGCGTGCCGATGTCACGCGCCTTCGACGAGCCGCAGCACGATGCGCCGGGCCGAATCGAGATGCGCGACCGTCATCGCGCGGGCGCCGCGTGCATTGCGCTCGCGGCACGCTTGCAGGATCTCCTCGTGCTCGACCTGGAACGACGGTGTGTCCGCGAGCAGCGTGGCTTGCAGGCGCTCATACCGTTCGACCTGGCTGCGCAGCTCGGCGATTACCTTCAACTGCCGCTCGTTGCCGCAGCACGAATAGAGCAGCGCATGGAATTCGCGATTCAGCTCGCCCTGGCGGCGCGGCACGCTCGATTCGCCGAGCAGCCGATGCACGAGTTCGGCGCGCGCGAGCGTCTCGTCGTCGAGCCGCTTCACGCTGCGATAGATCGCGTCGCCCTCGAGCAGCGCGCGCATGTCGTAGATCTCCTGCACGTCGGACGCGCTCAGCATCCGCACGATCGCGCCGCGATTGCGGAAGATGTCCAGCAGTCCTTCGCGCTCCAGCCGCTGGATCGCTTCGCGCATCGGAATCCGGCTGATCCCGAAATGCTCGGCGAGGTCGCGCTCGACGAGCCGCTCGCCGGCCTGCAGCTCGCCGTTGATGATCATTTCCCGCAGCGATGCGGCGACCGCATCCGCCGTCGAATCGAGTCTGGCTTCCATCTCGTCGGGTTCCTCATTTTGGAATAATGGTATACCAAATGGCATTCCGGTGCCACAATGACGGCCTCACGTTCCGATATCGAAGGAGACCGAGATGGCGCATGGCGAACACAAGTACCGCGTGGCTGTTGAATGGATCGGCAACCGGGGAACCGGCACGTCGGGGTATCGCGAATACGGTCGCGATCATGTGATCCGTGCGGGTTCGAAGCCGGACATTCCGGGCTCGTCGGATGCGGCGTTCCGCGGCGACGCGGCGCGCTGGAATCCGGAGGATCTGCTGCTCGCGTCGGCGTCGGCGTGCCACAAGCTCTGGTATCTGCATCTCTGTTCCGATGCGGGGATCCGCGTGCTCGCGTATGTCGACGACGCCGAAGGGACGATGCTCGACAGCGCTGAGCCGGGGCGCTTCACCGAAATCGTGCTGCACCCGCGCGTGACGATTCGGGCGGGCGACGATCGTGCGCTCGCCGAGCGGCTGCATCGCGACGCGCATGCGAAGTGCTATGTGGCGAACTCGGTGAATTTCCCGATCCGGTGTGAACCGGTGATCGTGGTCGCGGCCGAGTGACGCGTGTCGGGGAGAAGGCGTTGACGCTCTCTACCCCAACCAACGCAAGCATTGCGCGCCATTTCGTGCCGGAAGAATTCAGGAAGCCGGAGCAGCGGCTTGCACCGGCGGGCGACCGGCGGCGTGCTTTTGGCGGCGAAGACGCGCGCCCGATGTACGCCGGTTCATTGTGACCGAGTGGACCGGTGCCTTCCCATCGATCTCGAACACCCATGGTTTGATTCGCCGCATACCGAAACAATAATTGCGGACAAGAATCGTGCGTGAGAACTCGGCAAACGAAAGCTGTGCGACAAGTCGATAGGGGTATCGGTCAGTATGCCTTAGGGACTCAACTGAAGCGTTCGCTGTGCATGTCAATCAGACGGGTCTGAATTTCAAAATTTGTGGTTTCCAATAAACGGCTTGGCAATTTTTGACAGTCATTTTCCGGTGCTTCGGTAACCTCTCGCCCAATAAGTAACGAATGGACGCGGGCCGCGTCGGCGAGAATGAACAAGAATACGCACCGCCTGGTGTATTCCAGGCTTCGGGGTATGGTGGTGGCCGTTGCGGAGACTGCAACCGCTGAGGGCAAATCGGCAACAGGCGAAGCACGTGCGCGTCGGCGGTCGTCGACGTCCGGCGCTCGCGTCGTGGTGGCGGGCATCACCGCGCTTGGCATGCTACCCACCCTGTCCGGTGCGCAGATCGTCCCGACGCCGGGTACCAGTACACAGGTGATCCAGACGCCGAACGGCCTGCCGCAAGTCAACGTGGCGCGTCCCTCGGGTGCAGGCGTACCTTCACGAACAATGCGGATCTGCAATCGGTCAACAACCTGAGCGTCAACGCGGGCAACATCGTCAACGTGGGGGCGCTGACTGCAGGCGGGCTGCTGCACACGCAATCGACCAACGTGACGAACACGGGCGCGCTCGTGGGCGCCAGCGCCTCGCTCACCGCGACGAATACGATCTCGAACCTCGGGCCCACCGCGCTGATCGGTGCATCGGACAGCAACGGCACGCTCGAAATCCTCGCGCGCGACATCGAAAACCGCGACGACATGACCGCGACCGATTCGATGGCGACGACGGCCATTTTCGGCATGGGCAAGGTCGTGTTGGCCGGAGGCAAGGATGCGAGCGGCAATTACACCAACGCCGCGCTGGTCAACAACGTGTCCGCGCTGATCCAGTCCCAAGACGACATGGAACTGCATGCGGACAAGGTGACGAGCACGCGTCGCGTGATGAAGACGTCCACCAATCAGATCGATCCTGCGTCGCTCTCGCAGTTCGGCATTCCGATCAGCGGCCGCACGGGCCAGGTTGGCGTGAAGGATCCGGACAGTATCGGCGGCGTCTACACCGAGCCGCCTCACGGCGGTCACGCGGACGGCGATTCGACGACGTGGACGAACACGCATGTCGCCGCGGGCGATACGCTGACGATCAAATCAGGCGGCGATGCGAATCTGAAAGGCGCCGTGGCGTCGGGCAAGCAGGTCGTGGCCGACGTGGGCGGTAACCTGAATGTCGAGAGCTTGCAGGACAAGGACCATTACGATTCGAAGCAGCAAAGCGCGGGCGTGTCGGTCAGCGTCTGTGTGCCGCCCTTCTGTTATGGCGGGTCGTCGAGCGCGGCGGCAAACTTCAGTCAGCAGAAGATGCATAGCGACTACGCGGCCGTGGGCGAGCAGTCCGGCATCAAGGCTGGCGACGGCGGATTCCAGGTCAACGTCAAAGGCAACACCGACCTCAAGGGTGGCGTAATCGCGAGCAGCGACAAAGCCGTCCAGGACGGCGCGAACAGTTTGACGACTGCGACACTCACGCACAGCGATATCGAAAACCATGCGTCGTACGACGCGTCTTCGATCGGACTGTCGGGCGGTGTCGGCGGGCAGATCGGCAAGGATCAGAAAGGCACGGCGACCAACGTGAACCCGGTGCCGGGCACGACGCTGCCGAAGGGCGATGGCGGATTGCAGGTAGCGCCGCCGGTCGCGCTCAGCGCGTCGGGCGATGCCAATACGACCACGAAGAGCGGCATCAGTGGCGGCGCCGTCACCATCACAGACAGTGCGAAGCAGCAGCAATTGACGGGCCAGACGGCCGCCGAAGCGGTCGCCAGCGTCAATCGCGATACGTCGAACACTGGCGGTGCGCTCGCGCCGATCTTCGACAAGGACAAGATTCAGGCCGGATTCGACATTACGAGCCAGTTTATCAATCAGGCGGGGACATTCGTCGCGCATCGCGCGGCGGAAGCCGATGCAGCAAAGGCCGCCGCGAACAACCCGAATCTGACGCCGGAGGAACGCGCGGC